>JBDHQL010000124.1:0-3714 GCA_039807035.1 Chthoniobacterales bacterium
AAATTTCTGACGCTAAATTGTCGGCGAGTGAGGAAGAGGAGCTGATGGTGCGTCTGCGAACGGCGAGCAATGGTCAGCGTCTCCTCGAATTGGCGGCGCAGATGCAGGCGGCGCTTGGTTCCGATGGTGGTGATGCCGCACTGGTTTTGGCCGTGGCGATTAAAGCAGGGCGAGAAATTGCGCGGCTGGATCCGTCGGCTGAGGCACTGCGGGAACAAGTCGAAACTTTGGCAACAGGTTTGGCAGAATTAGAACGAGAATGTGAACGTTATGCCGAGAGCATTGATGCCGATTCCGCGAGCCTTCGGGCTTTGGAAGAACGCGCAGATTTATTGCTTTCGCTCAAGCGCAAATATGGGGGAACACTCGCCGAGGTCATCGCCCGAGGGGAGCAGGCGGCACGGGAATTGGAGGATATTGAAACGCGGGGCGAGCGTATCGCGGAGATTGAAAAAGCGCGTGCAACTGCGGCGAAAGAAGCGGATCAATTAGCAGGCAAACTTTCGGCGTTGCGGGCCAAAGCCGCTCCCACCCTAGCGAAAGCCGTCACGCGAGAACTTGCCGAGCTGGGATTTTCAAAATCATCCTTCGAGGTGCGCTTGGAAAAACTTTCACAGCAGAGCTCCGGCGGTGTGGAAATTGCGGACTTTGTTTTCGCGCCCAACCCGGGTGAACCTGCGCAACCTCTCCGTGCCATTGCGTCCAGCGGGGAAATTTCTCGTGTGATGCTTGCCCTTAAATCCGTGCTCACCGGCAAAGATGGAGTTCCCTTGTTGGTTTTTGATGAGATTGACGCCAATGTAGGCGGGGAAATTGCCGTAAAGGTCGGACACAAAATGCGGACACTCTCGGGTTCTCACCAGGTACTTTGCATCACCCATCTTCCGCAAGTCGCCGCCGCTGCCCACCGGCAATTTGCGGTGCGCAAAGGATTCGATGGTTCGCGTACGACGAGCTCCGTGGAGTTGTTGGAGGAAGACGAACGCGTGGAAGAATTGGCGCGGATGTTGGGAGGACATGCCAGCAAGTCCGCCATGGATCATGCTCGTGCCCTGCTGAAATCGCCCGATTGAGCCAATGCGTCTTCTTTTTTTTAATCGTTCAGCCGTACCTCTCGGTGGCGGTATGAATCGCTTCGTGATGGATACGGCCAAGCGTTTGCGAGCCGCAGGGCACGAAGTGGCATTGGTGCATGGGCGCGAGGGTGGGCAATTTGAAGGCACGGGCTACATTTACAATGGTCTCGATCGCCGAAGCCTTCCCGAAGGGCGTCAGGCATTACGATTGGAGGCGATTATCGAGGACTTTGATCCCCATGTCATTCAGCTCCATGGCGTCAAAAATACCCTGCTTGATGGATGGTTAGCCGCTCGAAGACCCACGGCACGCTTCATTCACAATCACGACTTTTATTGCTCCGGACGCTTTCTCACATTGCATCGTCCGTTGCATCCTTGTACTCGAGCGCATGGCCGAGGATGTCATGCCTGTCTTTGGTTTCGTGGCTGCGGTTCGATGAATCCCGTAGCTAATTTGCTGCGTTATCGCACCGTGGATCAAAGCCTCACAGCACTCCGTTCCGTTCACTCCTTGCAGGTAATGAGTGGATTGTTGGCGCGGCAGCTTGTGGCCAATGGCCTCCCGGCATCTCGTATTATTCAACTCCCGCCCAGCGTCCCACCACCTCCGGGTCCTCCACGAGGGACGCCTTCTTCGATTCGGACGATTTTGCATGTGGGCGGATTGCTTGGTCATAAAGGCATGTGGATGGTGGCTCGTATGGCTCGGGAGCTGCCGCGTGATGTACAAATCGTTTTTGCGGGAGGCGGACGTGATAAAGAATTGCTCGAAGCCCATGTGCGTCATCGCGGATTGGGGTCACGCGTGCGTGTCGTGGGAGAGCCTACTCCGGCGCAATGGGCGTTGCTTTATCGCGAGGCGAGTTTGGTGGTGATGCCTGTCTTGTGGAATGAGCCTCTCGGGCTAGATGGTCTTGCCGCGACAGCTTACGGTAAACCGGTCGTAGCTTTCGCCACCGAGGGAATCAACGAGTGGCTGCACGATGGAGAAAATGGTGTGAGTATTCCCTTTGGAAAAAGGCGCATCTTTCGGAATGCTGTGCGTCATTTGTTGGAAGACCATGAACGCTTGCAAGCACTCGGCCAACGCGCTCGAGAAATTTGGCAGGAAAAGTTTCGCCCGGAAATTCACATGGCTGCCTTAATGACGCATTACGAAACTTTGAAAAACGGAGGGGTATGATGAAGAAACTTGGAGCCTTAGCAGTTGTTCTTGCGTTGGGTGTGTTGTGGCTTCAGCGCGAAGAAGCCCGAGGCACTTTCGCGGGCGTCGAAAGACATTTTACATCATGGCTTGTCGCCAATGCGGGAGTTGCCACGCCTCTCCCGCCTTTGACCTTGGTGTTGTATGACCAAGAGGCGTCCGAGATGTCGGGTCAATCTCGCATGACGACGCTCGATGCGACGTTGTTTGTGCGGGCTGCCTCGCGGCTTGGAGCGGTGGCGGCAGGAATCGAGGGATTGGAAGGGAATCCGGCGCGGATGCTGGAGGCCGCTCAGGGAATGCCTGTGTTTGGTGGGTATGCTGTGAATCATCCGCCTTCGTTGGGATGGACGGCATTAACGGGGGAATCGAGAATATCTTGGTTGGAGCTGCGTGGATTGGTGGGCGCGAGGGATGGATTTTTGCGTGGTTTTATTGCGCCGCCGTTGCCGAGTACAGGACCACGTGAAACCGCACTCATGGCGCGTTCCACCGAACGTCCGGTGCCTTCGATGTTGCTTTTAGCTTGGGTTGCGGCGCAGGGCAGGTCGGCAGGCGATCTCACGATTTCAAAAAATCGCGTCTCTCTCCACGACAGAGTTCTTCCTATGGATGCCGAGGGGCACTTTTGTTTTTGGCCTGCCGAGAGGACAGAAAAAATGACAATGAACGAAATGCTTGTTGCCTCGGAGAAATTTGAAAGGACGGGTGGTGAGTCTCCCTTGCGCGGACGTGTGGCGGTACTTGTGGCGGCGACGCCCGATGTGGTGCGTCTTACGCGTGGAGGTGGCGCAACAACGCTTCCCGCCGAGCTGTGGGCCCAAGCGTGGGAACCGCTTCGCACGGGGCAACTTTTTATCGCTGCCGGCTTATGGTTTTCCCTTTTGCTGTGGCTGTCATCATGGATTCTCGCATTCTGCGCCTCGCGTGTCTCACGTCGGTCTGCCTTGATCGTGTGGGCGGTTGCGATCATGGTTTATCTATTGGCGGCTCTTGGAGCTTACGCGGGTTCAGCACTATTTCTGCCCCTCGTTCCGGTACTCATTTTGTTCTCTGCAGCGGTGATGGCCGGGCAATTACTTCAACGACTCCACTTTTATGAAACTAACCAATCTCACACGAGCGCAAGAAATCGGAGCTAACTGCTATCTTTTGGAGGCGGAAGGAAAACGAATTTTACTCGATGCCGGAATGCATCCGCGTGAAATCGGCACGGCGGCAACGCCTGATTTTTCCGTACTTGGCGGTGAGGGCTTTGACGCCATGGTGCTCACGCATGCGCACCAAGACCATTCGGGTTGCTTGCCTTTAGCGATACGTCAGGCACCCGGGAAGCCGGTGTTTATGACGCAGGCCACCGGCGCGGTCACCGAGGTAATGTTGCACAATTCTGTCAATGTGATGCTTCGGCAACGGCAGGAAGTGGGGGTG
>JBDHQL010000011.1:0-17788 GCA_039807035.1 Chthoniobacterales bacterium
CGAGCTCAAAGTCACCCGTCATTTCCGCAGTTCATGGTATGAAAATGACGTGGATCAAACGACGCGCACCGATGGCGATGGCAAATTTAAGCTGCCCTCCGATTGGAAACCTTCGCTGATCTTTTTTATCCATCAGCCCGTAATTAGCATTGATGTTTTTGCCGAGCGAAATGGCCGCCACATCCCGCTCCTGCATCAGACGAAAATGAATTACGATCGGCTTGGCGAGATGGACCCCTATTCGGGAGAAGCGGAAGGAATTGGCAAGCTTAGTCGTCAAGGTAATCATCTGTTTTTGCAAGTGGAACTCCCCGCGAAAGACTGATTTTCCCACACCTTACGACCTTCTTTCATTTCTCGCGGAGCGATAATTTTCAATGCGGAGCACACTCGACGCACGCAGGGGCAGCTGTTAAAATCCGTGCTTTATGGCAACCAGTAAAGCACCCGTCGGAAACATGGTTATCGCGCAAAGCGGTGGCCCTACCATGGTCATTAATCAGAGTCTCATCGGCGCCGTTCTTGAGGCTAAAAAGCACAAGGAAATCAAAAACATCTACGGTGCTTTGCATGGCATTTCCGGCATCCTTGGTGAAAACCTCATTGATCTCCGCAAAGAACCCCCCGCCACCCTCGAAGCCGTTGCTGCAACGCCCTCCTCCGGCCTTGGTTCGGTACGCAAAAAACCATCAGCGGAGGACTGTCATGCGATTTTCAAAATCCTGCAAAAGTATGATGTCCGCTATTTCTTTTACATCGGCGGCAACGATTCTGCGGAAACCGTTCACATCATCAATGAAGCCGCCCGTATGGAAGATCATGATTTGCGCTGCTTTCATATTCCCAAGACGATTGACAACGATCTTCGCGAAAATGATCACACGCCGGGATTTGCGAGCGGAGCGCGGTTTGTGGCGCAAGCTTTCATGGGCGACAACCTCGACAATCGCGCTTTGCCCGGAGTGAAAATTAATATCGTGATGGGCCGTCATGCCGGCTTTCTCACAGCGGCTTCTGCGCTGGCGCGGGTTTATCCCGATGACGGGCCGCATCTTATTTATCTGCCGGAGCGGCCCTTTGACGAAGACCGTTTTGCCAAAGATGTGCAAGCGATTTACAAAAAGCTTGGTCGCTGTGTGGTGGCGGTTTCCGAGGGTATTTGCGATAAAAACGGTGTCGCCATTGCCGCCAAACTCAGCAAAGAAGTGGATTCCCACGGGAATGTTCAGCTGAGCGGCTCCGGTGCCTTGGGAGATTTGCTTTCCGATGTGATTAAAAGCAAAACGAGCATCTCGCGCGTTCGCGTGGATACCTTTGGATATTTGCAACGCTCTTTTCCCGGCGTGGCTTCATCTGTGGATAGTCAGGAAGCTCGCAATGTCGGAACTCTGGCTGTTCGACATGCGACCGGAGGCAAATCACAAAGCGGTTCGGTAACGATCAATCGTAAGCCCGGGAAAAAATATGCACCGGTGTATGGACTGGTTGCCCTGCGTAAAGTCTCCAAGGAGACACGTCACATGCCCGATAAATTCATAAACAAAGCAGGAAATGATGTGACTCCCGCATTCGTTATCTACGCCCAACCTCTCGTAGGCAAACTTCCCGAGATTGGGCGATTCAAAGCCGTTCCTGTCAAAAAGGCATAACGCCGCTGTATTACTGCCGAAATTGTCGCAAAAATGAAATGTGGGTACCACAGTCGCCTCGGCTGTGCCAGTCTGCGCCCTCGCGGACTGATCTTAGATTGTAATTTCCGCTGTTTCCAGCGAGGGCGCGGGAAACGGCATCCGAGGCGGGCACGGTACCTGAAGGTGTTTTTTACAACATGACGCCATCGCGATAGGTGCATTTCGAGTTTCGAATAAAAATTTGGAATGGCTTTTTGCCGTTCTTTACAAATTGCAAGACGGCTGACAAAGTTGACCCTTTATGTCGGTTATTATTGCAATTCTAATTTCGTTTCACGTGATCGTCTGTCTCTTGCTGATTGGTGTTGTACTTATGCAGCGTCCGAAAAGTGAAGGGCTAGGCGCGGCGTTTGGGGGGGGGATGACGGAGAATATGTTTGGTGCACAGACGACGCATGTGCTGCAAAAGTTTACGGTCTGGCTTGGGGTTATCTTTTTTGCGCTAACCCTTATTCTTGCGGTTCTCTATGCCAAACGAGGCGCGGGAGAAACGGCGGTTCAGCGAGAGCTGATGGCACAGCCGATTCCTGCGGCTTCACCTGCAACGGTCACGGCAACAGTACCTGCGGCGACACCTGCAACATCTATGCCTGTTGTTGTGGAAGAACAGGAGGTTAACGAAGTGCAAGAATCTCCGGCTGTTGAGCAAGAGGCGAAGGCTGTTCCCGCGGAATCTACTCACGAGGAACCTGCCAAGTAGTTCACGCGGTTTAACCCGCTTTACCATGCAGATTTTGGAAACCGTTGCGGATGCTGTTTCTTCCCGAGCGGCGGCATCTTCCCCCGTGGTGCTCGTTCCCACGATGGGCGCATTGCATCGTGGCCATACTGCCCTCATTGAAGCCGCCAAAAAACGCGCCGGCTCTCAAGGAACGATTGTGGTGAGCATTTTTGTCAATCCCTCGCAATTTGGCCCGCACGAAGATTTCTCACGGTATCCGAGGCCGCTGCATGAGGACTTGACGATCTGTCGCGAATTGGGTGTTCATGCGGTTTTTGCGCCGACGGTGGAGGCGATGTATGCGGCGGATGATTCCACGGTGATTGAAGAACAGCAGGTGGCTTCCGGTTTGTGTGGCCAATGGCGCCCGGGTCATTTTCGCGGTGTCTGCACGGTGGTCGCTAAACTTTTTCAAATTTTGCGTCCGGACGTGGCGATCTTTGGAGAAAAAGATTATCAACAACTCGCGGTGATTCGACGCATGGTACGCGATTTGTTTTTTTCCGTGGAAATTCTCGGTCATCCCACAGTGCGTGAGGCGGATGGCCTCGCGTTGAGCTCGCGTAATCGCTATCTCACGGATGAAGAACGTCGAGCGGCTGTACATTTTCCTGCGGCACTCCAAGCGACCCGAGAACTCGTGGCCGCAGGGGAAATTCGGGCTGAGGCTTTGGTTGCTCGCACGCGAGAGGCTATCGAGCGCGAAACGGGTGGGGTCGTACAATATGTGGAACTGGTGGATGCGGAAAGTTTGGTGCCGCTGAAAATTCTCGATCGTCCGGCAGTACTTGCGGCGGCAGTTATGATGGGGAAGACGCGCTTAATTGATAACGTTCGCCTTGAACCTATCCATGCAGACATTTGATCATATTGTTATTGGTTCTGGCATAGCAGGGCTGACCTACGCCCTCAAAGCCGCCGATCACGGCAGCGTTGCGATTGTCACAAAACGAGCGCGGGGTGTCAGCAACACCGCATGGGCGCAAGGCGGCGTGGCGTGCGTCACAAGTCCCGAAGATTCTTTCGAAATACACGCGAAGGATACGATGGAAGCGGGCGCGGGATTGTGTCATCCCGATATCGTGGACATCGTCGTACGCGAGGGCCCGGAGCGTATTCGTGAGCTGATCGCGTTGGGGATGGCCTTCGATTTGCGTGAGCGACCGGATGGAATCACGGAATTGGATTTAGGGCGCGAGGGGGGACATTCAAAGCGGCGAATTTTGCATGCGCATGATTTCACGGGATTGGAAATTGAGAACACCCTGCTTGCGGCCGTTGCTAAGCATCCTTCCATTCACGTGCTTGAAGACCACATGGTGGTGGACCTCATCACCACGGGAAAAATTGGCTATGCCAGCGAGGATCGCGTGGTGGGGATGTATGTGCTCGACGCCGTGGCAAGCCGCGTCACGACCTTGCGCAGTGACCGCATTGTGCTGGCCACCGGCGGATGTGGGAAAGTCTATCTTTACACCACGAATCCTGACATTGCCTCAGGAGATGGCGTGGCGATGGCATGGCGTGCGGGAGCGGCTGTGAGCAACATGGAGTTCATCCAGTTTCATCCCACCTGCCTGTTCCATCCCGAAGCCAAATCCTTCCTCATTAGCGAAGCCGTACGCGGGGAAGGAGGCGTTTTGGTGAATCAAAATGGCGAGCCGTTTATGGATCGTTATCATCCGCTCAAAAGCCTCGCGCCTCGTGACATTGTTGCCCGTGCGATTGATGCGGAGATGAAAAAAACCGGTGCCAAATGCGTCTTTCTCGACATCACGCACAAGCCGCGAAAATTTCTCCAAGAACGTTTTCCTAAGATTTACGAAACCTGTGAAAAGCTTGGGATAGACATTGCGAGTCAGCCGATTCCCGTGGTTCCGGCGCACCATTATCAATGTGGCGGTGTGAAGGTAAATGAGCATGGCGAAACCACCTTGCGCGGACTTTTTGCCATCGGTGAAGTTGCCTGCACCGGCTTGCATGGTGCCAATCGTCTTGCCAGCAATTCCCTGCTAGAAGCACTCGTTTTTGCCCATCGTGCATGCGTCAAAGCCACGCGTAATTATCGTCACTCCGATGATGTGGTGCTGCCGGAATGGCGCCCGGGCAGCGTGACCGATGTGGATGAACTTGTGGTGATTTATCACAATTGGGAAGAAATTCGCCGCCTCATGTGGGACTATGTAGGCATTGTGCGCACCGATAAACGGCTGCGGCGGGCATCGGCGCGGCTGCGTAATTTGCAAAATGAAGTGCAGGAATTTTATTGGAATTTCAAGGTCACGATTGACCTCTTGGAGCTTCGCAATTTGGTCGCCGTTGCCGGACTCATCGTGGATTGCGCTTTGCGTCGTCAGGAAAGTCGCGGACTGCATTACACCTTAGATTATCCCGAAAGCGATGAGCATCATCGTCGCGACACCGTCATGCGGCGGGTGTGAGTCTTTGTAAAACAGCTTGCGGCGTGAAGTTTCTCAAATATAAAGTATGACCAAGCCATTGTTTTAAGCGTTGTAAAGTTTTGGTGCAGTATTATCTGAATCAACAATTTCGGGCTGTGGCTCAGCTTGGTAGAGCGCTGCGTTCGGGACGCAGAGGCCGTGGGTTCAAATCCCACCAGCCCGACCAGTTTTATTCCAAGAGCGGCTGCCGCTCTGGATTTAAAACAGAAACGCATCAGCAGAGTGTCGTAGCTACAGGTCAAAATGAAAACGGGTGCGCCTTGAGATTTTTTTTTTGCGCTCCGGTGTTTCCGGGCTTTTCAAGGGGGCTTCCTTCTGCTGTTATCCGCCCTCATGTCTTCCTCCGATACACCCTCTTCCAATCAGGATTTAACGCCGCTTATTGGGTCGCAAACGGATATTGCGCCGTTGGGACGCGGGGGATTGAAGCCGTCGCATGAGCAGACGGCGGATGAGGATGCGGACCCTATTGAGTGGGCACGGATTGCAAATGATCCCGATTTTCGCGCTCTTATGAGGCGTAAGTTTCGCCTCGTGATTCCGGCAACGGCCTTCTTTCTCGTCTATTATTTTCTGCTTCCGTTGGGGGTTGGGTGGTTTCCGGGATTGATGGAAAGAAAGGTGTGGGGAGCGATGAACCTGGCCTATCTCTACGCGCTCTCGCAGTTTTTAATGGCGTGGATTCTTGCGGGGATTTACGTCGTGGTGGCCTCGCGATGGGATCGTCAGCAGCGTGATTTACTGAACAAATTCGGCGTTGGAAATCGTTAATTTTATGTCTTTCCTCGCTGCTGCATCCACTGGTTCCCACGCCTCGCTTTGGATTTTTCTCGCCTTTGTCGCTGCCACGCTCGTCATCACATGGTTTAGTGCTCGCCGCTCACGGGGTGCCAGCGCGTATTTCGCGGCGGGACGTCGTATTACGGGATGGCAAAATGGACTTGCCGTGGCGGGTGATTACATGAGTGCTGCGAGTTTTTTGGGCATTGCGGGAATGATTGCGATGAATGGCTATGATGGCTTCATGTACTCGGTGGGCTTCCTCGTGGCCTATCTGACGGTTCTTTTTATCATTGCCGAACCTCTGCGCAATGCCGGCAAGTACACCATGGCGGATGTGCTGGCTTATCGGCTCAAACCGCGTCCGGTGCGAGCGGCGGCGGCGTTGAGTACGCTGACGGTTTCTCTTTTTTACATGATTGCACAAATGGTGGGAGCGGGGGTGTTGGTGCGTCAGCTTATTCCCGGCGTGACCTACGAAGTGGCGGTGATTGGGGTGGGGATTTTGATGGTTGTTTATGTGGTTTTTGGCGGCATGTTGGCCACGACATGGGTGCAAATCATTAAGGCGATTCTCCTTATTGCCGGCAGCATCTTGTTAAGCATCCTTGTGCTAAAACGCTTTGATTTTGACCTCGGGAAATTTTTCTCCTCGCTCACGGCCATTACTTCCACCACGGCAGATGGGCAGAGCGTTACGCGCAATTTTCTGACGCCCGGGCTGATTTTCAAAAACCCGTGGGATCAGATTTCTCTCGGCATGGCATTGCTCTTGGGCACGGCAGGGCTGCCGCACATTCTCATTCGGTTTTACACCGTGCCGGACGCCAAGACAGCGCGGGCGAGCGTGGTGTGGGCAATGCTGATCATTGGGGCATTTTACATCATGACGACCTTCTTTGGTTTTGGTGCGGCCAGTCTTTTGGGACCGGATCATATTCAGCAGCATGGGGGAACCAACATGGCGGCACCGGAGTTGGCGCGGTACCTTGGTGGTGAAATTTTCTTTGCGTTTATTTGCGCGGTGGCGTTTGCCACGATTTTGGCGGTTGTCGCGGGGCTTACGATTAGTGCGAGTACGAGTTTTGCGCACGATTTTTTTGTCAATGTGTTGCATCACGGGCGCGAGCAAAAACCGGGTGCCGAAGTTCACATTGCTCGCATTACGGCACTTGTTGTGGGCGCGGCGTCCATCGTCATTGCCATCCTTCTCGGCCCCGGCGTGAACGTTGCCTTTCTCGTAGGACTTGCTTTTGCGGTGGCTGCGAGCGCGAATTTGCCTGTGATTATATTTTCGCTTTATTGGAAACGCTTCACCACGGCAGGGGCGGTTGTGGGGCTTCTCGTTGGCCTTGCTTCGAGCATTGTTCTTATTCTCATTAGTCCCGATTTTATGAAGACGCCGCTTTTCCCTCTAAAAAATCCCGCGCTTGTGAGTGTGCCGCTCGGATTTCTGGGTGCATGGTTGGGAACGATTTTATCGAAAGAGCAGGCCTCTCTGGAAAAGTTCACGGAGCTGCAAGTTCGCGCCAATACCGGCCTCGGGGCCGAAAAGGCATCGCTTCATTGAGGCAGTGCTTTGTGAAACTTATCTCTCTATTTTTGATTTTTTCGATCGAGAGATAACCTCGTCAATACATGGCAACGCTTCGTATAAATGAAGAGCATGACTGACGACACGGATTATGCGGGACTTTTAGATTTGGCCGGGGAAATTAGTCGCGAGGAAAATTTGGATGGCTTGTTGCTGAAAATTCTGACGAGAAGTTTGCCATGGATGCGGGTGGAGGCGTGCTCAATCTTTTTGCAGGATGCGAGTTCGGGAGACATGGTGATTCATTCGGCTCATGGCGAGAGTGCGCCCCAATTACGTGCATTTCGTGTTCCGGCGGGGAAAGGAATTGTAGGCGTGGCGATGCGGGAAAAGGTTCTTGTGAGGGTGGACGATGCGGCTCGTGATGATCGTGTTTATAAGGAGGCTGACAAAAAAACGGGATGGGTGACGCGTGCTTTATTGGCCGCACCGCTTTTGGACGGAGAAGATTGTTTGGGCGTTATTGAGTTTCTAAATCCTGTAGGGCGTCGAGAATTTACGGTAGGCGATGAACGGTTGGTTCAATACTTTGCAGGGCTGGTTGCCGCTGCTTTGGGCCGTGTTCGGGCTCATGCGGCAGCTCTTGAACGAGCCGTACTCCAACGCGATTTAGATTTGGCGCGGGAGATGCAGAAGGGACTTCTGCCCGGAGAATTTCCAACGAACGCGGTCGCTCCAGCGTTGGATATTTTTGCGACTTTGGAACCTGCGCAGCATGTGAGTGGGGATTTCTATGACTTTTTCTTTATAGAACCCGGGAAGCTATGTTTTGTCGTTGGTGATGTTACCGGAAAGGGCATTGCGGCGGGGTTGTTTATGGCGGTTACGCGAACGTTGGTGAGAGCTATTGCAAGGCCCGGGTTGACTCCCGCGCAGATTTTATCGGGCGTCAATGCGGAGTTGTTTCGAGAAAACGATGTTTGCCTTTTCGTTACGATGATTTTGGGAATTGCGGATACAGCGACAGGAGAAATAATTTGCGGATTGGGTGCCCATAATCCGCCGGTGTTTTTACCCAAGGATGGGAAAGCAAAATTTGGTCCTGTCGGAGGGCTCCCCTTGGGTTTAATGGAGAATGCCGCTTTTCCGGAATGGGCGTTGCATCTTCATAAGGGCGACACCTTGGTGGTCTATACCGATGGCGTTACCGAAGCCCTTAACGAGGAGAAAGAACTATTTACAGATGCACGTCTTCTCGAAACGCTTGACCAAAAACCTCAACATTCTGCGAGCGAAACCGTGCGCGTTATTTCCGAAGAAATAGGTCATCATGTTGGCAATGCCGAGCGTTCCGATGACATCACGCTCTTTGTTTTACGCGGGCAATAGCATTAATTTTGCGAGGGAGCTTCACTTGCATCCCAACCCGCTAGTCGCGCCATCATCCACCAAAAGGCGTGGCCCTTGAGTGCCCCGTTGAGGGGTTTGCTATGAGCGGCACTGTTGGGGAGGGCTATGCCATGCTCGGGATTGTTTTGAATCCATTCTTCGGCCCAGTTTTTCGTCACGCCATTTTCTTTGTAGTCACATTTGTCGTTGGCACGAAGTTCCATGAAATTGATTTTTCCATCCGGATCCCAACTCTCAATATCGGCAAAATCAAAAAGGGTCTTACCGTTGTTTTTACAAAACTCCCGGATTTGCTCGTTGCCACGATGGAGATTTCCGCTTTTTCCGGAGCCATCTAAATGCCCGGTCATGTAGATAAATTTGACGTTGGGAAATTCTTTTTCAAGCTCCGCCATAAGGTCGAGATAAGTTTGAATATCTTTTTCGGAAGCCTTGCTGACTTGCCCGCACCATGACCACATGACGACGTTGATGTCTTTGCCCGGGCCGTTGAGGAATTCCCGTGTTCGTTGCGCCCAAGTGGTGCGGTCGGGGTTGCCAAGGTCGCCTTTCGGGGTTCTATCCAGCAAAACAAGACCTTGATCTGGTGAGTTTCCAAATCCGAAAAGCTCCGGATGGCTTTGTTTCAACGCATCCATTCCCGACACGACCTGGCTTCCATGCGATGTGTGTCCATAAGCCACTTTCCACATGGCCTTCGCCCTCTCGATAGCCTCATGGGGAATGCGCTTAATATCGGTGCAGGTATGATCAATCGTTAGCGATTGCCCATGCGCAAAAGCGGAGAGCAAGAGGCAAAGTGCGAGGGAGACGATGCAATTTTGCAGAAGATGGCGATTTTTAGTGAAAGTATTCATTTGCATTTTTCCGCTTAACTCTTTGGAGAAATAGGCACAAGGATTAAATACGTGGCTTTGGCAGTTTTCATTGAAAGATGCGGCTCGCATGGTGACATTAAAAGTTTTTGCAATGGCGCGTGCAAACTCTTGTCAGCAAGGGCATGACCAGCCAAAATGGAGAGCTGTATGTTTTTATTTCGAGTACGGCTTTTTATCTCATGAAAATTTATCTCGACGGAAAATTGGTTCCCAAGGAAGAGGCCACGGTGTCGGTGTTTGATCACGGTTTGCTTTATGGCGATGGCGTGTTTGAAGGGATTCGTTTTTACAATGGGCGGGTTTTTCGTCTCAAAGAACATATTGACCGGCTTTATCGCTCGGCACGTGCGATTGCGCTGACGATTCCGCTCGATCACGAGCAGATGACGCAAGCGGTGTTGGAGACGATTCGGGCTAATGAAATGACCGATGGCTATGTGCGGTTGGTGGTGACGCGTGGGGTAGGTTCGCTGGGGCTGTCGCCGAAAAGTTGTCCACGTCCGACAATTTTTATCATTGCGGCAGGCATTGCGCTTTATCCGGAAGAAATGTACCGCACCGGCTTGAAGTTGGTGACGTGTGCGACGCGGCGAATTTCTCATGGGGCACTTAGTCCGATGGTGAAATCGCTCAATTACCTCAACAACATCATGGCAAAAATTGAGGCAGAGCAGGCGGGCGCCGGCGAAGGATTGATGCTCAATGAACAGGGCTGCGTGGCGGAATGCACGGGAGACAATGTTTTCATCGTGCGCGAGGGACGCCTCATCACGCCTCCGATTTCTGCAGGTGCATTGGTGGGAGTGACGCGTGAGGTTGTTTTTGAAATGGCGAAAAAAGAGGGGCTTGATATTCGCGAAGAGGACATCACGCGATATGACATTTACACGGCGGATGAATGTTTTCTTACGGGAACGGCGGCGGAGTTGATTCCGGTGGTGGAGTTGGATTCCCGTAAAATCAATGATGGCAAGCCGGGATCGGTGACAAAACGTCTTGCGGAAATTTTTCGAGGGTTGACGCGAGCGGAAGGTACGCCGATTGGTTAATCATGCTTTGCGACGTTTGTAAAAAGCAGGACGCTTCTGTTTACCTCACGCAAATTGTGGATGGGAAGATGCAGAAGGTGAATCTCTGCGAGAGTTGTTCTAAGGAAAAAGGCGTGAGCGATCCGACAGGATTTGCTCTCGCCGACTTGTTGCTGGGGCTGGGCGCCGCACAGCAAATTGAGTCCGGCCAGCCGCTCCAACGATGCCCTGTATGCGGGTTTACGCAGGCAGATTTCAAAAAAACAGGACGTCTTGGATGCAGCAGTTGCTATGACACTTTTTCCGAGGGTCTCGCGGATTTGCTCAAGGGGATGCACAAGGGTGTGCGTCACACAGGCAAAGTGCCCTCACATCTCTCGCGGCGTTTTGCCATGGCAGATCGTGTTAAGTCGCTGGATGCGGAACTGCAAAAGGCGGTAAAAGCGGAAAAATACGAGGATGCGGCGCGTTTGCGTGATGAAATTCGCGACATCGAACACGAATTGCAGACATGACTTTTGACGACATCATCGCGGTTCCCGGGCAATGGCTTCATGGCGAAGGGCCCCATGGAAAAATCGTCGTGAGCAGTCGCATTCGCCTTGCTCGTAATCTTCGCGAGCGACCTTTTCCCGGCTGGGCAAACAAGGTCGAGCGGATGCAAATTCTTGCCGAGATTCAGGAACACGTAGAAGCAATTCCGGCGATGCAAGGAAGTTGCCGTGCGCCTCTCCAAGAGCTTTCGCCGTTGCAAAAGCAAATCCTTGTCGAGCGTCATCTCATTAGTCGTGAACACGCCTCAAAAGGCGCGGGAAGCGCGGTGGTGATTAGCCCCGATCATCAGCTAAGCATCATGATTAACGAAGAAGATCACCTGCGTATGCAATCCTTGCTGCCGGGGCTTCAATTGCAGGAGGCGTATCGCCTCAACAATGAAGCAGATATTTTTCTCGAAGACCGAGTGCCCTATGCTTTCCATGCCGAGTTGGGATATTTAACGGCTTGTCCGACCAATGTTGGTACGGGATTACGCGCTTCGGCCATGGTGCATTTACCCGGGTTAGTTCTTTCGGATCAAATCAATCAGATCGTGAATTCCGTGGGGAAAATTGGTTTGGTTGTGCGTGGTCTGTATGGCGAGGGAACGGAAGCTTTGGGGAATTTGTTTCAGGTTTCCAACCAGGCCACGCTTGGGGAGAGTGAGGAAGAAATTCTTCACCGCCTCATCAAAGTTATTGAGCAAATTATTGAGCATGAGCAAAACGCCCGTCAGCTCTTGTTGGAGCGACGTGCGAATATGCTGCTGGATCAAATTGGGCGTGCGTATGGCGTTTTGAGTCATGCTCGGGCCATTGCTTCCAAAGAAACCCTGAATCTTCTTTCGATTCTCAAACTCGGTGCCGACCTCGGTATTTTTCCCGAGGCAACGCAGCTTGTGGTGGATGAACTTTTCATGACGACGCAGCCCGCGCATTTGCAGATGGGAGTGAAGCAGGAGAAGCTCAGTCCCGAAGACCGCGACGCCTTGCGCGCTGACTTAGTACGTGCGAAGGTAAAAGGTATTCCTGAACCGGATATTGCCAAAGTTTCCTCGGCAAAAAGCGGTGATGGGAAATCTCAAGAGCCATGAATAATTTTACACCACGCGCCCAACAGGTTCTTTCGCTCGCTCGCAAAGAAGCGGATCGTTTTAATCACGATTATGTGGGAACCGAGCATTTACTCCTCGGTCTCATTAAACTCGGCCAAGGCGTGGCTATTAACGTCCTTACCAAGATGGGACTGGACCTCGACACCGTGCGGATGGAAGTCGAAAAACAAGTTGGCTCAGGCTCTGAAAGCAAAGTTGCCGGCAGCATTCCTTACACGCCACGCGTTAAAAAAGTGCTCGCCCTCGCGGGTAAAGAGGCCAAATCGCTCACCCATTCCTACGTCGGTACAGAGCACATTTTGCTGGGGCTTCTTCGCGAAGGCGATGGCGTTGCGGCGAAAGTCTTGCGCAATTTGGATGTAGATATCGAGCGGGCACGGCATGAAATTCTTCGCGAATTAAATCCCTCCTTTAATCCGGAGGATGATGCAGAAACGGCGGACGTGGGTGGTGGGGATGCAGGAAAGCGGGAAGTTAAAACACCTGCTCTTCGTGCCTTTGGCCGTGATCTCACCGAATTAGCCCGCAAGGGAAACATGGACCCGGTGATTGGCCGCGCCAATGAGATTGAGCGTGTGATTCAAATTCTTTGCCGTCGTACCAAAAATAATCCGGTGCTCATTGGGGAAGCCGGCGTGGGTAAAACGGCCATTGCCGAAGGGTTGGCGCAGGAAATCGTGGCCGGGAATGTTCCGGAGATTTTGCACAACAAACGTGTCATTACGCTCGACCTTGCGCTCATGGTCGCGGGGACGAAATACCGTGGACAATTTGAAGAGCGTATCAAGGCGGTGATGGATGAAATTCGCAAAAGTAAGAATATCATTCTCTTTATTGACGAGATGCACACGATCGTGGGCGCGGGTTCTGCGGAAGGCGCGATGGATGCGTCGAACATCATTAAACCCGCACTTTCTCGAGGGGAACTTCAATGCGTCGGTGCCACGACGCTCAATGAATACCGCAAGTACATTGAAAAAGATGCCGCTCTTGAGCGCCGTTTTCAGACGGTAAAAGTCGAAGCACCCAGCGTGGAGGATACGATTCTTATTCTTAAAGGAATTCGCTCGAAGTATGAGACACATCATAAAGTGAAGCTTACCGACGAAGCTCTTGAGGCAGCGGCCAAGTTAAGCGATCGCTACCTCACCGGACGTTTTTTGCCGGATAAGGCGATTGATGTCATGGACGAGGCGGGGGCACGCGCGCGAATTCAAAACATGACGCGTCCGCCGGATGTGAAAAACCTCGAAGTAGAAATTGAGGAGATTCGCGAGCAAAAAGAAGCGGCCATTAAGGCCCAGGATTTTGAAAAAGCGGCGGGTCTTCGCGATAGCGAAAAGCAGGCTAAGGATAAGCAGGAGGAAATCCTCAACAACTGGCGTGCTCATCGCGAGGAAAAAGAAGTGTCTGTCGGCGAAGATGAGATTTTGCATGTCATTGCAAAATGGACCGGCATTCCTCTTGCGCGGATGGATCAAAACGAAACGCGCAAATTGCTGGCGATGGAAGGTGAGCTTAAAAAATCTGTCATCGGTCAGGATGTGGCCGTCACCGCCATCAGCAAAGCCCTACGGCGTTCACGTGCGGATTTGAAGGACCCGCGCCGTCCAATTGGCTCCTTTATTTTTCTCGGCCCTACGGGTGTTGGAAAAACATTCCTCGCTCGTACTTTGGCAGAGTTTATGTTTGGGGATGCAGACTCGCTTATCCAAATTGACATGTCGGAGTACATGGAAAAGTTCACGGCATCGCGTCTCATTGGTTCGCCTCCGGGTTATGTCGGGCATGAAGAAGGCGGTCAGCTGAGCGAGGCCGTGCGGCGACGTCCGTATTCCGTGGTGCTCTTCGACGAAGTGGAAAAAGCGCATCCCGACGTGATGCATTTGCTTTTGCAAATTCTCGAAGAAGGAAAAATTACCGATTCCCTTGGGCGCAAAATTGATTTTCGCAATACCATCATCATTATGACGTCCAACGTCGGTGCGGAGCTTCTTAAAAAGCAGACATCACTCGGCTTTGGAGCACCCACGCTGGATGCGAGCCATGAAGGGATGAGTGCTAAGGTGCTGGAGGAAACGAAGCGGGTCTTTAAGCCCGAGTTCCTCAATCGTCTTGATGACATCATTGTTTTCCATTCTCTCTCGAAGGAGGATTTGGAGCACATCGTGAATTTGGAGGTGAAGAAAGTTGTGGAGCGGCTCCAAGGGAAAGACATTCGCGTGGTGCTGGATCCCAGTGCCAAAGAGTTTCTCATCACCAAGGGTTACGATCCGCAATATGGCGCACGCCCGATGCGGCGAGCGGTCGAACGTTACCTTGAAGACCCGGTAGCCGAAGAGCTTTTACGCGGCGGTTTCCAAGCGGGCCAGGAAATTCACGTGGTTAAAGAAGGCGAAAAACTGGCCTTCAAAATTCAAGGTGACGCCGGTTCTGCCGATCCGAATATCGCCACCACCTCGCCTTCATCGCATTGAGCAGCGTTGCAGCTTACGGTGCTGCGGTTTTCGGTGGATGGGAAATAAGCGAGACAATGAGAGCGCGAATTTTCGCAGCTTGATCACCGAGAGTCGGAAAAGTTGTCATATTGGCGATGTTGAGGCCGGTGGGATAACTCGCGGGGTTATTAAGTTCGGATTCACTGAGGAGTTTTCGTGCGGCGAGGTTTGGGTTGTAACCCGGTGATTCCTTGGAAAGGGCAACGCCGTTTTCCGGAGTGAGGAAAAAATTGAGGACCGCCTCTGCGGTTTCGGGATGCCGTGCGGTTTTGGGAATGACGAGGGCATTGACAAAAAGACGAAAGCCTTCCGCAGGTAAAACCCATTGGAACTTTGGATTGGTCGTAAAAAGTTCCGCTGCCTCATCACTCCGAACGATTCCGATAATAGCCGCATCTTGCAGGAGGGCATCTGCAGGATCACGAGGCGCATGTGGATTTATTTTCGAGAGCCAGTTGGCGAGAAGAGGCGTGATTTGGGAGAGTGCTTTGTCATCGTTGAGTGCTTGGAGAGGCAAACCTTGCGAGAACAAAGCGGCAGCTGTGATGTCTTTATTGTCCGGATTCACCGCAATGCGACCGGCGTGCTGTGGGTGAAAGACATCTTTGAAACTTACGATGGGAAGGGTGACGGCTTCGGCATTGTACACGATACCGATAAAGCCGGCCATGTAGGGTGCCGCATATTTCTCGCCCACATCAAAAGGCGGACGCGTAAACGCAGGGTCCACATTGGCTAAATTGGGAATCGCCGTGCGATTAAGTGGCCGTAGATGCCCATTTTCCGCGAGTTCCCGCGCCATGCGATCGTCCACCTCGATAAGATCATAGGCGGCATCTTGAGCGGAAAGTTTTTGAAGCAATTCTTCATCCAAAGCGTAAGTTTCGAGTGCCAGTTTTACGCCCGGACGTTTGCCAAATTCTGCGAGAAGAGTTGCCGATGCCTCCCCTCGCCGCACCAAAACGCGAAAAATACCATCGTCGGGTTTTTCACATCCGGTGAGGAACATGAATGCAAGTGCGATGGTGAGCAGCTTCATGTTGCGTGTGGATGACCGGTGATATTGCGGCAAGCGCGAATGGTATTGCGCATGAGCATGGCGATGGTCATGGGGCCCACTCCACCCGGGACGGGAGTGATGGCGCGGCATTTAGGCGCGACGGCTTCAAAATCTACATCCCCCACGAGGCGATAACCCCGCGACGCCGTGGCGTCATCCACGCGATTGATGCCGACATCAATGACCACGGCACCCTCGCGAATATGATCCGCACCGAGGAACTTGGGTCGCCCAATAGCCGCAATGACAATGTCTGCCGAGCGCGTGACAGCGGCGAGGTCTTTCGTGCGTGAGTGGGCGACGGTTACGGTGGCGTCTGTGCCTTTACGAAGGAGTAAAAGAGCCATGGGTTTTCCGACAATGAGGCTGCGCCCGACAATCACAACCTGTGCCCCACGCACGGGAATATCGTAGGCGGCTAATAATTCCAAACAGCCGAGTGGGGTGCAGGGAACAAGGGCGGTGGGATCGTCCATTGCCAGCGCCGCGACATTGAGCGGATGAAATCCATCCACATCTTTCCGGGGGTCTATCATGCGAACAACTGCTTGTTCGTTAATGTGGGGAGGAGGTGGGGATTGGACGAGAATGCCGTGAATGGCAGGATCGGCGTTGAGCTCGGCAATGAGGGCGAGGACGTCCGTTTGTGAGGTGTTCGCGGCCAGCTCGTATTTGCGTGAGTACATTCCAAGCTCGCGGCAGGTCTTGTCTTTCGAGCGTACATAAGCCATGGAAGCCGGGTCTTCACCGATGAGAACGACGGCGAGGCCTGGGGTGATTTCGAGAGCGCGAAGTTCTGCAATTTCCCGCGCTGTTTCTTCAAGACAACGTGCGGATGTTTTTTTTCCGTCAATGAGAGTTGGCACGGCGGCAGTTTAATCCACGCCTTGGCGCAAAACCGATTCCATTTTTTTCCTTTCCTCCTCGAAGGCGTTTTCTCCCTCTGTTTGGGGAATGGTGAGAGGAGGATCGAGAGTGACATCCACCCGTGAAAAAGGGAGCGGGATAGAAAATCCGTCCCATGTGCGCAAGCGTACGCAGCGGCTAAAACGAGTGTGGATGGGGATGATGGGAATGTTGGTTTTTTGAGCGAGATAAACGAGACCGGCACCGAGTTGGTAACGTGGGCCGCGAGGGCCATCGGGAGTGATGGCGATGTCATAACCTGCGGCAACTTTTTCCAAAAGCTCGCGCATCGCCGTAGCGCCGCGCCGTGAGCTGGAACCGCGCACCGCACCCATACCGAGATGTCCCGCTAACGTGCCAAGCCACATACCGTCTTTGCTTGCGCTGGTGAGAACGAGAACGCCACGGCGTTTCGGCGGATAAACGCGCAGGAAGGCGGCTGTCACCGCCAAAATACGATTGTGCCAAAACGCGTAGATGACGGGAGATGTCGCGGAGAAATTGAGGATGTCAGTGGTGCCATGAATATGCAGACGCCATGTGGCGAATAAAATGCGAAGAGCTAAAGAGCCGGCCCACACGGTGAAGCGCTGTGAGGCGGTGGAGTGGGTTGGATGGACGGACACGGAATAAAGGTGACAAAGCCAACGATTTTCGCCAAGCATCCAGTCAGACGTTGATTTTGTCCGCATTCTAGACATAGTTAGTACTAACTCCCATGGACGTACCTGAAACTCCTGATAAAAATTCGCTCCTCGACCGTTTGGTTGAGAAGTTTAACGATTCGCGCTTCTTCACGATTTCGTTCGTGTTGCATGTATTGTTGATTGTCATTTTTGGTGGAACCGTTCTTTTTGAGGCTATGCAAGAGCCGGCGGATTTTGAGGGTGGTGAGAGTGGATTTGTGGCGGCAGGGCAGGAAGTGGCGGCACCACCCGATGCGACGCAATCGCAACCCACGGAAACGACGTTCACCGTTTCTACGCCGACGGTGCAGAATAATACCGTCGAAGCCATCACGACGACGGGGCAAAATGAGTTCAATTTTTCGATGGATGCGATCATTGCGCCACCCACGGTGACGCCGACAATGTCCAATGCGAAACCTGCCGCACCTGCGCCGACCATTGGTGCATCCGGCATGAGCGCGCAAGTGGCCAGTGACATTA
>JBDHQL010000012.1:0-17303 GCA_039807035.1 Chthoniobacterales bacterium
GCGTGGCTCGATTACCGTTGGTGGGCGAAACTTTGGCCGGTGATATTTGGGGCAGCGGTGATTGCCCTCGCGTTATGTTTTGTTCCGCCTGTGGGAATGAAAATCAATGGTGCATGGCGATGGGTGAATCTCGGCGTGGCGAGTTTTCAACCCAGCGAGCTGGGGAAGGTAGCCGTGCTCTTTTTTCTCGCTTGGTGGTACCATCGCTACGAGGAGGAAGCGTCGGAATTTTGGCATGGCTTTGTTTTTCCCCTCGCGGTGGTGGGAATGGTGATGGCGTTGATCGTCGTTGAGGTGGACCTCGGGGCAACGACGCTGATTGGACTGACGACCTTAGCCGTGATGTTTGTGGCGGGAACGGGATTGCGGTGGTTGCTGCCCTTACTAGGGCTTGGATTGGGAGGTCTTGTCTTTGCCATCTTCAATATCGGAGAGCGCATGGATCGGCTTAAAGCCTTTCTGGATCCGGAAAAATACCGCTTCAACGAAGGATTGCAGCAATGGCAGGCGTTGTTGGCTTTTGGCACGGGAGGGACGACAGGTCTGGGGCTTGGAAATGGTCGCGTCAAAATGCTCTACCTTCCCTATGCGCATACGGATTTTATTTTTCCTATGATCGGCGAGGAGTTGGGGTTGCGTTTCACCTTGCTGACCGTGTTTTGGTTTCTTCTCATTTTGCTTACGGGCGCTCTCATTGCGATGAATTCCAAGGATCGTTTTGGAATGCTTCTCGGCTTTGGAATCACGATTCTCATTACCCTGCAAGCGGCGATTAACATTGGTGTCACCACCTCGCTTTTGCCCAACAAAGGGATGCCATTGCCCTTCATTAGCTATGGTGGAAGTAACCTCGCCATCTCGATGTTTCTCATCGGCATATTGCTGAGTATTCATCTTCGCGGGCGCCGCGAGTCGAAAGCTCGCACTCACGTCATCCCAACAGCAACCGTAGCGATGCGGTATTGAAGACCATGAGATTCACGATTGCCTGTGGAGGAACTGGCGGACATTTATTTCCCGGATTGGCGGTAGCGGAGGTTTTGCGCGAGCGGGGGCATGATGTTGGTCTCTTTGTTTCGGAAAAAGAAATTGATGCCCGTGCGTTGGGAAATCGCGAGGGATTGACCATCGAGAAACTTCCATCGATCGGATTACCTTCGTTGTTTTCTCCTGCGCTTATTGCCTTCTTGCGCCGCCTCGTCACAAGTTTGCGGCTATGCGCTGCGTCCTTTCGTCGGCAACGCCCTGATGCCGTATTGGGCATGGGAGGATTTACGAGCATTGCTCCCCTCGTGGTTGCACGATGGCGCGGTATTCCGGCGTTTTTGCACGAATCCAATGCCATCCCGGGCAAAGCCAATCGCTTAGCGGCGCGTTTTTGCCGCGAGGTGCTTTTAGGATTTGCCGAATGTGCTCCGCATCTTCGTGTGCCAACACGAGTGACCGGAACTCCCATTCGCCGTGAGCTGGCATCTTCCGTGCCTTTGCGTGAAGAAGCACGTCGGATTCTCGGACTTGAATCGGATTGCATGACCTTGCTTGTAATGGGCGGAAGTCAGGGTGCCGCAGGGATCAATGCGCTTATGACGCAAGCGGCTTCACATCTCAAAAATGAAAAAGTCCAAATCATACATCTTGCCGGTGAGCGTTGCGTGGATTTAGTAAGCACGGCTTATGCTGAGGCGGGCTTGACTGCGAAGGTCGTGGCGTTTTGCGAGCGAATGCAGGATGTCTATCCTGCCGCGAATCTCGCAGTGTCGCGCTCGGGTGCCGCGAGTTTGGGTGAACTTGCGTGGTTTGGATTGCCATCCGTACTTATTCCCTATCCCTACGCGGCAGAAGACCATCAGCGCTTTAATGCAGAAATTTTTTTACGGGCCGACGCGGCTCGTGTTGTTTCGGAAAAGGAAACCACCGGGGAAAAGTTAGCGGCGCTGCTGAGCGGATTGGTGACATCTCCCGAAACACTCGCCACCATGGCTGCCGCTGCACAACAACTGGCACCGCGCCATGCGGCGGAGAATGTAGCGTCCGTTTTGGAGGAGGCGGTGAAATGAATATCAAAGACCTCGCAGAACAATTGCACGGAACACCTCGCAAAATTCATCTTATTGGCGTGGCCGGCTCGGGAATGAGCGGCATTGCGGCTTTGTTGTTGGCACTAGGGCATCAGGTGAGCGGCTCGGATAAAACTGACACACGGGAAGTTCGTCGTTTGCAATCGCTCGGACTTGATTTTCACACGCCGCAGCGTGCGGAGGATGTGGTGGATGCTCAGCTTGTCATTTATTCCTCCGCGATTCGCGAAGGAAATCCCGCTTATGATGCGGCGCAACGTTTGCACAAACCGATGGTTCGACGTGCCGAAGCATTGGCTGCGCTGATGCTTGGTAAAAAGGGTGTCCTTGTATGTGGAATGCACGGGAAAACAACCGTCTCGGCCATGGCCGCGCACGTGTTGCGTGCCGCTGGAGCGCATCCTTCGCATTATGTCGGTGCCGAAATTCCTATTCTCGGCACCAATGCGCGTTGGGATGCAGGAGGAGAACTTTTCGTTGCCGAAGGCGATGAGAGCGATGGCACGCTTGTTCTCTATCATCCTGAACATGCCATGGTCCTCAATATCGAGCCGGAGCATCTGGATCATTATCGTGATTTGGCGGAGATTGATGCGGCATTTTCAAAGCTGGCAGATCAGACGTCCGGAAAGATTTTTTACTGCGCTGACGATGCCGGTGCGGTGCGAGTTTGTGCTTCGCGAAAAAATGCGGTGTCTTACGGAAAATCCGGCACTTATTCGTATGCGCAATTTGAGTCTACCGACTTTGTTTCAACTTTCGCGTTTCAAAAGAGCGGCATGGAGCAGGCGCGGGTAAAACTTAATGTCCCCGGGGAGCACAATGTTCTCAACGCAACGGCGGTTCTCGCCCTCGCTGCGGAGATGGAGCTTGATCTGGCAAAATGCGTTGCTGCTCTTGAAAGTTTTCGCGGGGCGAAACGGCGATTTGAAGTCGTTTACTCATCATCCAACTTCCTTTTGATTGATGACTATGGGCATCATCCCACGGAGATTACTGCCGTCATTCGCGCGGCACGCGGGACAAGTCGGGGGCGTGTGATTTTACTTTTTCAGCCTCATCGTTACACGCGGACGCAAGTTTTAAGTGCGGAGTTTGGGGCGGCATTGGCGCAAGCGGATGCCGTCGTGGTGACAGATGTTTATCCGGCAAGCGAGCCGCCAATACCGGGCGTGTCGGGAAAATTAATTGCTGATGCAGCCAGCGCTTCGGGATGTTCGAGTGTCATGTATGCGGCGGAGCGGAAACAAGCGGGGTTGGAAGCGGGACGTTTGTTGCGTTCAGGAGATATGTTGGTCACTCTCGGTGCGGGAAATATCCACGAACAAGGAAGTGCGTTGGCTTCGGATTTGCGAACGTTGGAGTTACTGCAATCGGCCATGGTAGAGGGAATCGCACGGCTTTATGAACCGATGTCCAAACACACAACGATGCGTGTTGGAGGCCCCGCGCAGTTTTGGTTGGAGCCGGAGACCGAGGAAGGATTTTGCGATTTGATTCGTAAAACTCATGAGCTAGGTCTGCCGTTTATGGTCATTGGTCGTGGGTCCAATCTCATCGTTCGTGACGGGGGTTTGCGCGGGATGGTGGTGCGTTTGCGTCGAGGTGTTTTTGGAGAGTTCACGATTGAGGATGAAAAAATTCGTGCAGGAGTTGGCGTGCGTTTGAAGGCCTTGAGTGGTGCGGCTATTACGGCGGGATTGTCCGGTTTCGAATGGATGGAAGGAATTCCGGGAGATGTCGGCGGCTGTTTGCGCATGAATGCGGGAGCGATGGGTTCGGAAGCTTTAGATCAGGTGGAGTTTTTGCGCTATGCCGATGCGGAGGGAAATGTGTTTGAGAAGTCGCCGCGTGATTTTGAAGTTCACTACCGTAGCGTTCCCCTCCTGCGCTCGAATTATGCCATGTCTGCGGTGTTCCGTGGGGTCCGCTCCAACGTGCGTGAGGTAGAGCGACGTACGCATGAGTTCACTGCGAAACGCCGTGCATCCCAGCCGGTAGGCGCAAGTGCGGGATGTGTATTTCGCAATCCATCGGGCGATAAAGCGGGGCGGCTTATTGATGCCTCGGGATTGAAGAATCGCCAGATTGGTGCGGCGCGTGTTTCGGATGTTCATGCAAATTTTATCCTCAACGAGGGCGGTGCCACGGCTTCGGAAGTTTTAGCACTCATCGAACAAGTGCGGGCGGAAGTTCTTAATCAGCACGGGGTCCGCCTCGAAACGGAGGTACAAATTATTGGAGAGGACTTGGCATCATGAGGAATTCCTTAGCACATCTTCATATTGTGGTACTCATGGGTGGCCCGGGTTCGGAACGTGAAGTTTCCCTGCGCTCCGGCGCGGCTGTTGCCAAGGCGTTCCGGCAAGGTGGCTATCGCGTGATGCCGCAGGAAATTGAGAGTGCGGATTTCCATTTACCACACGATACGGGACTTTGCGTGAATATGGTGCATGGCACGTTTGGAGAGGATGGAGGATTACAAGCAATTCTCGATGCTAAGGGTGTTCCTTATACCGGCGAAGGGGCCGCAAGCAGCCGCATTGCATTCGATAAAATGAAAAGCAAACAGCTTTTTGAGCAGGCGAAAGTTCCTACACCTCGTTGGGAAAAAATTACGGCGGGAGAACGGCCCAAACTGCCGCTTCCCTTCGTTGTCAAAGCTCCTCGCGAAGGCTCCAGCGTGGGGGTACACATCGTGCGGCAGTCCGAGGAACTTGATGCTGCTCTCCAAGATTGTGCTTCGTTGGATCGCGAAATTCTCATCGAAGAATTTGTGAGTGGACGCGAGCTGACCGTTGGCGTCGTGGGAGACCGTGCGATGCCGGTGATTGAGATTCGACCGCATGAGGGATTTTACGATTACGCACACAAGTACACAGCGGGTGCTTCGGATTATCTTTGTCCTGCGCCGTTGGATGACGTCTTGACAGAGCGGGTGCGTCAAGTGGCTCTCAAGGCGCATAGAGCACTGGGTTTGGAAGTTTATTCTCGTGTGGATATTCTTCTGGGTGCAGATGGCTCGCCCTATGTTTTAGAAGCCAATACAATTCCGGGAATGACGGAAACCAGTTTATTGCCGAAGGCTGCCGCCGCAGCGGGCCTGACATTTTTAGAGCTGTGTGAAGAAATCGCGTGGCTTTCATTTCAACGTTTTACTCGACTATGAGTTTCTTTCGTCGGAAAAAACCACGCAGTGGCCCTCGTTTGACGCGGCGGAACCATCGTGATGGGAAACTGTTGGAAGTTACCGCAACCGGCATAACGTTTCGTCGGCGCCGCAATGAGAGGTTGATGCTTCAGATTCTGCAAATTGCCGTGGTGATTGGGTTGCTTGTTTTCTTGGGGATGTCGGTAAGGGCTTTATTAGTGAGTCAAATTTTTACCAATCCAAAATATCAAGTGCGCGTTATCGAAGTGAATACCGATGGGATTATGTCGCGGGAAGAGGCACTAAAGCAGACCGGCATTAAAGAGGGGGTTAATATTTATTCGCTCAATCTCGAGTCTGCGCAACGTGTGTTATCGGCCATTCCCGAAGTTAAGATGGCCAAAGTCGAACGCATTGTTCCCGATACGGTGAGTATTAAAATCGAAGGACGCATCCCTGTGGCGTGGATTGCTCCTCGTAACACGGGTGAAGACCCGACTGCCATGGAGTCCGCATTCTTAGTGGACGCAGCAGGCGTGATGATGAAGTCTGCACCCTTTGTGCCCGGACGCTTGCAGTTGCCGGTCGTCTATGGTGTGCCGACGGAGCAATGGCGTGCGGGAGATCGGATTGATTTGCCGGAATTGCTGTCAACTCTTGAACTTTTCACTCGTGCTGCCGAAAGGCATCATCCTGAGGTTGTTCTTCGTGCGGCAGACATCAGCAAAGGCTGGTGCATCGAAGCATGGGAGAATGTGCAAACACGTTACACATTTGGAATGCAAAATATCGCGGAACAACTCGATCGTTTGCAACTTATCATGACTCATGTTGCCCAGACTTCGCAGAAATTGGCGTCGGTGAATCTCATTCCCGAGCGCAATACGCCGGTGACTTTCCAAGGTGATGTTCCGGCCGCATGGCCGGTTCCGGAAGTTGTCAAAAAGAAAACCAAACGCTGAGTTATGGCACGATCAAGTTTACATGTTGGATTGGAGATTGGGACGACCAAGGTCGCGGCGATCATCGCCGAAATGGGAAGCGATGGGCTTTTGCGCATCATTGGTGTCGCCGAATCACCTTCGCGTGGCGTACGCAAGGGGGAGGTGACTGACATTGGAAAAATCACGCTTTGCCTTAATGAAACGGTTGCCGAGGCGGAAGAAATGGCAGATCGCGAAATTACCGATGTGGTTGTGGCAGTGACGGGCGAGCATGTTGATAGTCTCAATAATCGTGGAGGAGTTTCTATTCCCGAGGACCGCGATGAAATTGAGGAGGAAGATATCGAGGATGTCGAACAAAGCGCGATCAGCGTGAATCTTCCTCAGGGAAATGTTTTTCTTCACACCATCGTACAACGGTATTACGTGGATGGTCAGGAAGGTGTGGCGAGTCCGCTTGGGATGATTGGGCGGAAGCTCGAAGGCGAGTACCATCTTATTCATGGCACGCGAACCCGTGTGCAGAATAATCTTCGTTGCGTTAAGGAGGCCAATCTCAAAGCGACAACCATTGCGGTGAGTTCCGTCGCTGTGGCGAACGCGGTTCTTGAACAAGCAGACAAGGATGCGGGAGCCTTGGTCATTGATATTGGTGGAGGGACGACGGATTACATTATGTTTCGGGACGGAACGGTACGAAGCAGTGGGGTGTTGGCCGTGGGTGGGGATCATCTTACCAATGATATCTCTATCGGTCTGCGCGTTCCCACGAAATTGGCCGAGAAGTTGAAGGTGGAACATGCGGAGGTATCCCCCGGGGCAACCACGGCAGAAGGGATGATTACTTTAGATGACCCTACGTTTTCTGCGGAGGCGATTGAACGTCGTCTTTTGAACATCATTGCGGAAGCGCGGGTGCGTGAAATTTTCACCTTACTTAAAAGGCGCATTGGATTTGAACGGCATGCTCCATTTATCGGCTGCATTCTTATCACGGGAGGCACCGCCGATTTGAAAGGCATTGCGAAGTTAGCGGAGGATGTTTTCGGCGTGCCGGCGCGGATGGCTTGTGCCCGCCCGATGTTGGGCCCCAGTGCATTATTTGAAAGCCCTCGCTTTGCCACGGCGATTGGACTGGTTTTGTACTCCCAAGCCGTGCAGGACGCTTCGGCGCCCAAGAGCATTTTAGAGCGCCTTTACGACAGCATCGGAAGGATTATTCCAAGCTTATGATAACTCTAGGCTCCAACGAACATTTGACCGCGCCGATTGCTCCCATCGTTTCTTGCAAGGTGATTGGCGTGGGTGGAGCAGGATTGAGATTGCTCGATGTATTGGCGCAGAAAAATGATGCCTTTGCAGAATTTGCCGCCATTCATACCGATGCGCAGGCCCTCCTTCAATCATCAGCATCGCGCAAATTGCAAATTGGCCGCGGTGCTGTACGAGGTCTGGGAGCGGGTGGCGACCCTGCGACGGGAGAGGCTGCGGCGCATGAGCAGTTGGATGAAATTCGCGCCGAATGTGAGGACGCTCAAATTGTGATCATTTGTGCCGGATTAGGCGGAGGAACAGGGTCTGGTACTGCGCCGATTATAGCCCGAGAAGCAGCGAAAGACGGTGCTGTGGTGTTGGCTGTGGTGACTCTGCCTGTTGCTGGTGAAGGTCTAAAACGTCGCGAGCAGGCGGAAACTGCCCTTTCTCGACTTGGGAAGGAATGTGCCGCTGTAATTTGCTTCGAAAATGACCGAATGGGCGAAGTGGCCGCTGCAAACGCCCCCCTTGTGGAATCTCTGCAAACGGCCACCGTCATCCTTGCCGATGCTGTGCATGCCATCTTACGCTTGCTTTCCTTGCCGTCTCTTTTTCATGTGGGCCTTGACGAAATTTTACCGCTTTTTCGCAGTACTGAGGCGCGGTGTCAGTTTGGCTATGGATCGGGTCACGGTGCCGATCGTGCATCGGCTGCTGTCAAACAAGCCTTGCAAAGCCCTTTGTTAAACGAGGGAAAAGTACTCACCGATTCGGGAAATGTTCTTCTCCATATTTCCGGCGATCACTCCCTTCGATTTGAAGAAATGCAGAAGATTTTAAACGAAGTTTCTCGTCATGTAGGTTGTACGTCTCAGGTGTTTCTTGGTGTTGCTACCGATCCGCGTGCTGCGGATGAAGTGGGGGTGACAATCTGGGCCTCTGCATCTGCGAAGGCTATGATGGAGGGAGAGGTAGATTCCGAGGAGATGGACGATGGGGATGGGGGTCATGAAGCCTGCAGCGAGGGTGCTACTAAATCTGCCAAGGACACGGGGAGACGCAAAGGCAAGCGCACATCATCAGCTCGCCCGGAGCAGGATGAATTGCCCTTAGATGACGCTCACCGCGGGCGTTTCAAAGACCTCGATCCTACGATGGTGGAAGGCCAGGACCTTGATATTCCCACATATATTCGTATGCGGTTGCCGTTAAAATAGTGCTATAATGCCGGTGATATGAGACCGGATCGCTTCACTCAAAAAATGCAGGAGGCTCTCAATGCCGCCGCAGATATCACGAGCAAACTCTCGCAGCAGGAAATCTCCAACGAGCACTTTCTTCTCGCGCTCCTTCAGCAATCGGACGGCGTTGCCATTCCGCTTTTGCAAAAAGTTGGTGTTTCTACGGCGCGGCTGTTGGAGAAGCTGCAAGCAGAATTAGCGCGTCGCCCCAAGGTCTCCGGTGCGTCCGGCCAACCACTTCTCGGCAATGACCTTCGCAAAACCATTGATGCGGCGGAAGGCATCATGACGCAGCTCAAGGATGAATATCTGAGTGCCGAACATTACCTGCTCGCTTTGGCCAAATCGTCAGATGCCGCAGGTCGCCTGCTCAAGGAAGATGGTGCAGATTACGATGCGTTGATGAAGGCCTTGGTCGAAGTGCGCGGGTCACAACGCGTCACCGATCAAAATCCCGAGGAAAAATATCAGACTCTGCAAAAATACGGTCGCGACTTAACCGAGTTGGCGCAGCGCGGAAAAATTGACCCGGTCATTGGCCGCGACGATGAAATTCGTCGTACGATGCAGGTGCTCTCGCGCCGTACGAAAAATAATCCTGTGCTCATTGGTGAGCCGGGTGTTGGTAAAACGGCCATTGTGGAAGGACTTGCACGCCGCATTGTGAGCGGGGATGTGCCGGACTCTCTCAAAAATAAAAAACTCATCGCGATGGATATTGGGGCGATGATTGCGGGTGCAAAGTTTCGTGGAGAGTTTGAGGAACGACTTAAGGCCTTCCTCAAAGAAGTCACTTCCTCCGAAGGCCAAATCATTCTTTTCATTGATGAGCTGCATACCATCGTGGGTGCCGGAGCGTCGGAGGGTTCCGCAGATGCGTCGAACATGCTCAAACCGCAGTTGGCGCGTGGAGAATTGCGCACCATCGGTGCCACGACGCTCGATGAATACCGCAAGTACATCGAGAAGGATGCCGCGCTGGAACGTCGGTTCCAACCCGTAATGGTCAATGAACCCAGCGTGGAGGATACGATTGCCATTTTGCGCGGACTTAAAGAACGCTACGAAGTTCACCACGGCGTTCGTATTCAGGATTCCGCACTCGTGGCGGCAGCGATCCTCAGTGATCGCTACATCAGCGATCGCTTTTTGCCGGATAAAGCCGTGGACCTTATTGATGAAGCGGCTTCACGCCTCAAGATTGAGTTAGATTCGATGCCGACGGAACTCGATCAATTGGAGCGCGAAATCATGCAATCCGAAATGGAAAAGGCGGCTCTTAAAAAAGAGAAGGATGCAGCGAGTAAGGAGCGCTTAGCAAAGTTGGAAAAAGAACTCGCTGACTTCAAAGAAAAAGGCTCAAAGCTCAAGGCGCAGTGGCAAAATGAAAAAAAACAAGTTGCAGAATCGCGCAAGCTCGCCGGTGACATTGAAGACCTTCGCAATCAATTGGAGGCCGCCCAACGTCAGGGCGATTACGCCAAGGCCAGCGAAATCCAATACGGTCGTATCCCCGAGCTAACCGCGAAGTTGGAAGAGCATGACAAAAAGCTCGCCAAAGCGGGTGGGGGGCAACTTCTGCGTGAGGAAGTGACCGAGGAAGATGTTGCCAAAGTCGTGGCCTCGTGGACGGGTATTCCGGTTTCCCGTTTGCAAGAAGGCGAGCGTCAAAAACTCGTCAAAATGGAAGAGCGCCTTATGGAGCGCGTCGTCGGGCAGGGGCAGGCTATTAAGTCCGTCTCCAACGCCGTGCGTCGGGCCCGTGCGGGATTGCAGGACGAAAATCGTCCCATTGGTTCCTTCATGTTCCTCGGACCCACAGGGGTCGGAAAAACCGAACTTTGCAAAGCACTCGCCGAATTTCTTTTCGACGATGAGAACGCCATCATTCGCCTTGATATGAGCGAATACATGGAAAAACACACCGTCGCTCGTCTCATCGGCGCGCCTCCGGGTTATGTAGGTTACGAGGAAGGCGGACAACTCACCGAGGCCGTCCGCCGCCGCCCCTACTCCGTCGTCCTCTTCGACGAAGTGGAAAAAGCCCACGGCGATGTCTTCAACGTCCTCCTCCAAGTCCTCGACGACGGCCGCATCACCGACGGACAAGGCCGCACCGTAGATTTCAAAAACACCGTCATCATCATGACGTCGAACATCGGCAGCCAGTTCATCATGGAAGACCTCCCCGTGGACGAGCGCAACCGCCGCGTCATGGAAGCCCTGCGCGGCCATTTCCGCCCCGAATTCCTCAACCGCGTGGACGAAACCATCATCTTCGATCGTCTGAGCGACAAAGAAATCGGAAGCATTGTGGATATACAGCTCAAGCGTCTTCTCAAGCGTTTGGAGCAGCAAAACATTCGTTTAGAGCTAAGCGACAAAGCGAAAAAGTTCCTAGCCAAAGAAGGCTACGACCCGGCGTACGGAGCGCGTCCACTAAAGCGCATCATCCAGCAATACATCCTCAATCCGCTCAGCAGTGCGCTCCTTGATGGACAGTTTGGTGAAGGCGACACCCTCGTGGCTGACGTCGCCAAAGGCCAATTGGAGTTTCATAAAAAATGAAAACGTCCGCTGCGACCATTTTTCGCCTCGGAGTGTTCGGCTTGTTGATTTCCAGCCTGCACTCCGCGTTTGCGGCATCATGGGAAGCAATTCCCGATTGTCGCCTCATAGAAAATCGTTATCTCGATGGTGATTCTTTTCACGTACAAGCCAAAAATCAGGACCAGGTTTTTCGCCTCTATGCCGTGGATGCGCCGGAGACGGATGACAAATTTCCTGAGCGCGTGAAGGAGCAGAAGAAATATTTTTCCACGACGAAGAAGGCGATTCTAGCGGGCGGACAGGAGGCTGCAGAATTTACCAGAAAACTTTTGCAGGACCCATTCACGGTGGAAACGAAGTGGGTGGATGCCAAAGGCAATAGTCAGCAGCCCCGCTTCTTCGCCAAAGTCACGCTGGCCGATGGTTCAGACCTTGGCATGTGTCTCATCGAAGCAGGATTGGCGCGTAGTTATGGCATGAGGGAAGATGTTCTGCTCTCCTACCTAAACCATCTCGACAAAGCCCAGACCGCAGCGCAAGAAAACGGTGTAGGCTTGTGGGCCACCAAGTTAAAACGTGCGGAGGCTAAGGCGGCCAAAAAATCGGGCTCTGCGAATTAAGGGCGTCTCACCAGCGATTATTTCCTGTGGAAAAAGGGCGACGCGAATTATGACAGAAAATGCTTTGGTCTTTTCCCGTGAACTCAATCCGTTCATGGTGTAGGGTCATTATTCGGATTCATGAGCGCAACAGTACCCGGCACCGCACAGATCAACGTCCAGATCAACGGCCAATGGCGTCAGTTCCCCAAGGGAACGAAACTTATCGAGGCTTGTATGCAGAGCGGACATTTTATTCCGCACTACTGCTATCACCCCGCACTTAGCACGCCAGGAAATTGTCGTATGTGTTTGTTGGAACTCGGGGCGCCCAAGATGGACGCCAATCGTCAGCCGATTTTGGGTGAAGATGGACGCCCGGAGATCGCATGGAATCCGCGTCCGCAGATTTCTTGTGCCTTGGAAGTTTCCGAGGGGATGGCCGTGAAAACCGATTCGCCGCTCGTGGAAGATTGCCGCAAAGGAGTGTTGGAGTTTTTGCTCATCAATCACCCGCTGGATTGCCCCATTTGCGACAAGGCGGGAGAATGTCGTTTGCAGGAATTTTCCGTCGAGTTTGGGGAAGGCGAATCGAAGTTTCTCGAAAACAAAGTCAAAAAGCCCAAGCGTGTGGACATCGGCAAGCACATTATTCTCGATGATGAACGTTGCATTCTGTGTTCGCGCTGCGTTCGTTTTATGCAGGAGGTCGCGGACGACGATGTTCTCGGATGGGTGAATCGCGGGAGTTACACAACCCTCACCGTTCATCCCGGGAATCGCCTGGATAGCAATTACTCGCTTAATACGGTGGATATTTGCCCCGTGGGAGCACTGACAAGTAAAGACTTCCGTTTCAAAATGCGTGTTTGGTTTTTACGCGAAACAAAGAGCATTTGTACGTCCTGTGGCACGGGTTGCAATACCGTGATTGGTGCGCGGGAGAATAAAATTATTCGTCAAACACCACGCCAAAATGATGCGGTGAATTCTTACTGGATGTGTGATCACGGGCGACTCAACTACGCTTATCTTGAGCGTGAAGACCGCCTGACGCAGCCGGAATTGCGCGAGGAGGGCGAGCGGAAAAAATCCACATGGCCTCGCGTCATTGAAACCATTGCCAAGCAACTTTCTTCTCTTCCGCAAGGTGAAGTGGCGATTCTTGCCTCGGCCCGCATGACGAATGAGGAACTTTGGCTCACAGTACGCCTTGCGCGTCATCTCGGTGTCACCCTGCACGATGTCGTTCCGCGTCCGCAGGAGGCTGATGGCATTCTTGTGTGTGATGATGGGAATCCGAATACGAAGGGAGCGCAGTTGTTGGGTGTGGCCTACGATCCTTCCGGATCGCAATCACACGCTCTGGCGACTGCTGTGCGCAATGGTTCGGTGAAGGCATTGCTGTGTCTTGGCGAAGACCCGCGACATCTTGGTTTAACCGAGCAGGAAGTGGCGGAAATACCGCACCTTATTTGTATGGATATTTTGCCGAATACGGGAACGAAACATGCGTCAGCGATTTTACCTAGTGCCGGTTTCGCTGAAAAACGTGGTTCGATGATCAATGTCAAAAACATCATCCAGCGTCTCAATCGTGCCACTCAAGTGCCCGGTCAGGCGCGGGAAGATGTTGAAATTCTTGCGGATTTACTTCGCGCTCTTGGAGCCGATGTTCCTCACACGCTCGAAGGAATTTTCAAAGAAATGGTTGCCGCAACACCGGTGTTGGCTGGTCTGTCGTTAGCCGGATTAGGCGATCAAGGTGTTGCTCTCGCATCGCACGAAGCCGCACCTGCGCAATCCTGATTTTACGAACGTAAAAATTTTGCGAGCCCTGCCGGAAGATGGACGCGCACGATGGCGGCCATGGCAGGGAGAAGATAAGGAACGCCTCGGTAGGCGAGGTAACGTCCGCTCCATTGCGGATGGAATTTGTTTTTGAATTCGAAAAGCGAACGGTAGCCATAGTATTGATCAAACCGCTCGTAGAGCAGCCGCACCGCTTTTTCTTCGAGGCTGTCCATTTCTCGCTGATCGAGATTGGCTAAGGGTGCATTGCCGAGGCTGACTTCCTTAACACCGCGTTCGCGATAATCGAGCAAGCACGCTACCATGAGAGTGTCTATGATGTTTCGGTTTGCGGGTTCATGGCGCATCATGTCGAGAGAGCGGCATTGTCCTTGCGCATAAGGAAGCCAGGTTGCGAAGGCCAGTGCTTTTCCCGAGGCATCACGGAGGATGGCAATATCGGCAGGATCAAGGGAAGGCGGAGCGAGGGAACCAAGATCAAATGTCATTTCAATGGCACCTCGTGCTGCAAGCCATGATGAAGAAATAATGCTCAGTTCACGCAGGGTGTCCGGCGGAAGGTTTTTCCCTTCGAGCCACTGAATACTCCAACTAAGTTTTGCCAATTTGTTATGTGCTGTGCGAAGTCCTTGGAATTTGCGTCCGGCAAGCGTCAGCTCGGGCAAATTAATGCGTGAATCTTCGGCAATTTTAAAAATGCGAAATCCCACTTTGCGATAAGCGTGGAGATAATCACGCCGTGCCAAATAAAAGACGGGATGCCAATCCTGCTCGGCGCAGAAGTTGATAAATTCGGCAATGGCTGTTCCCGCTCGTTGCGGCGGCCCTACGGGATCGCCCAATGTCACCGCAACATCCCGCCAGAGCGCATACGAAATCATGGAGCTTCCGTCTGCTGTGAAAAAATGCCGTTTATCGGGAAGCAACGCGAATTCATCGAGAGGATCATTTCCATGTTTCGCGATAATTTTTCCCGCCTTATCACATTGCCTCCCGTGCCTCGTGCTGCGATGCGGGAGAACGGGACGCAGAAAAAGAAACAGTGCCGTAATGCCAAAAATAACTCCCACTTCGCTGATGGAACGAAAGGCAATTTCTGCATGGGAACCTTCGGGAGTAAGGGTGTCGGTGCTTTGCAGAAAAATAAGCTCCAACGAACATTGCAAATCGCGCCAAAAGGTTCGCTCGCCAGAAATTTGCCCTGCGTACGTATGGAAACTGACCATGCCAAATACGGTCAGCAGTGCGAGCATGGCTGCTGTGATGACGACGGCCCAACGCACGGAAGATTCGTCGGAAAGAGCGCGGAACTCAGCACGCCAGTGGAACAATGCAGCGGCGAGAAGAAGCTGGGCGATGGCGTGATGCCAGTTAAAGCCATTGCTGAGATGGAGGAGGGGACTGAGCGCAAGAAGCCCGAAGGTGAGGAGGAACGCGGCGCGTTTACGACGATAAAGTCCACGGCTCAAGAGGAGCAAAAATAAGCCTCCGCAAAATAGAAGCATGCGCCCATGTTGCGAAATATCGAAGGGAAGAAATTCTTCCATCCATTCTAAAATGGAAAATTGCTTACTCCATATTCCTTCCCACACATTGATGACGCCCGATAACCCCACCGCAAGCGCGAGAATGGTCGGAACGCGACTCCGCCGTGCCGCGCTGCTCGCGTACGGCAACGCATGTTGAGAAGTGGCTTCAACCATGAATGAGCCATGTCATTTTCTGACACAGTTGTTCCAAAAATGCCGGAGAAGCACCGTCGAAATCGTGTCCTGCATTCGGATAAACTTCGAGCTGATGCGGCGCAGATAATTTTTTGAGCCAGTCCGTTTGATCCAAATTATCCTTCTCTCCGTGGAATTGAACCACCCGCAAGTCTTCCAAATGTTTTGCCATATCCGCGAGGGCAAAAGTGTTCGCCCCTCGCGGCGTCAGCCCCAGCAAATCCGTCATCGTAATGCCGTATCTTCCGCGCTCTCCAGGTGCGAGAATGAGGAGTCCTGTGGTTTCCTTGGGACGATGGGGCGAAGCGGCAACGGCAATCATTTGCTCCGCCCCTGTGGACCATCCACCGAGCACGATGGGGCCGTCTTCGCTTCTCAAAAATGAACGCCCTTTTTTGATGGCTGCATTCACATCGGCGGCGATGTCCTCCTGCGTGTAAGGTCCAAGTTTCGCATAAGCGCGGCAGTCCCAGCCCACGACCGCATATCCCTCCGCAGATAAAGCCCGTGCAATTCTATCTTCAAAATATGACCACCCACCATCGCCAGTTCCGAAAACGACGAGAGCTTTTATTTCGCCGCTAGGTGCAAAAACCTGCACGGAAAATTCTCCGTGCTTTGTAGGAATACTGACGCTCGGTGCAGGCATAGGTGCTTTGTGCCATGTGCAAGCGGACACAAGCATAAATAGCAGTTTGGCCAACCAAGTTGCGCTATGTCGCATGGCGAAGGAAACTTACTCCTTTTGCGCTCAGACGCGACCGGAAAAATAATTTATTTTGTGAGAGAATCGCGCTCGCCGTCGGCGAGAAGGATGAGTAAAAGGCACTCAGTTACGCCCATGAATCCCTACTATTACGGACGATTACACTATCCTATTTTAGTGCTGAGTGTGGGACTGTTATTTTTGTCAGGGTGCTCAACTTTTAAAAATTCATGGGGAGGTTCTGCTCGTCAAAAAATGACGGAGTATCAAAAAGCCCACGCCGCATTTCGTGAGCAGGAGGGATGGCGCAAAAAAACATATCGGCAGTTGGAACTTCTCGCTCAAGCCACTGCACAAAACTCCGCGATGGAAATCGCCTTGCGCGAACAGCGCGGAATTCTGCTCGTCAACGGAGCTGTGGCCATGGATTTTCCCGTAGCCACCGGACGTTCCAGTCACCCAACGCCACGAGGAAGTTTCAAAGTTCTCGATAAAAAGAAAGACTACGCATCCAATCTCTACGGACGCATCATTTCGGAAACCGGCGAAACACTCGTCGCCGATGCGGACACGCGAACAGATATTATTCCGGCGGGAGCGCATTTTGAAGGATCACGCATGCCCTATTGGATGCGCATTACGCCGACCGGCATTGGGCTGCATGTGGGTTATGTGCCTGGGCGCCCTGCCTCGCATGGTTGCATTCGCCTTAAAAAAGAAACCGCCACCGATCTCTTCCGCATCGTCGCGTTAGGAACGCCCGTGACCATAGACTATTTTGCACCTTCACTCGGCGGCTCGCTAGGTACCGACAGCATCGTCACTACCGAATCTGCCCACACTCCACCCCCGCCAAAGCCCTCGGCAAAGGCATCTATGTCACCCCCTCAAAAAAAGCAAAAGGCATAGGCGGCTGATGCAAAAGATAGAAAATGTCAAAAGGTAAGGACGACCTCATTTCTGGCCTGTCTCTAGCAATTCATGGCAAGAAAATGCACCGTGACCCTTTAGGGTTCATCGAGAAAGTTCATGTTTAGGCTCCTGTGAGGATGGCCTTAGATTCATGAAGGCTATAGAGTTTAAGGATGAAGAAAGCTTGATCGCGAAATCCATAGGCTTTGCGTTTGAGCGTCTTGATCTTATTATTGATGCCTTCGAGCTTCCCAGTAGAGATGGCGTGTTTGCAGTAGTTGAGGATTCCTGTGGCATGGAGACGCAGGGTTTTGGCCATGGTCATCATCTGA
>JBDHQL010000125.1:0-3589 GCA_039807035.1 Chthoniobacterales bacterium
TTAATCTATAATTAAAACCAAAAACAACTTAAAAATATATAAAATAACACTGCTCAAGATATACCGTAATATCGAGAAACAAATATAGTCAATTAAATAATTGATGATAATAAAATGAAACTATAAAAAACGTTGCATCTACCTTATTTGAGAAGATAAGAGAGAGAGAAAGGAAAAAGAGAAAAATCGATATTGACGCGTACTAAAGCATCCATTGAGAAAAATGAGGGTTAAAAAATTTATATCCAATGCCAAATTTTAAAATATAATTTTATTTTAAATGTATTTTATCGATTTTAATTCTCTCGTTTCTTTTCCCTTCTTATTTATTTTCAAGCAGAGATTTCGCCATTACCACAATCACCGATTCAAGGCCACTGGCCACAGCGGATGCCGTGTCCAACGAAGCTATCGTTCCCAAAGCCTCGCCGCTCGGATTCCCCGCATTTTGCTCAAACTGCGCTCGTGTCACCAAAGCGGTTTCCAATTTTTGAACATCCGCTTTCGTCATAGGTTTTGCGTAATAAGCCTTCCCTAAATCGAGAATAATGCTCTTGAGTGCTTCGTTGTACTTTTGCATTGCCTCCTGCATGTCTGTCGTGTTTGCGCTCGAAAAGCCGGACTCCAACGACTGCCGCACTGCTGTCACACGTGAAGGAAGCTCACGAAGTTTTGCTAAATTTTTCACCTTTCCCGCATCTTCTGCATGAGCAGCGACAATGCAAAAAGTCATCATGAGCCCGAGCCACACTTTTACCATGACATCATCAAAGCGCATTGCCGTATGAAATCAAGATTGCGCTTGGGCTTCTTCGCGCCAAATCTATTTGGTCATGCCAACGGAACGTGTACTTGCAGTGGACCCCTCTCTACGCGGAACGGGCTATGCCGTACTCGAAAATACCAATGGCAAAATCACCGCCGTTCACTTCGGCGTCATCATCAATCCGCAAAAGCTCCCCGCTCACATTTGTCTGCGGGAAATTCATGACACACTCATGCAGGTGGCGATGGATTTTGCACCGGACAGCTTTGCCATCGAAGGGGTGATCTATGTTCAAAATGTTCGTACGGCAATCATCATGGGTTCCGCTCGCGGTGCGGCATTATTGGTAGCGGCTCGCAACGGGTTGGACGTTCACGAATATGCACCTCGACTCGTAAAACAATCCGTTGTTGGTCTCGGCGGTGCCCAAAAAAGCCAAGTGGCCTTCATGATTCGTGCGTTGTTGGAGTTAACCATAACCCCACCGCCGGACGCCGCTGATGCCCTGGCGATCGGCATGACCCATTTTCATCGTCGTGCCAAGCCATGAACACGCATCGCCCAAAAGTTCTTCGTTGGCCACGCATCGCCTATGGCCCGGCACTCGATATGCAGCAAAAGGCGGTCGCTGCCCGCATGGCACACGAGATTCCTGACACCGTTTTTCTTCTCGAACACGAACCCGTTTATACCATCGGTCGGCAACGGGATCGCTCCAGCCTAGGTGCCCTCCCATTGCCGTATCCCGTCGAAGAAATCAATCGCGGTGGCCAAGCCACGTTCCACGGACCTGGGCAACTCGTGGGCTATTTTATTTTCGACCTTCAAGCTCTCACGCCCGACCTTCATGTTTTTCTACGTTGGATCGAAGAAACGCTGATTGCTCTCTTGATGAAATACAATCTGAAGGCCCAACGGCGCGAGGGTCTCACGGGTGTTTGGATCGAAGATCGCAAGATCGCCAGCATCGGCGTCGGCGTCCGCCGCTGGATCACCATGCACGGGTTTGGACTTAACGTGGGCTACGATCTTTCGGGATTTAACGCCATCACTCCCTGCGGAATCCAAGGCGTCACCATGACCTCCCTTTCTCGCGAGCTCGGACGTAATGTTTCGATCGAGGAGGTAACCACAGAGGCTGCGGACATCATTGCAGAGCGTTATCCTCTCCTCCGGCCTGCGACGGCATAATGCAACGCGCCGCATGAACTCGATGACTACCACCGAATTTGCTCCGATTGACCAGCGGCATGGCGTCATCATTCCGAGTTTCAACTCCGGTCCTCAGCTCGAAAAAACCGTGCGCGAAGTTCTCGCCCATTGGCGACCGGTGATCGTCGTTATTGATGGCTCGACCGATGGCAGCGATAAAGCCATTCGTTCACTGGCCGCTTCCACCCCCGGCCTCCACATGCTTTTTTCCGCCGATAATCAAGGCAAAGGCTGCGCCATTATGTCCGGCATGCGACTTGCCGCAGACCAAGGGTTGACCCACATTGCTACCTTCGATGCGGATGGGCAGCATCATGCGCCGGATTTGGTCCGCTTCATAGAAACCTCGCGCAAAAATCCTTCGGCTATGATCCTCGGCGCACCTGTCTTTGGCCCTGACGCTCCGCGTATTCGTGTGATGGGCCATCGTATTGCTAACTTTTTCAGCACGTTGGAAACCTACGGCGCAGGTCTTGGCGACTCGCTATTTGGATTTCGAGTTTATCCGGTATTTCCATCGCTCAGCATCTTTCGAAAAATCCGGAACATTCACGGCTTTGATGTAGAAACGCAATTGGTCGTACGGCTGTCATGGAAAGGCATTCCGGCCATCAACCTTTCCACACCCGTCACATACCGAAGCAAGGCCGAGGGAGGGATCAGTCATTTTCGCTATGTGAGGGACAATCTTCTCCTCATTCGCACCCACGCACTCCTCGTTGTCCAAGGTTTTTCGCAGCGCATCCTCTCCCTCTTGCGCCGCTTGATGGCACTTATTAATCCGCCGCCGCCCTAACAGCGGCACGTGTCAGTTTACGTTTGTAGAGAAAACTTCCAAAAAGGCCGCCTGCTCCGACAACAAGGAAGATGGTGCCGAGGGAAAGCATTTTTGCTTCGCTTCCCCATACACCGACAATGACGAATGCTGCACCGACAGCATAATTAAAAAAGGAGGCGAGTAGGATATTGTCTGCAACGCGGGAACGCGTGTTTGAAGCCGATTCGTGGGACTGCGCTTGAAGTTTTTGTAATTGAAAAATGAGTGCTACAAAACCGGGAATCACCGCAGCTAACATAACAAATAGCCCCACAGTCCAATCCAATGGCAAAACCTTAAGGGCCGCTACTTTTGCGGCAACGAGAGGCTCCGTTGCCTCGGGAGATGGCTCTGGCACCGGAATACCAAGGCGATGCCAGATATTGTAAATAAAAACAACCGCACTTCCCGCAACCATCCATAATGCCCCAATAAGCACCTTTGTGTCTGCACTTAGCTTGGCAATTTTACTCCGCTGCAAGAGGCCCCAAAATTTTCCCAGATAAAGCAAAGTGCCCATCAAAAACACGGCACTGCAGGCAAGCATGAAACTCAGAGGCCCAAATGTAGTGGCTGCAAAGGTCCACGCCGCACCGATATTGAGGATTAAAAACGCAGGCCATGCTCGGAAGGTTTGAGGTTCGTTATCCCCAATGACAACCGGCGTGACACGCAATGATAAGCCGAGAAGAACGTTAAAAAAGACTCCCACTATCACCAGAACGATCCATCCAACGCTCCAATTGGCCTCGGAAAAAATGAACAGCAATGGACGTTTTGCAAAAGGAACGCCC
>JBDHQL010000126.1:0-3588 GCA_039807035.1 Chthoniobacterales bacterium
TCAAATTTGACCCGTTCGAGATGAGCAATCCCGGCATCCACGCGATGCTGATCAACGCGGAAGCCTCGCCAGCCAATCAGCATGGTTTGCCGTGCCAGTTCGCGCTCGTGGGCAGGCCAGTTGGGGGAATACTTGTCCCAAAGCGCAAGGCAGACCTCGGCATCGCGGAGCGCGTAGGCTTTGATGTCCTCGGCCTTTCCGGCGGCGACGGCATCGGCCCACGTTTTCCCGCGCATCCATTTCCGCTCATCCTTGGAAACGTCGACTCCGAGGAGCGTATGGGCGGCACCCTTGAGTGACCGCCGCGCTCCGCAGAAGCAGGCCAGGTTGGCGGTGCAAGCTGCCCCCGCAATTTTCACGCCCTTGGGGATTATTCCCTTTTGGACGAGGTGTGCGAAAACAAGCCCATCCCACGAAAGGTTGTGGGCAACGAGGAAGTTGCCATCGAGCAGTCTCCATTCGAAATCCTCTGGTCGACCAACCCACCGGAACCCGTCGTCGGCTGCGAAGCTGACCAGATAAACGTCGCACCGGGGGTCATTCAAATAGTGATATGGCCCCTGAGTGCGAATTTCACATTCCTTCGAGTAGAAGGACTCAAAATCGATGGCGAATGTTCTCATGCTAAGTTGAGTTGCGCGAACGCGCCGTGGAGTTGGATGGCTGCGTCGTCACGAACGCGTGCAGCAGTTTCTTCGTCGGGCCAGTAACCGAGATAGCTGCGCTTACCCCGAAGGTTGATGAACGCCATCCACGGATTCTTTCGGTTCAAATACGGTACGAATGCGACTCCCTTGAACCGCGACAACTTCGTGCCTACTTGTTTCCGCGTGTTTGCAGCGTTCTGGAACGGCTGGCAGACGCGCAGATTACAGCGGCGATTGTCGAGGGTGTCGTGATTGATATGATCGACGACAAGATTCGGCGGGCAGGCGGTGATTTCGCGGTGCAGCAAAACGTATCGTCTGCCGTTTCTGTAGTCCGCCCGAGCCGCGTAAACGCCGTTACTCGTGGTCTGCGCGAGCCATTTGAATCGTCCGAGTATTTTGGCAATATCTTCGTCGACCAGCGCACGCAGGCCACGAGTTAAGGGGATCATCGCAGTAGTCATCTGGAACCCCCTTCGTTGTGGTACCGGGAAAGAAGGCTCTCGGCCTCGATTTGGATATGAATGAGGCGGGAGAGAACGGCGCAGATGAGTGCTGCCGCTGGCCACCGTGTGCGCTGGATCGACCGAACCAGGTTGATTGCCTCGGATGCGATCCTTGCGGCGTTTGCTTGGGCGAGCTTCATCGCCCCGGCGCGAATCTGACCTTGAAGGGATTGCTGTTGTCCGCGTCTGCGGTCGGTGGATGCGTTCATCCAACCGATTACCGGATCGAGGCGGGATTTGTCGGGATGCTTCTTCATCCCCAAACCCATGCGGGGGCGGAGTCGAAATTGGCCCCACCCCCGTTGGGTTAGTTTAGAATGGTCGCTTTGATCGACCTTACTTGCGCTGCTGGAGCATCTCCCGGAGTTCTTTGAGCGTCTTCTGACACTCATCGACGCTTGATTTCAGCCGGGACTGGTATTCCATTTGATTGATAATGGCGAGGCCGATTCCCATCACGATCGTCGCTGCGCCAATCGTGGTGAGTATGAATACGATAAAGGATTCGAACATGGCGGTGGTCCTTTCTTGAATAGATGATTTATGGTGCAGGCACCCGGGGCGATTTGAACGCCCCCGGATGCCGTTTTCGTGCGGTCAGCTCATGAGGCCGATAGCGAAGTGTGCGAAATCGTCGGAGTGCTTCGCGTCGTGGCGGAGAACCGGCACGTAAACGAAGTTCATCCCGATTTTTTCCCGTTTGCTGGTCAGCTGCCACCCGCCCTTGTGAAGCCCGTCCCGGAGGGCGAACTGCGAGGCGGTGATGATCGCCTTGCCCGCCCGCGTGAACGCCGTTGATCGCAGCGCCCACAAGGCCAGCCCATAGGCGTAGCCACCCAGCTGATACGGAAACAGCGGGTGATCTTCAAACGGCGACCGAATGAGGATCAGCGTTTGGAGCATGGGCGAGAACGGAGGGCGCTCATTGTCGCGCCAGTCGATCCAGCCGCCTGCCTGTTTGACTTCATCGAGCGTGTCGAACACACGGGCAATGGCATCGCCGCCATACTCCACGTTCTCGACGTAGCGTTTCTTGATCCGCAGAACCGTGAGGTTCACCGGGGTGTTGCCGTCGGAGACAACCACCTCCTTGTTATAAACAAGGCTGCCGGGAGCGAACTTCTCGGAGAGAGGGCCAACCGACTGGACCTGATGGAAACGCGGGATGACGATGTCATCGCCCGTGATTTCTCCCTCAACTGGTTTGTGGGGGAATCCCAAGGCACCGGCGTCGTCGTGATACACTTTCTCAGGGCTGGCCAAGGCGGTGCTTTTGTTTTGAGGAGTTACCACCTCGGGTTCCGCGACAATTTCCGGTGTCGCAGGGGCCGGTTTCGTGAACGATGTTTTCATCTGATTTTTTATTTTCTAGTTTTGGCGAGGTAGAGTGTTTCTTTACCTGTCTCGACGATGCCGAGATCGGTCAGGGCCTCGCATAGCTCCTGTTTCGCTTTGGCTTTGCTCCCCCGAGGAGCGGCTTCGGCAAAAGTGTTTTCCAACTTCGAAAGACTCACTTCGGTGCAGCCGATAAACTGATCGGGGGAAAGGCTCTCACGCACAGCGGCCCAAGCAGCCAGTGGGTCTTTAATTTTTCGTATTCCGGTGCGACTACGTAGCTCGTGCCCGGGGATTTCCTGCCCACCAAGCCGCATTTGAAGCGCATGATGTTTGACCGACTCACACCACTTTTCCATCACCCGCGACACGATGAGCGCCCGACTCATAGTGGCCGGATCGGTGATTTGGGATGGGTGGAACTCGTCAGGGAGCTTTAGTTGCTCATCGTAGCCGGTGGCGATGGTGATGGCGTGTTTGTGAAGGGCTGGACAGATGCCCTGCACAGCGCAATAGAGGCAATTCTCCGTAGGCCGAAGTTCCGGCTCCGGTTCCTCGCACCGGGAAATAATCGTAGAAATCCGCAACCTGATTCTCGCAATGTCCTTTCGGAAATACTGGGCGGTGGATATTTCGTCGCGACGCGGCAGCAGAAGATGCGCACTCACAACCTGAAGATCCGGATTCTCCTCAAATAGTCCGAGTACGTAGGCTTGAATCTGCAGGTTAATCTCGGCGTCCGGAACAGCGTTTCGCCCCATCTTAAAATCAACCAAATCAGCTCGGCTCAGACGTCGGTTGAAAAGGACATAGTCGAGTGTACCGAAGGTGGCTCCATCGCAGATTTTCACCCGGTGTTCCCGATGAATTTCCAGCGTTCGTTCCCCCTCTGCATAGACCTCACTCTCGAGCTGATCGATGTAAGCCCTGCACATCTCCACAACTTGAAGCTGTTCATCCAGAAGTCCGTCGGTGTTGCCGGTCTCAAGTGCATTATGAAGACGAGTGCCTTCCTCGGCGGCAGGGCCGGATTCCGAGTTTGGAGTGAACCCCGGGCAAATCTCTCGGTAAGCTAGGCTGCTCGGGCTGTATTTGGCGTG
>JBDHQL010000127.1:0-3586 GCA_039807035.1 Chthoniobacterales bacterium
CACTTTACCTTCACGATACCATTCGGTGCGGGCAATTTCCGCACCACCGAGACGCCCCGAGCAGCGAATTTTAATACCAAGGGCACCTAGTTCCATGGCGATTTGAACGGATTTCTTCATCGCACGGCGAAATGAAATGCGACGTTCCAACTGCCCGGCTACACTCTCAGCTACGAGCTGAGCATTGGTTTCGGGCGAGCGAATTTCCTGAATATCAATCTTCACCTGTTTGCCGTCGGAAAGGGCGGAGACCTCTTTGGTCATGTTCTCAATTTCCGATCCCTTACGGCCAATCACCAATCCCGGGCGTGCGGTATAAATGGTCACGCGCAGGCTGTTCCAGGCGCGTTCAATCACGATGCGGGCCACAGCGGCTTGGCGCAATTTGTCTTTGAGGTATTTGCGGATTTTGATGTCAGCGTGCAGGTGATTGGCAAAATCCTTGCGTGGGGCATACCATTTTGATCCCCAATCGCGGGAGATGGGGAGGCGGAAGCCGATAGGATGAACTTTTTGTCCCATGGTGTTATTTGGTTTCTTCGGTGGCGGGCGTTGCCGTTTCGGCCTTCACCGATGCTTTTTTAGCGGCGGGTTTGCGAGCCGTGGTTTTTTTCTTTTTGGATTTCTTCTTTGTTTCGCGGGAAACGATTTCAATTTCGTCGGTAACAATGATGCGGATGTGGCTTGTGCGTTTACGAATCGGTCCGGCACTGCCACGGGCTTTGGGTTGAAAACGATTGAGGGTCGGGCCTTCGCCTACCACTGCTTCGCGAACCACGAGACGCTCGGGGCGTGCGCGGTGCAAGCTTTCGGCATTCGCCACGGCACTCTTGAGCGTCTTAGCGATGAGCCCGGCGGCCTTTTTCGGTGTGAAGGCAAGCAAATCCAAGGCCTGCGGTACAGGCAGCCCTTGAATTTCGCGTGTCACCTCACGCGCCTTAAATGGCGAGATGCGGGCGTAGCGATAAATCGACCTGGTTTCCATGATTTTAAATTGTATTTGTTAGTATTTTTCTAGCGGCGAGCGTCCACCCGAAGGCGGTCACCAACCTGGATAGGATTGTCTTCGGACACAAGATTCTGAGTTACAGCACCGCTGATGCGGTCACGCACATCTATCACACGCACATCCCCGATACGACGGTTGCCGCGCCACACTTGGAAGGGCATGCCTAAGCGGACGCCTTTTTCGCGGCCAATGTTCGCCACCACGAGCGCAAACTCCGGCTTAATTTCCACCACCGAAGCATCCGTAAGCGTGGGGCCCCCTTGCGTTGGCTCGTTATCACCCACTTGCATGAGACGACTCGCGGCTCGCAATTGCGTTTCGAGCGAAGCCCGCGCCTCGGCTTGCGAAGTGCGCGTCTTGGCAATGATATCAAGTAGCGATCGCGCCTCCGCTTGGGCTGCGGGATTAGCAGCATTTGCCGCTTTTTCTTCAAGGTCTTTCTCGAAGGCTTCGCGTTCGCCGCTATCGGCAACTTCCATGCTTTTGAGAAAAATCTGCACGCTTTCGGTGAGAGCCAACATGCGCTCTACCAGCAAAGCATTATCTTTCTGCTGCCGCGTCAGTTCATTGACGGTGGCAAGCAAACGCTCTTCCGCATCCGCATTGCGACCTGCGGCAGGCGCGAGAGTGTCGAACTTGGTTTGCAAGTCCTCGGCCTGACGTTTGAAAACCTCGGCTTCGCTGTTGGCGAGAGCAAGGCTTTCGGTCAGGTTGCGTACGGCCTCGCGGGCAAGCAACAACTGCTCGTTGAGACGCGCCGTTTTGGCGGCGTTCCCAGAATCTTGGTCTGTCAAAGAACTACGGCTTTGGGCGGAGGCGACTCCGGCGAAGGTGATCCAAAGACACCCAGCCAGGGCCAACCTGCCGATTGCAGCCACGTTTATTTCGTCACTTTCGCCGTATGCGATCCGTGTTTCTTAAAGATACGCGTAGGCGAGAATTCACCGAGCTTATGCCCGACCATATTCTCTGTAACGAAAACTGAATTAAAAATTTTCCCGTTGTGAACAAGGAAAGTGTGCCCCACAAAGTCCGGAGTGACCATCGAGCGGCGCGACCATGTCTTGATGGGTTTTTTGACTCCGCCCTCATTCATGCGGTCAATTTTTTCGAGAAGGTGGGCCTCCACAAAGGGGCCTTTTTTCAAAGATCTTGGCATGGCTTACTTTTTCTTACGACGCTCCACGATGAAGCGATTCGAGGGTTTGTGTTTTTTACGGGTTTTAAATCCTTTGGACAATTGAGCCCATGGGCTCATCGGGTGTTGACGACCGCCGCCGCCTTTGCTCTTACCGTTACCGCCGCCCATCGGGTGATCAATCGGGTTCATCACCATGCCGCGCACGGTCGGGCGCACGCCCAGCCAGCGCGAGCGTCCGGCTTTGCCGCCGGAAACGTTCATGTGGTCGGCATTGCCGACTTGGCCGAGGGTGGCATAACAGGCTTCGTTGATTTTACGAATTTCGCCGGAAGGCAATTTCACCAGCGCATAGCCACCTTCAAGGTTGCTAAGGAAAGCTTGTTGTCCGGCACTGCGAACCATTTGGCCACCGCGTCCGGGAATAAGCTCGATGTTGTGAATCGCGGAACCAAGCGGAATGCGGCTCAAGGGAAGGGCATTGCCCACCTCCGGTGCTGCCTCGGGGCCGGAAGAAACTTTGGCACCCACGCGGAGACCATCGGGCGCGAGGATGTAGGCCTTTTCACCATCGGCATATTGCAAAAGAGCAATGCGTGCCGTGCGGTTGGGATCGTATTCAATGGCGATAACATCGGCGATCACGCCGAGTTTGCGACGCTTGAAATCAATCAGACGCAGCTTGCGTTTATGACCGCCCCCAATGTGGCGGCAGGTCATACGGCCTTGATTATTGCGTCCGCCGGTGCGTTTACGGGTCGTGACGAGACTTTTCTCGGGCTTCGTCTTGGTAATTTCGTCAAACGCCGGAAGAATTTTGAATCGGGCGGACGGAGTGAGTGGTCTGTAAGTTTTGAGAGCCATGGCAGTAGATGGTTAGACGAGGTCTATTTTATCGCCCTCCTTGAGCGTCACGATGGCCTTTTTCCAGTGCGCACGGCGTCCGAAATCCGCACGACGTTCGCGCTTTTTCTTGCCGGCGTAGTTGGCCGTATTGACCGAAAGAACGGTCTTGTTGAAAAGTCGTTCCACGGCGTTCTTAATCTCCAGCTTGTTCGCCACGGGATTAACCTCGAAAACGTATTGGTTCCCTTTTGCGGTCAGGTTGTTCGCCTTTTCGGTGAGGCGGATGGTGCGAATAATATCAAAGGGCTCTTTCATGCTGCCGTCCTTTCAGAAATTTTAGCGAGGGATTCCCCTGTGAGGAGAATTTTATCGAAGCGTAGCAAATGCTCCGCATTGACATCCGTTGCCGCCAAAAGGAGCACATGCCCCAAGTTACGTGCGGCACGATACGTGGCTTCGTCAAAAGTCGGTGACACAATGAGGACATTCCGTGCATCGGGAGCATTGGCTCCGATGTAAGCCAAAAACTTTGCAGTTTTACCATCGGGAATGGAGGGCGTTTCGGCGATGAGCACATCCCCTGCGAGGATGCG
>JBDHQL010000128.1:0-3545 GCA_039807035.1 Chthoniobacterales bacterium
AAAAGCAGGAGCGTCATCGGCACTGCGGAAACAATCCACCACGGTTACTTGGCTATGCGGTTCACACACGACAAGGGTGTGTGGAAATACAGCGGCGTTTTTTCCTTCGACCCAATGGAAAATTTCAATAGGCAAAGGCACAACAAGGTTTTTAGGCACGTGGATAAAAACTCCGGCTACCGGCCCGGAGCGATGCAATGCCGCATATTTAGCAGAACCCAGCTTGGCTTCATGCGCCATGAAATGCTTTTGCACCAAGTCGGCATGTTTCTCCGAAGCTTCTTCCAAAGTCATGACCACCAGCCCTGCCTTCACCAAATCCGAAGCCGGTGCAGAGGTCGCAAGCAGGCGGTTATTTCCGAAAACAAAATGAGAAGTTGCATCGCCAAGCCCTGTTGACCGCTCGACTAATTCCGTTGCATGGGTCACGGGCTCCGGATAGCGAAAGGCTTCGAGATCGAGAGCGCGGACATTGGAAAATCGCCAATTTTCATCCTTTGCCCCGGGTGCGGGAAGTGCCTGAAATTCCTCCCAGCCACGCCGACGCGAGGCGGCGAACCATTTTGGCCAGTGGCCTTCCACGAGGGCGCCTTCCATGAGAGGGACGCCGGAGACGGGTGTTGCTATCATAGTCACAAGTTTATTCCTTTCCACTCAGCCCACAGACCCTTCCATTTCGAGATCTATGAGACGTTTTAATTCCACGCTGTATTCCATGGGAAATTGCCGAACGAGATCGTTGACAAATCCATTCACGCTCAGGCTCATGGCTTGCCCTTCGGTAAGTCCGCGCTGTTGCATGTAAAAAATTTGCTCCGCACTCACCTGGCTTACACTTGCTTCGTGTTGGCAGGCATTACCTGTGCCGCGTACTGTGATGGCCGGATAGGTATCGGTGCGGCTGTCCTTGTTAATAAGCAACGCATCACATTCGGTGTTGTTTTTGCAACCTTTGAGATGTCGCGGTACATGAACGAGCCCTCGATAGGTGGAACGTCCGGTTCCTACGCTAATGGACTTTGATACGATGTTGCTCGTGGTGTCATCTGCCGCGTGAACCATTTTGGCACCGGTGTCTTGATGCTGCCCTTCACCGGCGAGAGCGATGGAAATGACTTCACCCCGCGCCCGTGGACCTTTCATCACGACGCCCGGATATTTCATCGTCAGTCGCGAGCCAATGTTGCAATCAATCCATTTCACCTCCGCATCTTCCATCGCAAGACCGCGTTTTGTGACGAGGTTAAAGACGCTATTACTCCAATTTTGCACCGTGATGTATTGAATTTTGGCACCTTTAAGCGCGACCAATTCCACCACGGCACTATGCAATGTCGCCGTGTCGAATTTCGGCGCTGTGCAGCCTTCCATATAGGTAACTTCCGAGCCTTCATCCGCAATAATGAGCGTGCGTTCAAACTGCCCGAAGCTTTCCGCATTGATGCGAAAGTACGCTTGGAGCGGATGCGAGACTTTGACACCGGGTGGCACGTAGATAAAGGAACCGCCGGAAAACACCGCGCTGTTGAGCGCACTAAACTTGTTGTCGCCCGTGGGAATTACTTTTCCAAACCACTTACGAAAAATCTCCGGATGCTTTTTGAGGGCGTCCGTACTGCTTAAAAAAATCACACCCTGTTTGCCGACCGTGGCTTTGATGTTGGAGTAAGCGGCTTCGCTATCGAATTGCGCCTCCACGCCGGCAAGAAACTTGCGCTCTTGTTCGGGAATGCCCAGACGCTCAAAAGTTTTTTTGACCTCCTCGGGAACTTCATCCCATGACTTCTTCGGCTTGCGGCTTTGCGCCATGTAATAGCTGATTTTGTCAAAAATGATATTGTCCAAATCCTTCGACGCCCAATGGGTCGGCATCGGTTTAGACTCAAATTTTTTCAAAGCCTCTTTGCGAAATGTCCGAATCCAATCGGGCTCTTCCTTCACGTCGCAAATGTAATCAATCGTCGCCTCGGTCAGTCCTTTCCCTGCGTCAAACTCGTAATCAACGTCGTAGCGAAAGTTTCCCTTCTCGCGATCAATTTCCAACTGTGTCTGTGCTTCACTCATGGTTTTGCCTCCTTAACGTGCGCTCGTGGGTTCCTCGACGGCTTCCGGTTCGTTGATCCAGTCGTAGCCTTCGGCTTCCAATTTCAGAGCCAAATCCTTCGATCCACTTTCCACGATACGACCCCCGACCATCACGTGAACGGCGTCGGGAACGATGTAATTAAGCAAGCGTTGGTAGTGTGTAATCACCAACATTCCCGTATTTGCTCCACGCAGCGAGTTCACGCCATGGGAAACAATTTTTAGGGCGTCAATATCCAGTCCGCTATCGGTTTCATCCAGCAAAGCAAACGACGGTTGCAGCATGGCCATTTGCAAAATTTCGCAGCGTTTTTTTTCACCGCCCGAAAAGCCTTCATTCACCGAGCGCGAGGTAAAATTGCGTGGGATTTCCAGCAAATCCATTTTCTCGTAAAGCTGCGCATAATACTCCGTCGCTTCCAACTCCTCACCCTCCGGCAAACGTGCTTGTACTGCCGCACGCAGGAAATTGGCGATGCTCACGCCGGGAATTTCACTGGGATATTGGAAGGCGAGAAAAATGCCTTTGCGAGCGCGTTCATCCGGCTCCATCTCCAAAATACTTTCACCCTCCAGCAACACATTGCCCGAGGTCACGGTGTAATCGGGATGCCCCGCGATAACCTTCGCCAGCGTGCTCTTGCCTGAACCATTGGGTCCCATGATGGCGTGTACTTGGCCGGTAGGAAGGTCGAGGTTTAATCCGCGTAAAATTTCGCGGTCGCCGATGCTGACGTGTAGGTCTTGGATTTGCAGATGCTTCATAGAATTTTTTTTAATTTTGGCTTTTGCGGCAAGTGACGCACTCGCCATGCAAAGAAATGTCCTGATGTGTCACGGTGTAACCACGGGGGAGTTGATGGAGTTTTTCCAACTCCGCCCCGGGCAGCAAAGGAACGTCGAGCACCGCACCACAAATCGTGCAGGTAAAATGCCCATGCTTCGCCACATTAGCGCAATAACGCGTCGAACCACGATCCAAATGCACTTTGCGCACAAGCCCGCATTCCGCCAGCGTCTCCAGCACATTGTAAACCGTCGCGAGCGATAGCGAGGACATGCCCGGGCGGGCCCGCAAAAAAACTTCCATCGCCGAAGGATGATCCTGTTGCCCAAGTAAGACCTCGTAGACATGACGACGTTGACGCGTTAAACGCAGCCCACCTTGCGCAATAGATTCCTCATAGCGCTTAAGCTGATGACGTGGATTGACCGCTCGCATTACGAGTAAACTACGGCAATTGGAAATTATTTCAAGAACAATTCCAAATAAGAAATACGTGCGAAGCGCGAGAACATTTGTAGCGGCGGTGCTCTGCTGCCGCTCTTTTCGACATTTCTTTGTCAATGTCGCTGTCACCCAAAGTTGCGTTGCTACCTTCGTGCAGATAAAATTTCCGCCATGAAACCGATCGTCAATCTCGATGATCCCGTAGGTAAGACCGTGGGACGCCGTTTGG
>JBDHQL010000129.1:0-3493 GCA_039807035.1 Chthoniobacterales bacterium
GCGGAAAGAAGCGTCGCTTCATTAAAACGAGCCGGAGGTTTGGTGAGGAGGTCTTTGAGTTCGATGCTCTCGGTGACAGCCTTTTCGCCTTCCTTAACGGCGACAAGATTGTCATCGCCTTCCGCTGCGGCGACTTTTCCATAAACCTCAAGCCATTCCGGCTCGCGAAGAATTTTTCCTTCCGTCTTAAATTTCTCCTTTTCGACCGTTGTGATGCGTTTGGTGACTTCAAATTTTGCAGCGGGAAAGAACACGGCGATAAAGCGACGGGCCACGAGGTCATAGAGTTTCATTTCCACCTCATCGAGTTTCTCCGTGCCCGCACCCGTGGGAATAATGGCGTGGTGATCGCTGACTTTGGCGTTGTCGAAAATGCGCGGAGACGGACGCACCCAGCCTTTATCCAGCACCTTGCGTGCGTGGGGTGCCAGCGAAGGATCATCCATGGCACCGAGCACCTTTTTGGCGACAGAAAGATTGTCCGTCGGGAGATAGCGCGAGTCGGTGCGCGGGTAAGTGAGGACTTTGTGCTTTTCGTAAAGTGCCTGGGCAATTTGCAAGGTGCGTTTGGCACTGAATCCATAACGGCCATTAGCTTCGCGTTGGAGCGTTGTGAGGTCGTAAAGCAAAGGCGGGGCCTGCGTGGTCGGTTTGCGCTCTTCGTGAACGGTTCCGGTCTTGCCTTCGCATTTGGCTTTGATGGCCTCCGCCTTGGCGCGATCCCAAATTCTTTCCGCCCGTGCGTTTTCGTCGTCAGACTTTTTGAAATTTTCGTCAAACCATTTGCCGAGATAATCCCCTGCGGCCACCGCAAAAGTTCCGTGAAGTTCGAAGTAGGGCGTGGGACGAAAGTCGCGAATTTTTTCTTCGCGTTCTACGAGAATGGCGAGGGTGGGGGTTTGCACACGGCCTACGGGAGTGACCTGAAAGCCGCCGAGAAGTTCCTTGTAAAAGGCGGTCATAGCCCGCGAACCATTGATGCCTACAAGCCAATCGCTTTCCGAGCGACAAGTCGCCGCTTCCGAAAGCGGAATCATCTCCGCATCGTCGCGCAAATTGGCAAAACCTTCGCGGATGGCACCGGAGGTCATGGATTGCAGCCATAGGCGCTTGATGGGTTTTATATTTTTGAAGTGCTGAACGATGTAGCGAAAAATCAGCTCGCCTTCGCGCCCGGCGTCACAGGCATTAATGACGACATCAATGTCTTTTCGCGCAAAAAGTTTTTTGAGAGTGCGGAGCTGATCCTGACTTTTTTCGCGGGGAACGAGATCAAAATGATCGGGGAGGACGGGAAGATTTTCGAGACTCCATTTGCCGCGAATGACTTTGAAGCTGTCGGGCTCTTCAATTTCGAGCAGATGGCCGACGGTGTACGAAATGACCATCGAATCACTTTCGTAAAAGCCTTTGTCTTTTTTGAATTTTCCAAGAACTTGGGTGAAGTCCCGAGCGACGCTGGGCTTCTCTGCGATGACGAGGGTTTTGGACATAATTTAGACGAGTTTCACGAATCGTTGACCGGGGAGTTGTTTCACCAACCGACGAATCTCAAGGCCGAGCAACGTGGAAGACACAACGGCGGCTGTCAATCCGCTTGTCGCAATAATTTCATCCAGCGATCTCTCATTTGTCCCTATGATCTCGTAAATTTTTTGCTGCGTTTCCGAAAGTTCCACGGTGAGTGTGGGTGCGGCGAGTTCCGGTTCTTTGGAAAAAACGAGCGGCAATTCATCGAGAATATCTTCCACGGCCATGACGAGTTTGGCTCCTTGTTGAATGAGCCGATTGGAACCAAGGCATCCCGGCTGATCAATCCGTCCGGGCACCGCATAAAGCGTGCGCCCTTGCTCTGCGGCCATGTTTGCACTGATGAGGGCGCCGCTATTAGCACCTGCCTCCACAACGAGAACGCCAAAGGAACAGCCGGTGACAATGCGATTGCGAATAGGAAATGTCTGACGGTCTGCTTGCGTGTCTATGGGGAACTCCGAAATGACGGCACCGGCGGAAGTGATGCGGTCTGCAAGCTCGGCATTTTCCGGCGGGTAAAGATGCCCAAGGCCGGCACCAATGACAGCAAGGGTACGCCCTTTTGCCGCCAAAGCACCGCTATGCGCCGCCGTATCAATACCCCGTGCCAATCCACTAATGACGGTGATCCCCGCGTAGGCAATCTGAAAGCTCAGCTTTTTGGCACATTCGGTCGCGTAGTGACTTGGCCGACGAGAACCAACAATGGCGATGGTATTGCGGTCGCGCTCCGTGATTTTCCCACGTACATAAAGAACAATCGGCGGGTCATTAATTTCGCGGAGCGCGGGAGGATATTCCTCATCTTCTCTCGTAATAATGTGTGCATCCAGATCAGCTGCCTTGCGTAATTCCGCCGTAGGGTCGGCAAATTTTTCCCACTCGACGATATTTTTGGCGAGCGCATCATTCACGCCCTCCACGCGGGTGAGCTGGTCCGAGCGGGCGGAAAGAATTTTCTCTGCGGAGCCAAAGGCATCCAAAAGCCGCCGCATTTTCACAGGCCCCATTTTGGGGATCATATTAAGAGCGATGCAGGCTTCGCGGTGAGTCATGGGGGGGGCAATAGTAGATTGATAAGCGTGAAGTTGGAAGCGCAGGAAACATCTTTCCCCCGGATCACGCATCCCTTCGCGATGATGCGTTGTAGTCGAGTCACTCTCTGCGGACGTGCTTTACAATTTCCCTATTGGCTCGCCCATTTACCCAAGAATAAGCCGCCATGTCGCCGCGAGAATGGTGCAGGCAATGAAGCCGAGGGCGAGGGGAAGGGCGGCAGAAAGTGTCGTCCATCGCCAACTGCCGGTTTCTTTGTAAATGGTGTAAAGCGTCGTGGAACACGGATTATGCAGGAGACTGAAAAGCATGAGACACACGGCGGTCAACGTCGTCCACCCGGCACTCGTAAGCAGTGTGTGCAAAACATGGCCTTCGGTTTCAAAGAGCACGCCGGCACCGGGTGAATCGGTGGGAGAGGAACCGGAGAGCAGAACGGTGAGCATGAGGATGGTCGGAATGACGATTTCGTTGGCGGGAATGGCGACGATGTAGGCGACGAGGATGACACCGGTAAGCCCCATCACCCAGCCAAGGGGATCGAGAGCGGTGACCATCCACCATGCGACGCTGTGGTTGGCGAGGTGGATGTTGGCAATGAGCCAAATGGCGGCACCTGCGGGAACCGCAAAGACAATGGCTCGCCATAGCACAAACAAGGTGCGGTCTATTAGCGATGTGTAAAGGGTTCGTAAAATGGCGGCCGGACGGTAGGGCGGGAGCTCAAGGCTAAAGGACGAAGCCTCGCCTTTTAGCAGGGTGTGGGAAAGTAACCACGAACTTCCCAGCGCACAGGCGAAGCCGAGGAGGGCGACAAAAAACACGGACGCGGAGGCGACGAGTCCGGATATCGCCGGCGGTGCTAAGGCACCTACGAAGATGGTGGCCATAAGAATTTGCGTCG
>JBDHQL010000130.1:0-3467 GCA_039807035.1 Chthoniobacterales bacterium
TCTCGCCATGGGTTTTGCCCGGAGCTTCTCCAAAGCTGAGCTCATTACGCGTTGGTTTCTTATCGGCACGGGCGGCGAGAGCTTGAGGGGCATCAAGACGCAACACATCGTCCACATAGACCTTCAAACTATCGCCTTTTAGCACCACGCGGTAGTTGTGAAAATCATCCGTCGTATCCATCGCATAATGGGTCTTTTGATTAAATAGCGAAATGCCTTCCGGTGAAATTTCGAGGCGTTCATTGCCGACGCCATTGGAAACGGAGAGATGATGAACTCCGCTTTCAACCCGCATTCGCGCCTCCACAATGCTTTCCTCCTCGGGGGTCGCTCCCCACGTGTTGCGATAGTAGCCATAATCCCGCGTCGCAGTTCCGCGATCCTCGATATAAAGGGCACCGTCTTTAATGGACTCTTGAACTTTTGCAGTTCCAAAATCACGACGCCACGGGCTTGTTGGCTTTGCCTCGCCATCATAAATAAGGTTCCACTCTCCCTGAGCCGGAGGAGCGGAGGGTTGTAGTGTAATCACCACATCATTCGCGCCCTTTCGCAATTGATCCGGCTTCAACACCCAATCCAACCAGCCGTCGTTGATTTTTCCTTTGGGCAATTCTTTTCCATTCAGCGTCACAATGACACGCGAGGCGTCCGTAATGCCGGGTAAATCCAGATGCAACCCCGCTTTAATTTCGTAACCCGCACGGCCCGCAGCTTTCAAATCATCCGCAATCATCAAGGGGGCTTCAAAAGGGCGTGTCGTCGTCAGCTCCGCCTGGGTCGTTGGCATCGTGGGTGTGACGATGGGGATGGTCTGGTATTTTTGCCCATTAGCTAACCACGCATCAGGATTCCCATCGAGATCGGTAAGAAAATACTCTTTGTCGGTGAATTCCAAAGCCGCCGGATCACCCAACTCACGCCACAATGGAGACTCGCGCTCCACATCGTAGAGATTAAACACATAGAGCCCATCCGCCCCCGCAGCCCACGCCTTTGCCGCCCGCCCACGGTAAGCAGGAACACTGCGGCGCTTAAAATGCGTCTCACCGCGTACACGTGGATCCGTAAGAGCCGGGTAAACTTTCACGCCGTACTTGTGCCCCAAGTCCACGCTGTACTTCCACGGATTAAGCCGAAAATAATCCGTCGTCGCCATAATATCTACCAACCCTTCCTTGAGCCACTTCTCAATATCAAGGCCGATATCCAACGCATAATCCACAGAATCCGGAACGCGCACGGAAACTAAGATCGGACGCTTCCGTTTAAGCCCAACCTCCTCCGTCATCGTGCGTACGCGGCGCAGGAGATCCGTCATGGCCGCAACTTCCTCCGGTTTTGCCTTTCCTCCGTTCGCCACACCTCGAAAGAAACTTAGATGTCGAAAAAAATCCAAATCAATACCATCCACATCGTAATTTTTGCAAACCTCTTCAATGTAGCGAAAAGCTAAATCTACAATCTCCGGCTGCGCATAATTGACCGAGCTCCAACGGCCATAAGTCGTCAGTTTTTTAGGGGTTCCAAGCAACCAATCCGGATGTTCCTCTTTTAATTTTGGGAAAAGGAAATGGGGCTTTTCCGGCTGATGCTCCCAGTCATGCGTATCGTTCATCCGCATAGACCAAAAAGTTTCAAGTCCGTTTTTGTGGGCAAAATCCGTAACCGCTCGCAGCGTATCGGTTTTTTGCGCAATAAGGTCTTCCGTGATGTTTTTCGACTCCAGCCTAACCTTAAAATCAGCACCCTGCCGCGTGAGAAGCTCTCCAACTTTCGTGTCATGCGTGAACAAACCAAACCCCGAGCTAATCGTACAATACGCAATCGTTGCCACCTGTGACCCCGCTAACATCGTCGTGCGGCGTTCAAGGAAGTTCTGCACAGTCGGCTCTATTTCCTTCGGAAAATACAACGCATCACAGCCATCATTATTGGCAATTAAACGGCGCGGTTTCGCCGCCATCTCCGCGCGTGCTGTACGAAGGTCATTTAAGGTCGTTATCGGACGGCCCGCAGCCACGGCATTTCCCAACAAGAAAGCCGCAATAAAAGAAAACCAACACGCACAACGTAAAGAGGGAAGCAGAGTCATAATTCTGCGTACCCTATAAAAACGGCTAAGAAACGCAAGCCGCCGCGCTACCTTAAACTAGGGGTCAGTGTGCATTTTCTTGCAAACTCTTTTGCAAGAAAATGCACACTGGCCCCTTGACCCCAGACTGTTGCTAACCCCTTGACCTCTCCGGTCGTCCGAGGAGAGGGGGAGGATGCTTGCTGAAATTACGATGCGGAGGTTTATTCTCCCATCGCCACGCGGAACCCCAGACATTCATGGCGCAAATCCGGCGGATCCTCATGCCGATAGGCGATCCAGAGGTTCAGGATGTTGGTTGTCAGGTAGGAACCGCCGCGCAGGCAGCGATTGAGGGCGGTCTCCTTGCCGGTGGGCTTGTTGACGGCCTTGATGCCGTCGCTCACCTGCTCGAATTGATCCTCGCACCATTGCCAGATGTTGCCGATCATCTCGTGCAGTCCATAGCCGTTGGCGGGATAGGAACCGACCGGTTTGGGGGCGGCGACGCCGCCGAAACAGGCCAGCTTGGGGTCCAGGGCATCGCCCCACGGGAAAAGACTGTTTTCCCGGCCGCCGCAGGCGGCATATTCCCATTCCGAATCGCCCGGCAGGCGATAGGGCTTGCCGGTTTGTTGGGACAGCCACTGGCAATAGCCGACCGCATCTTCCCATGAAATCCCGCCGACCGGCTGGTTGTCCAGGTTGAAACCTTCCTTGTCGATGTGCGAGGGTTTGACAGTGCCGGTGGCCTGTACGTAGGCGCGATATTCCTTGTTGGTGACGGCGAATTTTCCCATGGAGAAGGAGGGAATTTCCACTCGCTTTCCGGTGTGCCAGCGGCTGTTCAGGTTGGCGTTGGGCGGACAGGCTGGAACACCCAGCGTCACCACGCCCCTGGGAATTTCAACGGTTGGGGGGATTGGAATGCTCATGGTATTTATCCTTGAATTGTGACCGTGGACTTGGTTTGCGCGCTTTGATGCATCCCCATCAAAAACTTCACGACGTCCACCGCCATCGGCAATGGAATGTGCCACTGGGCCGTACCCTCGATGACCTTGAGGAACAGACCGATTTCGTCGATGTAGCACTGTTCGTAGACGTAACCCTGCGGGAGCGTGCGCGATTCCCACTGCCTGGTCGATGCGAGGAACCGGCGGACTGTCCCTTCGACCATGCTCAACTCGATCGTGCCGCTTTCGCTGATGAACCGCAGGATGTTGCGGCCGGTGCGCTGGATCAGATCACAGTGCATTAATAAGCGGGTTCCCTTTGACAGGCCTGCGGAAATATCCCAGACATCGTTGGCGCTGATCTCAAGGGTGGACACTTTCGCGCCCGCGGCGTGCAACTCGACGGCGCGATCCCCCAGCATCCAGTAAAACAAGGC
>JBDHQL010000013.1:0-16671 GCA_039807035.1 Chthoniobacterales bacterium
TGAGGCAATTTTGGAGCTGGCTTATCCGCCACCACAAAAGGAGCCGGACTTGACTTTACCCGTCGCCGATTTACCCATTGTCGAGCCTTCTCCCGCACAGAATGCGCCGTTGCCCCCCGCACCCACCGGGGTAGAATTAGGCCCGACAGATACATTGCAGGAGTTTTGGCGGGGGAACAATTCGCTCTAAGCTGTTTTGACAAGTCGCACGGCACACCGCATGGTTTCTGCCATGCGTTCTTCTCTTTCCCAAGCTCGCTACGTGGCCGGCTACACACTTTTTGAGATCATGCTTGTACTCGGCATTATTGCGGTGCTGGTTGGTTCGGCAATTTACATGCTGGGTGGTGCGGTGGGGGTGGCTGAAAACCAACGTGCGGCTTCGGATATTAAAACTCTCACCACCGCGCTTGGAATGTACAAAGTACAAGCGGGCAGTTGGCCCACCACGGAGCAGGGAATTGAGGCTTTGGTAAAGCGCCCTTCGGGCCCCGGGTCTCCCAAACGTTGGCGCGAGGTGCTGGATGAAATCCCTCTTGATCCGTGGGGAAAACCTTACCAATACCGGCGCCCGGGCAAAAAAAACCCGCGAGGCTATGACCTTTTTTCGCTGGGTGAGGATGGTGTCGAGAGCGAGGACGACATCGGCAACGATTAGAATGTACCGCTCGGGATGAAAAGGATCCCAAGGTCGTCCGCATCGCCCTGTTTCCATGCAGCATTTACGCTGCTGGAAATTTTGATGGTGCTGGCCATCATCGCGCTTTTGCTAGGCGTTGCCATTCCGCTGACGACAGGCTTTTCACGCGATCAGGAATTTCGTGACGTGATGCGTGAGTTGTTGGTGCTGGCAAAAACGGCACGCATAGAAGCCATGACCACCGGACGATCTGCGGAAGTAATTTTTGAAAAACAAGGATTTGCTTTGTTTCGTCCGGGCGAGGAAGAGCCATCGAAAACTGTCAGCCTCCCTTCCCACATGACCTACACCCTACGTCCCTTTGGCGATGATAAATCACTACGTCCCGAGGGGCAGCGATGGATTTTTCAACCCACCGGCATTTGTGAGCCCCTCGCGGTTTATTTGACCGATGGCGAGGCATGGATGGAAATACGTTTTGATCCGTTGACGGCGAGCATCGCCGACGAAAGTTATTACATCCCGTGAAAAATGCCGCGTTCACATTGTTTGAAGTGCTCATTGCCCTTGGCGTGTTTGTGCTGGCCATTGGCGGCCTTACATTAGCTCTCAATAAAACCGCCGAGGCGAGTGCGCTCTTGCGCGATGACGCGGAGATACGGCAGCAGATGGCTTCGTGGGTGGACCAAGCCATGAATCTTCCCATGCCCTTGCTCGCCCAAGGGCAAAAAAGTGACCGTGATGCCTTGGGCGCGGTTTATCAATTAAGTGCAGAACCCGCGGAAATTCATAATCGTGAAAATGAGGAGCTGTCGGGGCTTTGGTGGGTGACGGTGCAGGCAAATTGGACAGACGATAGCGGCAAACAGGAATGGCAGGAGCGATTCCTGCGTTACGAGCCATGATGAGAGCCATCATGATTCATCGCCGCAAAATCGAGGGATTCACCCTTTTTGAAATGGTGGTTGTGATGGCGATCTTCGTTCTTTTGGCTTTTGGAATTTACAACACCGTCGGCATGGCCATGCGAGCCACGGCGATTTTGACCGAAGACACATTGCAAAGTCAGCGTCTTGATGCCTTTGTTTCCCTGCTGCGGCGCACATTGCACAATCTCCCCGCATCCGCGCAATTGAGTGGTGGAGTGCATGGGGAGGGCGGCGATGGTGGCGGAGAACTTGTCCTCCGTGATGCGCCGGGGGTGTTTGCATGGGGGTCCGGTGGAACCTCCGCCGGAACGGTAGTTCTTGCAGCGCGGCAGAGGCTGGGCGGTGGACGCGAGATTAGCTTGTTGCATTTATCCGGTTCTCTCAGCGAGACGGAACGGCGTGAGGCATTGGAGGGCGGTGACTGGTTGCGTTTAATGCCGGATTTACGCGAGGTGCGATGGAGATTTTATGATCCGGTTTTGGACGATTGGGTGGACGAATGGGCGGATGGACGCGAACGCCCGCCGCTGGTGGAGCTCGATATGGAACTTCTCGGCGAAGATATTCCGCATAAATATGTTTTTTGGCTTCCACCTGTTAAAAATACCGAAGGCATTGTCGTGTCACCCGACGCCGAGGCATCTCCCACGCCATCGCCATCGCCTACACCATTGCGCGAGGGAGAAAGGAGAGTGCAATGAATCGCTTTCATTTTCGCCCTACTTCGGGAGCCGCGTTGCTGCTCGTGCTTTGGGCAATTGCCGTGGTGTCGTTTGTTGTGATTTGGGTGGCAGGAATGGTTGACCTCGAATTGCAAAGTGGGGCGGCCAGTGCTTCGAGATTTAAGGCGCGACAAATCGCTTTAACGGGCATTGCACTTGGCATTCACCCGCATGTGAAACGCGATGACAGCGAGCTGCTCAATCAAAACTTCGGCAATGGCGAACGCCTGCGTGTGAGCATTCGAGGAGAAGGCGCACGCCTCAATATCAACGATCTCCTCACGCGGCAGGATCGCGTGCCTTTGAAAAATCTTTTTATTCTCTGGGGATTGTCAAATGACGAAGCGGATGTGCTGATTGATCGGCTGATTGATTGGGTGGACAACGACATCGGACGTCAACCAAATGGCGCGGAGGAGGCGGAGTATTTTGCCGCCGGGATTCCGGACGCGCCGGCGAATCGCCCCTTTCGTTCCGTGGATGAAATGAGTCGTGTTCTCGGCATGGAAATGCTCACGCGTGTCCACCCGACATGGCGGGATGCCTTCACGATTTTCGGCGATGGGAAGGTGGATGTGAATGAGGCGTCGGCGGATGTTTTGCAAGCGGTGACGGGACTCAATGCGGAGATGGTGGAGGGCATTTTGCGTCAGCGCGCTGGTGGCGATGGGGCAGAGCCGACAGATGATGATTTTCGCTTTGAGAATCTGACGCAGTTGGCAGGATGGCTGCAGGCTTCGGGATTGCCGCCGGAGCAACTCACGGCACGACTGAGTACGGAAAGTCCGGTCAAAAGGATTGATAGCCTCGGTTATGTGGGCGAGTTTGTGCATCGGATATCGGTCGTCGCCTCATCAAAATCTGCAGGCAAGCCGTCCGAGTACTTGTTATGGGAGGAGCAATAAAAAAGCCGAAAAGTAGCCGCGCAAATCTCGGCGAACTTTATCGTCCGGTCGCCATGGGATGGCAGAAATGGCGGCAAGACGACGAAGGGGCGTGGTCGTTGGAAGCTGAGGCCGAAAAATTGACTGCCCTGCAACCCGAGGAAGATGGCGTGATTGCGGTGCCTGCGCGTCGCACATTTTCTCTCACCGTATGGATTCCGGCAGCGGAGGCTTCGCTCATTCCGGATTTGGTTTTTACGCAATTGGATTTGCATGGGCTCGCAGGGGCATCACGTGATGTGACTTCGTTTGCATGGGAGCGGATTGCGGAGGAAGGGAGTGAGGTGCTTGTTCACGCCACGGTTTTACCGGCGCATCTCGCGGAACATTATTGGGACGGTCGGGTAAAGACCTATGCGGCGTCACCGGCATGTGTGCCTTTAGCGGAAGATTCGGTGAGCATTTGGAATGAGGAGGGCGCGTGGATTGCCGCTGTATCGCGAGGAGACAAGTTGGTTCATTTCCAAGCTCTCGCTGAAGCCAATCCCACGGCAGCCATGGCGCATGAAGTGTGGCTGATGCTGGCGACGCTAGAGGCTGGGGGTATGCTGTCTGGAATTACCGAGGTGCAGATTTTTTACCAAGGGGAAGAAGCTCTTGATCTCGAAAATTGGCGCACAGCGGGATTGCTTCCTGTGCAGGCGTTGCCCATGCCGCCACCGAGACGTCCGCCCGATTCCTTGCGTTGCATGCCACAGGCTGTTCGTGAAGTTCAACATGCCCGTCAAATGACGGCGCGTCGGCAGAAAATAGCCCTTGTGGCAGCCGCTGCCTACTTTTTGATTGTGCTGGCGTTGGTGGGAACCACGATGAGGCTTCATTGGGAGGCGGGAGCTTTGCGAAAGTCTTTGGCGAATGAAGCGGAAGCTGTGGATGCTGTTAAACAGGCGAAGAGCCGCTGGGAGGCTTTAAGTTCTGCTCTCGATCCTTCGGCATATCCGCTGGAAGTTCTTTACCAAGTTTCTAAGCGGCTGCCTAAAGACGGCGTACGCCTTACTCTTTTTTCCATGAACCTCAACCATCTGGTTGTGGCGGGTGAGGCTGCGACTTTGCAAGCTGCGCAAAAGTTTCAGGAGGAAATTCGCGACGCGCCGGAGTTGGCAGCGTATAATTGGAGTATGGAAAACCCTAGGCCGCTGCCAACCGGAAGCGCGAAGTTTCAAATTAATGGAACGCGTCGGGTGGCTGTAGGTCCTGCGGAGGATGGCAATAATGAGAGCCCTGACATCTAAAGAAAAAATTCTCCTCGCCGCGCTGTTGGGGGTGGTTTTTTTTCTACTCAATGTTGTCGCGTTGCGGATATTTCTCGAACGTCAGCGTGGACTCAAGGCGGAGATCATACGCTTGCAGGATGAATTAGCTGAAAACAAAACTGTCTTAGCCGACCGTGCCATTTATGAAGAGCGTGCGGCTTGGTTGGAAAAAAATCAGCCGACGGATGATGTTTCTACGACGGAGGATGACGCGAAATTTTATGATTTTATCGAGAGCAGTGCCAAGCGCAGTGGTTTGGAATACACCCGCAAAGCCGCCGGGCCGCGCCCGGCAAATCCCGACTATGTCGAAGTTTTTGATTCTTCGCAGGTCAAAGGAAATCTCAAGGCCTTGGCGCAGTGGCTCAATGAACTTCAGCAACCGCAAGCCTTCCGCGCTGTCAAACAGCTTACGATCAAGAGCGCGGAGCCACCGCAGCTTGTGGGTGATGTGGAGGTGGCGCGTTGGTATCGCCCCGTGGAAAGGAATCGGCCATGAAATCAGCCCTTACACTTTGCTTCTTTGCACTCGGAATGCTTGTCGTTTGGGCAGAGCCGGAGGCCCCTTCCGCATCTGCGCCTGAACCAACAACCGCTTCTTCAGAACATGCGGAGCATAATGAAGAAATTGTGCCGCCTCCATTTCCACTTTCTCGTTATACATCCCTGTGGGAACATTCGCCCTTCCAACTCGAATCTATTGCGCTACCGAGCGAATCGGCAGGGCTTGCTCAAAAATATGCGCTGACTGGCATTGCTCAAGTGAATGGAGAACCCATCGTTTTCCTTTTGGACCGAGCAACGCAGGTACGCCACATGCTGGATAAAAAAACTAATTCCGACGGCTTGTCTCTCGTGCAGGTGAATATGGAAAAAAAATCCGATGACTCCACGGCCGTGGTTCGCCAAGCGGGAGAACTCGGCGTGGTGAAATTTGATGCGACGGCACCGGCGATGGGCGCCCTTCCTACCGGTATTCAAGGGCAAGTAGGACAGCCCGGACGTTCTTTCCCAACTCAAGCTCAATCTCCACCGCAGCCGCCAGGTGCGGGTGTCTCTACGTCTATGCCTATTGTTACAGGCCAGCCCGGGCAAAGAATCCCAACGCAAATGCCGCAAATTCCCGGGCAATTTCCCAATGGCCAAGTACCATCCGCCCCACATACGGGGGCCCAACCCTCTTCAACAGGCATCCCGGGTCAGGCGCAGCCACCGGTTCCCGGGCAAACGCCACCGCCGGCACGCATTATTCGGCGCCGTGCTTTAATCCCAGCGTTGCCTTGAGAATCTCTCCTTATCTGCTTTAGTTATGCCAATGGTTCGGTTTCGCATGTGGGCGTCTTTGGCAGCAGTTTTGATTGCATACTGCTTGGTGGGCGTTGACGCACTTTATGCTCAGGCACCGAATGCCTCGCCCGAAGACGCACCACTGCCGGTCGCGCGTCTTCCTCAACATCCGTCTCCAGAGCCGACTCCTCCCGATCTTTCTGCACCAATTTCTCCTGCATCCGTGGCTCCGGCACCTACCACACCCGCTCCCCATGCCACGCCACATGCGCCACCGGCGGAGCCTACCGTGCGGCTTACTTTTCCCAATACCTCGGTCAATGAAATCCTGAGCCTCTATGAAGTTTTGACCGGAAAACATCTTGTGCGCGACTCGATGGTTACAACGGGTCCGCCACTTACAATCATGGTACCCGGTGAGGTGCCGCGTAGTGAAGCGATTCGCCTCATTGAAGCGTCGCTTTTGCTCAACAACTATTCCTTTGTGCCGATAGATGATAACACGGTGAAAGTTCTCGGCCCCTCGCGATTTCCGCGCTCCGAAGGCGTTCCTATTTTTTCTTCTCCCTACATGCTGCCCGAAGGGGATCAGGTGGTGAGTTATTTTATGCGGTTTAATTACCTCGATCCCCAGGAAGCCGCGCAACTTTTTCAAACGCTCATTCCTCCCTCGAAAAATTACACCGCGTTCACACCTGTTCCCAATGTACAAGCCGTACTCATTACGGAAAATGTGCCGGTGATTCGCAAATTAATTGCACTCCAGACATTGATTGATGTCCCGCCGGCTCAGGTCATCACGGAGTTTATCACCCTCAAACGCGCGGATGCCGAGCAGGTGGTCGAGGTGTTGCAAGGTTTGTTGGAACAACGGGAAAGCGGAGGAACTCCCAAACCTGCGGGCGGTGCTCATCAGGCGCCGGCTGCCGGACAGCCTCCACAGGTCATCGAGGCCACCGGTGCTGCGGGTAATGTTGCCGGGCAATTTGAAGCCAATCTTGTCGCCGGCCAAACTCAGCTCGCTGCGGACCCGCGTACAAACCGCATTCTCGTCGTTACACGCCCTGTCAATTTTCCCTATATCAAAAAACTCATTGATGAGCTCGATGCCCCCGTCCCTCTTGATTCCGTGCTGGAACGTCCGCTCAAATTTGTCTCCTCCTCGGATGTTCTTCCCGTTCTCCGTGACCTTCTCACCGAGGGGAATGATGAGATAACGGGAACATCGGGAACCACGGAAAACCGCAATAATACAACGTCGACCATTGAAGGAAATTCGCAGTTTGGCCAAGGCATGGGCGGCAACAATAGCGGCGCAGGCTCAGGACTCAGCCGCCCCGACCGCATTAAAGAACCTACGCAGGATGCCGCGCCGGAATCTGTCATCGTGGGTAAGACGAAAATTATCGCCGACAAAAGTGCCAATACCATCATCGTCATTGGCCCACCTGACAGTCGGCACAAAGTGGCCCAACTTCTCGACATGCTCGATGTCCGCCCACGCCAAGTTTATCTTTCCGCTGTCATTGGCGAGCTAAGTCTTACCGACAGCATGGAATTTGGGTTCAGTTATTTTCTTCGCTACATCAACAATGGAGCTGGTACGGGCATGGCCGGCTCAATCATCAATTCGCTCAATGGTGCTCAAGGTCTCAGTCTCGGCTCCAATTTGCCAGCGCCGCAGGATTTGATTAGTCCCAAGCTGTTTCAAAATATGCAGGGCCTGACGATCTACGGCACGGTCGCCGATGCGGTGGATATTTATGCCCGGGCTTTGGAAAGTACCGGCAAATTTAAGGTACTCTCGCGTCCTGTCGTTTATACGACGAATAATAAAAAAGCCGTGATTAGTTCCGGTCAGCAAGTTCCCTTTGTAAGCAGTACGCTGGCTTCTTCCACGATCACCACGGTCAATACGACCGGTATTACTTCGAACATTACCTACAAAGATGTGCTGCTAAAACTTGAAGTTCTTCCCCTCATCAATGCCAACCGCGATGTAACGCTCGTGATTGTGCAGACAAAAAATGATGTGCTGCGCTATGAAAACCTCGGCGGCAATCTCACGCCGGTGATTGGCTCGCAAGAGCTGACCACGACGGTCACCGTGCCTAATGGAGGCACCGTTGTTCTCGGCGGATTGATTGTTGAACGCACGCAAGCAGATGATGGTGGCGTCCCTTTTATTATGCGCGTTCCGGTGATTGGTTATTTTTTCAAACAAGTTTCACGTAAAGTAGAACGCTCGGAATTGATGGTTCTTCTTCAACCGACGGTGGTGGAAAATGACGAAGAATTGGCGAAGGCGAGTTGGCAGGAACGTTATCGCTCGAAAATTGGAGACGAAACTTATGCCGCTTCCGCGCCTCCTGCTTTTGCCGCAACGCCTGTCGTGCTCGATGCGGAGGATGAATTGGCACCCGATTCGCGCATCACCAAACCACGTGATCCTTTGCGCCCTGCCGGTTGGGACTACGAGGAATACGCTCCTGCGAAGCATCAAAAAGTTCCTAAAGCCAAACCCGTGCCGTCGCCGCGCAAAGAAAAGAAATCCTCAACATCGAGGAATTAGCCAAATGCTTCCATGGCCTTAATTGAAGACCTCGTGGAAATTGCGCTGCGGCATGGTGCGGCAGATCGTGAAAAACTTACCGCGACTTTACGCGAGGCATCTCGAAACCAACTCCCTCTTCTTCATGCCTTGCTTGATGCGGAGGAGATTGATGAAAACGGCTTTTATCATGAGATCGCCATGAAGTTTCGGATTCCTTGGGGTGGGGCAGAGGTTGCTAAAGCCACACCCGAGTTACGTGCGAAGCTGCCCGCTCGCATAGCCCTGCGTTATCAGCTTCTTCCCGTAGCCGCCGAGGATGATGAAATTACGCTGCTTACTTCCGCACCTTTCAATTTGTTGGCACGACAAGCGGTAGCGGAAGCCGTGCCTCAGCGCGTGCGTTACGCGCTCTACACACGCAAAGGCATTCTTCCCGCACTGCGGCAGGTCTATGGCATCGGTGCGGAGACATTTGAAGAACTGCTCGAAGGCCGCAGTGTGGAGGATGACATTGACCTCGGACGCACCGAGGAAGTCAACGTGCTCGATGAGGATGAGTCGGAGGAAGCCTCGGTAAAAAAGTTCATCAATCAAATCATCCGCGAAGCTCTGCGTGAACGTGCCACCGACATCCATGTCGAACCTCTCGCCGATGACCTTCGTGTGCGTTACCGCGTGGATGGTATTCTGCAAGAAGTCCCCGTTCCTGCTCAAATGCGGCGATTACAACGCTCAGTGATCAATATTCTCAAGCTCACTTCGGGCCTCGATCTCGGCGAGGATCGGCGCCCGCAGGATGGCCGCATTAGCCTCGAGTTAGGCGGACAACCGATTGACGTTCGTGTGGCCGCCATTCCCACAATCAATGGCGAAAGCATGAGCTTGCGTCTTCTCGGCAAAGAGGTGTTCAGCCTCGAACGCCTCGGACTTGATGAAGAATACAAAGCGAAGATTCGTGAATTGTTGGCATTTCCCAATGGCATCATTCTCGTCACAGGCCCAACCGGCTGCGGAAAATCCACCACGCTTTACACCTTCCTCTCAAGTCTCAACACCAAGGAGCGCCGCATCCTTACCATCGAAGACCCCGTGGAACACAAACTCCCGGGCGTAAATCAAAGTGCCGTCCAACCCGAAATTGGTAACACTTTTGCCAATCTCCTCCGCAGCTTTTTACGTGGTGATCCAAACGTCATCATGGTGGGTGAAATGCGTGATTATGAAACCGCCGAAATCGCGATCCGTGCGGCACTCACCGGACACCTGGTTTTTAGCACGCTGCATACGAATGACGCCGTGGGTGGTATCACGCGTTTGCTCGATATGAATGTCGAACCGTTTCTCGTCGCCAGTGCCGTTCGCGCCTTCATTGCGCAACGCCTCGTACGTCGCCTTTGCATGGCATGTAAACGTCCGGCTGCTCCCGGAGATTATGCGCCCGCTTATTTGCGAAGTATTGGTTTTCCAGCGGAATACGAAGAAAAAATATTTCGTGCTGTTGGCTGCGAAGCTTGCCGCAATTCGGGCTATGAAGGACGCCTTGCCATCATGGAAATTTGCATGGTTACACCGACGTTGCAGGAAATGATCACCCAGCGAAAAACCGCCGCACAATTGCGCCCCGCTGCGGAAGCGGAAGGAATGCGCCCGCTGCGCAAAAATGGCTTCGACAAAGTCGCCGCAGGCATCACGACTATTGAGGAAGTCATGCGTGTGACATCTCTCGATTTGAGCACCCTCGACGAATAAATCACCGTGCCTCTCTTCGTTTATCAAGCTCTGCAAACAGGTGGCGGTAAAACTTCCGGCGAGGTAGAGGCTGTGAGCCGCCAAGAGGCTTTTGCCAAACTTCGAAAACAAAATCTCCAGCCCTTTTCACTCATACCCAAAAGCGATGATGACGCCGCCCGTCCGATAACGGCACGATCTGCCCCCGCAAAAAACGTCATCCTCTCACGTTCGCAAGTACTCCTTTTCACCGAGGAATTGTGCGATCTTCTCGAAGCTGGACTCAAATTAGACCGCGCCTTGCAGGTGATCGAGCAGCGGCAAGATAAGTCCACCCTCCGTGCCGTGGCCGCCAGTGCGCGTCAATCCTTGCGTGAAGGTGCTACATTTTCCGTTGCGCTCAAGACAGCAAGCCCGAGTTTTAGTGACCTTTACTGCAACATGGTTAAAGCCGGTGAAGCCAGCGGAACCGTATCGAAAATTCTCAAACGTCAGGTGGAATTTCTCACCATGATGGGCGAGCTCCAACGCCGTGTGACGAGTGCACTTATTTACCCGTCAGTAATTTTTACGGCAGGTATCGCACTCCTCGCCATCTTCATGGCCTTCCTCCTCCCGCAGCTCACTTCCCTTCTCACAAAAACCGGAAAAACCCTTCCGCTTGCCACGCGCATGTTAATCGGCGTCAGCGAATTTTTTGCCGCATATTGGTGGATGATTCTCATTGTCCTCGTGCTGTGCGTTCTCATTTTTCGTCATCTCACAAGCAAAGGCGAAGGTCTCAAATGGTGGGATCGAACGAAATTGGAAATCCCATTTATTGGGCCGCTTTTGCGCATGAGATTTTATGCGCAATTCACGCAAACGCTTTCCACCCTCCTCAACAATGACGTCTCGCTTATGCAGGCCATGCAGCTCATTCGTAACGCCACTCCCAATGTCTATCTGCAAGACCTCCTCGAACGCCTTGCGGCGCATGTGCAGGACGGCGCTCAACTTTCCCGCGCCATCGCACGTACCGAATTTTTTCCTCCCACATTAGTGGACATCGTGCAGGTCGGGGAAACCACTGGCGATCTCGGGAGCGCGTTAGAACGCAGTGCGAAAAATTATGACAAGCAATTATCCATCGTCATCGAACGCGCCACGGCTCTCATCCAACCGCTCGTTATCCTCATCGTTGCCCTCTTCGTCGGCCTCGTCGCCTATTCCATGATCTCCGGCATCCTCCAAACCGTCTCCGGCCTCCCCAGGCGGTGACGCCGCAGTGAGGGCAGCGTCTCGAGGTCGGGCTTATAGGTCGTGTTTGCCCTATGGGACTTACAGGACTTATGGGACCGATGGGCTTACTTTAAAAGTTTGCTCGCAGAAGCACCCACGATGTATTTCTCGACGAAGAATCGCTTATCGCTGTGGGCTGGCTTTTCGGGATGTCGCTTATTAAAAACATGAGCGATGTTTGAGCATAAGACGGAGCGGCTTCTTCCTTTTCCTCTGTTTGTACGCCGCATTGCGTATTCATTGCTCATGGCCATGGGGCTCATTGTGGGGTCTTTGGCAATTGGGATTTGTGGTTATCACTATTTGGAAGGCTTGTCGTGGATTGATTCCCTTCTCAATGCGGCCATGATTTTAACGGGCATGGGGCAGGTGTCCCCGATTCAGACGACATCTGCCAAACTTTTTGCGACGTTTTACGCGCTCTTTAGTGGTGTTCTTTTTCTTGTCGCTGTCAGTTTTCTACTCGCCCCCATTTTCCACCGCCTCTTGCACAAATTTCACTTAGATGATGTGGATGAAAATGCGGATATACTCACGCAAGAACGCGATGAAAAATAGCATTCGTAACACGTTCCACGGGGAGATCATTCATGCTTATCTGCGTACCATCGGCGTTTGCTGATGCGAGATGAATAACCTCAAATTTTGGGTCCTCGGGCGGCGGCCCATAAAGTTGGGGTTTACTTCGTGGGTGAAGCAACGCGAGCGTCGGTGTGCCGATGGCAAATCCAAGGTGCATGACACCGGTGTCCGTAGAAACGAGGAGCGCGGCACTTTCGACCAGCGCCGCTGTTTCTTCGAGTGTTGTAGCACTCGTGAGATTGATAACATCGGGACATGCCGCAGCAATTGTCCGCGCTGCTTCCTCGTTGTCACCACCGCCGGTGATGACGACGCGATGCGGTAATTTTTCCCGTAGAATGTTGATGGCTTCGATGATTTTTGCAGGAGGCCAGTCACGGTGTTTGAGAGAGCGTCCACCTCCTGCCTGCCAAACGATGAAGGGCTCTTGAAACCATGGCGAAAAGCGGCGAGTCGCATGTTCTTTTTCCGCCTCATGCACACGATAAACCATCGCTTGTGGAGCATCTACCGCTCCACCTGCCGCTCGTGCGACTTGTAATGTTTCTTCGACGGCATGACATCCTCCCGCGACATCTACGGGATGCGATAAAAGAAATGAAAAAGCTCCGCATCGCCGTAGCGAGCCAAAAAAAGCATGACGATTGAGTAGGTAGCCGAGTGAAACAGCATCTTCATTCACGCGCAGAGCCACGACGACATCGGGATGTTCACGTTTTAACCGACGCAGAAGACGCCAGCGCGTGAGAGGCGATTTGGAATAGGGCAAAACTTCATCCGCATAAGGATTGTGCTGTGCAACCGCCATGCGGCGATGATGCGCCAAAATAACAAGTCGAGCTTTGGGGTGGGCTTGTTTGAGGCAGCGAATCGCGGCGGAATCAAACAACGCATCTCCGATTCCCGTGCAGCTTAAAACGACAATACAACGCGGCACCTTAGCAAGAGGTTTAGGCTGCGGTGGACAAATGGAAACTAGCCCACGAAAAGCAAAATGTTCGATGGATTTGGTCAGTTTGCGCCACATGGTACGTCGAGAATGATTTTCATCATCCTAGGGTGAATGTCAGCACGAGCGATGATTTTCCGGTGGAGGTCACTGCATGGAGCAAGGCAAGATAGAAGGATGAAGTCGCAAACGAGCGAAATCATTTCAACCTCTCTGCCGCGCAAAATCGCTTTTGTTTTTGTCAGTATGCCCGTGGGTGGTGCAGAGGATTTTGCCATTGGCGCTGCACCGCATCTTGCGCCAGACTTTGAGGCACACTTTGTCGTTTTGCGTGATTGGGGAAAAGTTGGTGAAGAACTTCGCGATGCTGGCGTCCCCATTCATCTTGCGCCGTTTTTTCCCTCGAAGATTATTAATCCTCTCAACATTCGCCGCTTTGCATCCTGGCTTCGCCGCGAAAATTTTGCTCTTGTTCATTCGCAAACGCATCACGCCCATATTTTCGCCACACGGGCGGCGCGGTTGGCCGGAATTCCGTCGGTTGTTCACCAGCAGAAAACCCTCGAATCTCTGCCATGGCGACGGAGGCGAATTTTTCAAGCATGTTTGCAAAGGGCATCGCACGTGATTGCCCTCTCATCGCAAACGGCGCACGATTTGCAACGCACTTTCCAATTGCCGGACGACAAAATGTCCGTGGTTCCCAATGCCATTGATAAATCGCAATTTTTTCCTGCACCCGATGCAATAGCGGCACGGAAGGCTTTGGGTTTGCCTTCGCAAGGAATTCTTTTGGGAACTGTGGCTCGCCTTCATGCCGATAAAAATCATGCGGCGATCATTCAAGCACTAAATCTTCTTGCCGCACAGGGGCTCCGCGCAATGGCGGTGTTTGTGGGGGAGGGGCCTTTGCGTGAGAAGCTGGAAGCGCAAGCCAAAGCGCAGGGCGTTGCGGATCGCGTGGTGTTCGCCGGACGACAACGTCCCGTGGTTCCATGGTTCCACGCCATGGATGTATTTGTTCTATCTTCGACATGGGAAGGTCAGCCGCTCGCGATGTTGCAGGCACTTTGTTGTCATCTGCCCATTTTAGCCAGCCGCATCGAGGGAAATACGGCCGTGCTGGGCATGGATGATCCCGGATTGTTTGAACCGAATGACCCCGCAACTTTGGCGGCATTGATCGCAAAGACAGCCGACCCACAATTTCGAAATGCGCTGCTTGAACATCAACGCCGTGTTGTCGTTCCGGGTGGCGATGATGCGGCGGCGCAATTGAAAGTGATTTATCGTTCTCTACTCTCATGAAACCGCTGCGCATAGCGATATTGACGCCGACATTTTTGCCGAAATGTGCGGGAGCGGAAATTTTTCATCACAACTTAGCCACGCATCTTGCCGCTGCAGGACATCATCCTGTCGTGATTGTCCCGCGCAGAAATGTTCGAGAAATTCAAGCGCGTGGATGGAAATTGCCCTATGCCCTCGAGGCTTATCCGGCAAATGTGTGGAGTTATTTTAAGCGTAGTGTGCCCCTAACTTTTTGGCTTAATCGTCGCGTCTTATCACGCCTGCAACGTCGTCATCGCTTCGATGTGTGGCATACCGCTGTGTTATTTCCGACAGGCGTGTGTTGGAATGATTGGCACAAACATGCGCGTGTTCCCGGCGTGGTGCGGGCCGTGGGTGATGATGTACGTGGATTGCCGGGTTGTGGATTGGAACCGCAAGTTGAAATGCTTTTGAAAAATACAATGCCCCAGGTACCGATGATTGTGGCTCTTTCGGAAGGAATGGTGAGCGACCTCGGCACGCTCGGCGTGAAGAAGACACACACGCGAATTTTACCTAATGCCGTGGATAGCGAACGATTTGCCAAGGATATTGATCGTGCTGCCTTGCGGGCATCTTTGGGCGTTTCGCCGGACACTTTCGTCTTCTTGTGCGTGGCGCGTAATCATCCGCAAAAGAATTATTCAATTCTTTTTCGCGCTTTTCGCCGTGTGGTGGATGCACATCCTCATCAAAATTTACGCTTGTTCATTGCAGGGCGCGGAGTTCCGGCATTGCACGCGGATGCTGAAGTTGCGGGCGTTGCGGGAAACGTGAGGTTTTATGAGTTTGGAGCGTCCGCATTGGGCACGGCGATTCCGGTGATGCCGCCTCAAGGTTTGGTGGATCTTTATCGTGCGGTGGATGCTTTTGTTTTGGCTTCCTTGCTCGAAGGATTCAGCTCGGCGCTACTCGAAGCCTTGGCGGCAGGGCTTCCTGCAGTAGCAACGGATGTCACAGGAATTCGCGAGGTTCTTCGTACTGGTGAAAACGGACTTCTTGTGCCGAGTGGCGATGCAGAAGCACTCGCCCGTGCTATGGGTGACGTCCTTGCATCGGCTGACCTGCGGCTAAACTTAATTGCGGGCGCACTGGCAACCGCACAGCATTTTACTTGGCCTCGTGTGACGGCAGCTTATGTCTCGCTTTATCGTGAATTGATGGAGGCGGCAGCACCACAATGACCATGAACAAACACGCGCAATTTTTACGCATTATTACCGGATGGGTGCTTGGATTATGCCTTGTCGTTTTTTTGAGTGGCTGCGCTTTGCTTGGTAAAAAAAAGCCATCCGTTCCCGAAGCGACTCTTCCCACTTGGATTGGGCGTATCATCATGGTGGATATTGAACATCAATTTGCGCTTGTAGATACTGGAGCTTCATTGCGCGTGGCACCTGAAACTCGATTGTTGTCATTTCGAGATCAACGCCGCACGGCACTTCTCACAGCAACTGCGGAAACTCGTCCTCCATACATTGCCGTTGAAATCACCGAAGGGCTTCCCTCCCTCGGCGACCAAGTCGCCCTCGATGAAAGTCGTCCGCCATCCAATTCCACCGAGCCCAACACGCCTCACTAATTTGCAGAGTTATGTGGAGATGGATAGGAAGCACCTTTCATTAAAACAACCCAGGGGGCATTCCGCATGTGCGAGATTTCGCCTGTGATTTTGCAAAACGACCACGGGCGAGACGCCCATGCCCCCTGACCAAGCATACCCCCTGGCCAAGCAATACCTTCAGATGCCTCAAAATTCTCTCTCATCCAAGGTGCAGCAGATGAATTTCGTTCGTCACTTTCTTGCCATTCAAAGAAACCCTCGGCATAAATACTGATTCCTCGAACGTGTAAATAAGCGGACGCGGAACTTTTACTGATGATTCAGGTTGCAGGACTCACGAAAACCTATGCCGGCGTGTCGGCGATTCAGGGCCTCGATTTCACCGTCGCCAAAGGCGAGATTGTTGGCTTTCTAGGTCCTAATGGCGCGGGGAAAAGTACGACGATGCGTATTTTGTCCTGCTTTATGCCGGCGACGAGTGGGACGGCATCCGTGGCGGGTTTTGATGTTGCAACCCAATCGCGTGAGGTGCGCGCGCGTGTGGGTTACATGCCGGAAAATGTGGCGCTTTATCCGGAGATGCGCGTGCAGGAATATCTCGAATACCGTGCCGCACTTAAAGGCGTACGCGGTCGCCGTAATCGTCAGCGTGTGAACGCCGTTAAGGAACTCTGCAGTTTGCGTGATGTAGAAACCAAACTCATTGGCGCGCTCTCCAAGGGATACCGTCAACGCGTGGGCATTGCGGATGCGCTCGTCAATGACCCCGATCTTCTTATCCTCGACGAACCCACCATCGGCCTCGACCCAAATCAAATTCGTCAGGTGCGTCAGCTCATTCGTGACCTTGGAAAACGCCACACCATTTTGCTTTCCACGCATATTCTCAGCGAAGTGGAAATGATT
>JBDHQL010000131.1:0-3446 GCA_039807035.1 Chthoniobacterales bacterium
CTTCTTCAGGAAACATCAAATGCGGACGCACCTTAAGGTCCCCTCCATCCTCGCATCCCAACACAACATGAAGGGCATTTCGCAAACGCAACGCCCATTCCTTTGGCGTCACCGCTATAGTCCATGCACGGAATGTTTCTTCCAGCTGAGCATTCCAATGTAAAAATCTCCCTAACAATTCATCATCGCCGGACAACTCATTTCCAACTTCCAAAGTGAAATCCTGATTCGGGTATTTCCCACTTCCCGTATTTCCCAGCCAAAATCCTGCCAACAACCGATCCTTTCCAAATCGCCAAGAACCAATTTCAGATTCCTCCTTCGACTTTCCCAATCCTCGCGTCACACCGCTGGCGACAATCCACTGCCGAACGCGTTCCAATTCGCGCCCTTCTTCATCAATTCCGAGTGCTTTTTGTACGAGTTGTAATTGCAGCAAATCCAACACATCACTCGCCGTAAAGTTCCCGTCTCTCGCCATCTCCAAAAGCGCAAGCAACGCCGCCACAGCCTTATCCTGCCCTGCCGATGACAACTCCGTAACGCGCACTTGCAACACAGCCTCCGACGGCATCGCCCCCTCGTCATTCGACACCTGAGCCATCTGCCCAATCACCTCCTGCACCAAAGCCCCATAATTCTGCAGGGACGGCGTCACGATGTGAATGTCTGCAGGCTGCAATCCCTCAATTTCCTTAAACGCCCTCAAAATTTCATCCCGTAAAACCTCCATTTCGCGCCGTGCTCCAAAACACGAATGAATCCGAATACTTCCATCATCCTCCGCGACTTCTTGAGGTGATTTTAGCTCGCGAATATCTTGCTGGAGACGCCCCAAAACCGTCCTCGTTTTACCGTCAGAATTTCCCGTATCAACCTCCGGCCATTCCGAATAATTTTCATCTAGCTGCCCCAGCAGCAAAAACGAGCCAACCGCATGACGCCCCATGACAGAGAGCAAAGGATGCACCGCTTCATCCACAAACTCCTCCGGCGTCGCGCTCGCCACATCGAGAACATCCTTGCGCGTTCGTAAGTCCGCCAAATACCCCATCGTCGGCAGAATCACATGCACCTGCACCTCCACGCCGGCCTTATTGAGAATTCCCAGCACCTCCACCAACAAAGGATCAATCGTTCCCGAACCCAGCACTGACACTCGCGGAAACTCCTTCTGCATCCGCTTCAAAAATTTCTCATCATTCTTCCATTTTTCCATCGCCACCGCCGGATGTTCCTCCTCCGTCGCCTCACGCAAACTTTTCCAAAGCTCTCGCTGCCACATTTCATTTTCCAATACATCCTTCGACACCGACGGCCCAAATCCCGACTTTCCTTTTGCCCAAGCTCGAATCAATTCGGGGCGGTAATGCGCATACTGCTCCAGCATATCCGCCATCAACAACGACGCAGCCCATAAATCCCGCGGCGTTGCGTCCTCCCCCATCCCTACCTGCAAGGAAAAATTTTTCACCCTCGAAAAAATCGCCCAACTTAAGCATTCCTTGCTCCAAAACAGCCCCCGCTCCCGTTCTACCACCCGTGCGATAAATCCCTGTGGCATCAAAAATTCATACCCCATACAAATCCCCCGTGCCTCGGCAATTCCCAATTGCAAACGATCCGAAAAAGCAAGAGATGGCACCACCACCACGCGAGGACGCAACCCAATCTCCGCCGCATCCTTTTCCAACCACCCACGCATCAAAGCCTCAAAAGATGGATAGGGAAAAACGCAGAGGGACATAAATTACAGCCCTACATTATCCGAAATTCCCCCGCGCCACTCCAACCCATTTCGTGTCATAAGCATTCGACTTCGATTCATTGTGCGGGCTTATTTAACCAAGGGTGCAGTCGGAGGGCTCGTTCCTCGCCTCTGCGACACACTTTAATGTTGAGCTTATTTTGGAAAATATCGGACACCATCAATGTGCTCGAAATGACTATCCTGCGTCCACAAAGTAGCACCATACCGTATGGCTGTAGCGTAGATGATACTGTCAGCAAGTGACAAAGGATATTTGGCAGCTTCCAGCGCGAGTGATGAATCGAAAGCGACGACTTGGCCCACACTCATCAAACTATAAATATGAGAAGCCGCATCCTCGCCTCGCTCACGAAGGACTTTCTTATAAACCTCATAAAGGCTGATAGTGGGAACTATCAAATGATCCGTATCTTCAATAGCTAAGGCAAACAGATCAGCGCGGTCTGTATCAGCGAGATATTCAAGCCAAGCCGAGGAATCAACAACATTCACAGGCGATCAGACTCCCGATCAATGGATGTATTGATACCTTTGAGAAATCCTCGCATTTTCTTGGGATTTTTTACGGGAATGAATTCCAGACGATCATAGTGGTTGAAAACATGCAATTTCGCCCCCGGCTCTAAAGAAAGCTGCTTTCTGATGGAAAGGGGGATCACAACTTGAAATTTTGGAGAGACAGTTACGGTTTCCATATCGATAGGAAGATCGTAAAGCAGAAACTTGATCGTTACAAGGATTTTTTTGACTCATACATTCGAAAGAGTTCAGGACAAATTTCTTCCAACTTGAAGCGAGACGTTCTGGCCTGTTGGTGTAAGTCATTTAAATCGCAAAGCGGTTATAGCCAATAACCCTGGGTTGCGCAGCTACCCAGGGTATATACAAACCGATAGTGCCAACCTCAACGGGATTGTTTCCATTCGGCACCATGAGATTTTTCGGGCTACAACCCTGCTGGGGTTGGAAGCATAAAAGCAGTCAGCCTCGCTTCATTGGGCGGCCTTGTTTAACCAGGGGTGCAGCCGGAGGGCTCGTTCCTCGCCACCGCTACACCCTTTAATATTTTGGCTTTATATCTTGTCTTCAGTAATGTCAGCGATCTTCATCAAAGATCGTAAAAGTCCAATCTTCAATGGCTGGTTGCCGTGGATTGGAATCACGATACGTTCACGATGGCCTGACTTCGTAAAAACATGGTGACTTCCTTTAATACGTGTCAATGGTCACCCTTTTTCTGGATAGCTCGTGCAAGTTCCCTGCCGGAAATCTGCTTCAAACGGCAAGCTCCAAAATCTTACCCTCTTGATTCTCTGTAGGTTGTGGATCACCTGCTTCAAGCCAGAGTTCACTGGCTTCATGAAGATTGGAACGAAGTTCATCTTCCGTCTCCCCTTGGGTGACACAGCCCGGTAAGGCAGGAACTTCCGCCCAGAACCCGCCTTCCTCCGCTTTATGGATAACGGCTTTGATTGTAATACCGAAAGAATACCAGCCGAATTCAGTAGGGCAATCTTCTTTTTTGCCGAGACTTTATGGTTGCGGACGCAGGAGTGAACCTCTAACCGCAGCCTTGAAAAAAGGCGATGCATTTGTCGTTCTTATTCCGCGGGCTGCCCGTGAGAGCCTATCCGCAAGAACGGCTCCGCATGAAGCGGAGATTCGTTCCGAATCA
>JBDHQL010000132.1:0-3353 GCA_039807035.1 Chthoniobacterales bacterium
AGCTCGAAAAATTAACAGCAAATCTCTCGCTTCCTCACTAGCCATCACGTCATCTTCGCCCGCTCGAACCGTGGGAACATGGCACGTCTTTAATGCCCTTTCCATAGCCCTTGCTTCGTCCGCCGTGTTCACCAAAATTGCGAAATCACCGGGCTTAATTTTTTTGCGAACGGCTACCCTACCCTCAGTTTCTCCACTCCCTCGCTCCGTGCTAACAATTTCACCATGATTCAACAAACGGACAATTTCCGTAGCGACTTCACCGGAGATCATCCCCAAACGCTTTTCCTCGTTACTGTAGTTAGAAGCAGACTCATCTCGCACAATCCAAAATTCCATCGGGGCCTCTTCATTTTGCCCCCCAACTTGAATATGCCGCCCCCCTCTTAAACCCGAGGTTGCCGGCGCATAATTGAGTCCATTTTTTAAGAGCGATCCCGGGCGATTAAAAAGCGCATTCCACCCTTCCACTAAAGGCGTTGGTGCACGGTATGTTTTGGTCAGCCCCCAAATCGCATTCTGCGGTGCGCCACTCTTAGCGTCTAAATAAACATTCACATCGGCTCCGCGAAATTCGTAAATCGCTTGCTTGGGGTCTCCGATAAGCACCATGCGATGCTCCGCACTTCCCAGAAATATCGCCTTAAAAATCTCCATCTGACGCCTGTCGGTATCCTGCGACTCATCAACAAGCACAATTTTATACCGCTCCCGCAAACGTTCAATCAGCGCGTCCTTCTGCACACCGCGTTTCAGTGCCCGATGAAGCTCTCCAATTAAGCCATCATAAGTAATTTTTCGCGCCTTCCGCAACGAAGCGTACAATCCATTTTGCACCTCACGAAAACACGTCACAAAAAACACCCATCGCCATCGCGCCATTTGCTCGCAAATTTCTGCGATTTGAGAAATCGCTTGGCTGCCCTTAACGGCTTCACTCAAAGCCTCCCCTTCCTTCGATTTCTTTTTTATCCATTGATCAGCCGCCGAAATCTCATTCACCGCAGCAATAAATCCCGGCCCTTCCGGGTCTTTCAGATCGGCTAAAATCTTTGCCCGTTTTTCAATAGGAGGCGCCACCTTATTCCAGTTCGGTACTTTCCTTAAAATTTCATCCAGCTCATCCACCGCTTGAGGATCTATTGTTCCCAGCGAAAAGTTTTGGAAACTGTTTGCCTCGACCGCAGGAATAAACTCCCAATCATCCTCTGCCAAAAATCCGGAAATCATTTTCAATTCTTTGAAAAAGTCTCCACGCATTTGTGCCCACTGAAAGTTCGACCCAATGTCCCTCTCCCATATTCGGCGCAATGTTGTTTCAATCGTCTCTCGGGAATCGGGCACTAATTCCGGCATCACCGGCAAGCCGCATAAAACGCCTTTGGTTTGGAGAACTTGCTGACAAAACGAGTGGATAGTCGAAACCCTTAATTGATCAATCTCCCGCAAGGCTTTCCCCATGATTTTCCTTAAGTCCTCACCTGAGCTAAGCCCCCGAAGCCCCTGTAACGTCACATCTTCTTTCGGCACCGGCGGTGCATAAAGAGTTTCCAAAACTCGCCGCACCCGAGCCGACAACTCCCGCGTTGCATCATTGGTGAACGTCACTAGCAGAATCTCCCCCACGCTCTTAATGGTGCCATCCAACAACAGCCGTGCCACGAGATGGCTTAACGCATAAGTTTTCCCCGTCCCTGCGCTTGCTTCCACCACCGAAAGGCCCGCAGAAATCGTGCTTTTTATGATGTCGAAATCAGGCATTACTTTGATTTCCCCCAATCCATCAGCGGAGTTGCAATGGCCTCCGCCCATAACTTCCAATCATCTTGATTCTCAAAGGCACTCCGATCTCGCCATGCAAATTTTGCCGCTTCGGTTTCGCCCTCAGAGGCAGACGCCCAAGAAGAAGCATTCTTGCTCCAAGAATCATGAGCCGCTCTCAAAGCATTCTCTAAGGATTCACCCTTGCGCAATTGTGTTGCTATGACTTCGGACGTTAACGAGGCATAACACAGCGGTCGCATCTGCCCTATCACATAGCCGGCCACGAGCGCATGTGCATGAGAAGCGGCAACCGCAGGGAAGTTTGCTTCATCAATGCCCCCGCTTTCGGAAAGACTTAAAAATTTCGTCGGCAACGACTCTTCTGCAGCAGAAGCAAACACCGCCTCAATCCACGTTCGCGTAAAATGCTTTGTCTTTGCCGACGTTCGGGGATGGTAAGCTAAGAGGTGATTACCGGCCTTTGTTTTCCAAACTTTACCCGCGATTTTCGCCCGTACCGACTGCAGTCCATAAGGATCACCTTGCAAATCAAATTCAAAAACAAAGTCCCACGCATCTCCACGCAAGGTACAGATATGGTCTGCCAATTCTCGAATTGCTCCTCCGTCTTCATGAGGGCTCAATAGTGCGTCACCCAAACACGCTTTGGGTAAGTGACGATCTGCCTCCAATCGCGCTCTCAGATGTTTCAAATCCTTTCCACCTTGGAGAAAGTATCGCGCAATTTCATCTTCCAACTTCCATTGTGCCAACGAATCTAAAGGCGGCATGGGCGCGTTATCCAGTGCCTCATCATCCCCATCCTCACGCCACAAAGAAATGCCTTGAGCTGTCAAATAACCCTTCGCCGGCTCTTTCCAAAAACGAATCAAATCTTCCAAAGAAATTTCAACAAACGATGGCGACGAGGACTCATTTTGACCAAGGTAAAACGGATGCGGTTTCCTTGCTAAACCACGTTGCGCGATGCCGTGTGCTACAGCCAAATTACCGGCACTAAAAGAACGACTTTGCTTGTTCCCCGAAAAGTAATCCTCGGAAAATGGCGTCAGCGGATGCAAACAAAGCACCTTTTCCCGCCCCACCCCCATTTCTCCCAACACTCGTAAAAGCTCATCCACACACGCGGAAAATGGTTCCGTTTCATTCGTGCGCACATTACGCGTAGAGCCAGTAATGATCAGCCTTTCACTCGGGGCAAGCACCGCATCTAAAAACATCTGACGGTCATCCGTCCCCGCGCTACGATCCCACATTTTAGGCGTCGCTTTTATTAAGCTCCACCCCGGGCTTCGCTCACAGCGAGGAAATGTACCATCTTCCATCCCAACCATCGCAAGAACCTTGCACGGGAGATTGTGCAATTGACGAAACTGCCCCATCGTAATTTTTCCCGCTTGCCCCGCCCGCCGTTTCGCCTCAGCAGCAGCTTCAGCCAGCCAATCGAACATCACACCCGCATCCATCACCTCCTCACAGGCGAGTTCTTCAAGAAACATCAAATGCGGACGCACCTTAAGGTCCCCTCCATCCTCGCATCCCAACACAACATGAAGGGCATTTCGCAA
>JBDHQL010000014.1:0-16073 GCA_039807035.1 Chthoniobacterales bacterium
GCTGCGGCCACGGGCCAAGCGTCGTCGCCTTCGACGTCAGCGTACAAAACGCCTCGGGCGTTTGCTGCTGGCGTGTCTGATTCTTTGGGGACTTGTGGCGGGATTTTATCTTGCGTGGGCATGGACATTTGATTTGCAGCAGGTAGGGCAAATTCCGGAAAGCTCTCTCGTTCTCGATCGGCATGGTGCGGTTTACACGCGGCTGGCAGGAGAAAATCGGAGCACGGTACCACTGGCGAAAGTGAGTCCGTGGTTTATCCGCGCCGTCACCGCCCGTGAGGATTCCCGCTTTCGAAGCCACTTCGGCGTTGATCCCATCGGTGTCGCTCGGGCGGTGGTGAGCAACCTGATAGCCGGCGGGGTGCGGCAGGGGGGGAGCACTCTGACGCAGCAATTAGCACGCAATAGTTTTCCGTTGGGAGGTCAAAACATGCACCGCAAAATTCTCGAAGCCGCCCTCGCGTTGCGGATGGAAATGGTTTTTAGCAAAGACGAAATTTTGACGCATTATGTGAATCGCATTTATTTTGGAGCGGGGCTTTTTGGCATTGAGACAGCCAGCCAAGCGTATTTTCACAAACCGGCGGCGGACCTTACGCTTGCGGAATCGGCGTTGTTGGCCGGACTTATTCGCAGTCCCAATCGCCTGTCGCCGTTCCGCGACCCCGATGGGGCCTTGCGTCAGCGCAATATCACGCTGCAACAAATGGAGACGCAGGGTTTCATTTCTGCCGGGCAAAGACTCGCAGCCCAGCAGGAACCCTTGTTGCTTGCTGTCGAAAAACCACCGTCACCGCAGGAAGATTGGGCCATGGAAATCGTCTCTAAGGAACTCGAACGCATCCTTCCACAGGACGTGATTGATAGTGCCGGGTTAAAAATTTTTACCACGCTCGATACGAAGATGCAGCAAGCGGCGGTGGCGGGGGCGGAGACGAATTTGCAGGCGATTGAAGCTCGCGCCGGCTATGACCATCCGCGCAAAGCGGACTTCCAAAATGTGGATATGCAAAATCGTGACGGGACACCGTATTTGCAAACGGCAGCGATGGCCGTGGATAATCGCACGGGTGGGATTCGGGTTCTTGTGGGAGGGCGCGATTATGCGACGAGCAAATTTAACCGCGCCTTTTTTGCCGAGCGGCAGGTGGGGTCGTCGGTGAAACCCTTTGTTTATGCGACGGCCTTTGCGCACGGCCTCGATCCCAACACGCTTATTAGCGATGATCGCATACGTTCCGGAGAACTCCCGAAATCCTGGGGACGTTACGATCCTGCCAATAGCGATGGCACCTACCGAGGAATGCTTCCGGCACGCGAGGGGCTTATACTTTCGCGCAACACGATGAGCGTAAGGGTGGGCGCTTTTGCGGGTTTGGATCGAGTGAGAGAAACGATTTTGACAGCAGAATTAACCAACGATGCGCCGCGTTATCCTTCGATTTTTTTGGGGTCCTTTAGTGGAACTCTCCGCGCTCTCACGGCGGCTTACGCAGCGTTAGCGAATGATGGCGTTGCGCCTACGCCTTATCTCGTCGAGCGCGTGGAAAGTCCGCAAGGGCGTGTGCTTTATCGTCGCAAGGGGTCCGTGCAACGCATTCTTCCTGCAAACGCGGCGCGGATTACGGCGGCTATTTTGGGCGAAGTCATGACGCGAGGTACAGGCACTGCGGCGGCGGCTTTGGGATATAAAGGGCGTGCCGCAGGAAAAACGGGAACGACCAATGGTTATCGCGATGCTTGGTTTATTGGCTTCAATGACGAAATTACCTGCGGTGTGTGGGTGGGATTTGATAAGCCCACGACCATCATAGATCGCGGTTACGGGGCCACGTTGGCGCTGCCGCTTTGGGTGCAAATCATGAACGCTGCCGTCAATTAACGTCTGCCGTGGCGCATGGTGTTGAGCACATGGCATGCAGCACCGGAATCCAGAGACTCCGCCGCACGTTTCATGCCATCGTTCCAATCCGTCGCGACCTCTGCGACCACGAGGGCGGCGGCGCTATTGACCAGTACAATTTCACGCGCTGCCGGGGAGCCGCCTCCTGCGAGGATGTCTTGCAAAATGCGGGCACTCCCTGCGGCATCGCCACCCAACAAGTCCTCCACCCGCGCATGGCTTACACCCATCCCTAGGGGGTTCATCATGCGACGGGAGGACGTTTTTCCAAACACCTCCTGAATTAGGGTCGGCCCGCAGGTAGAAATTTCGTCCATCACGCCGCCGCTTTTGGCAAAACCGTGAACCACCCAGGAACGTTGGCGTCCGAGCAGCGGAAGAACCTCGCCGTAAATGTTCAGCAACTGCTCGCTAAAAACCCCCACCAATTGGAACGGCGGACGTGCCGGATTTAGGAGGGGGCCGAGCATATTAAAGACCGAAGCACTCCCGCGTGCGGCGAGGATTTGACGCGCGGCGGCGAGGTTTTTGAATGACGGATGAAAATGCGGTGCAAAAAGAAAAACGGCACCCGCGTTTTCCAACATTGCGTGCAAGCGATCGGGTTCGTATTCCACGGGAATTCCGAGGGCTTCTAACACATCGGCACCACCACTCTGCGAGGTGATGCGACGATTACCATGTTTCACCACACGCACGCCGGCACCTGCGGCGACGAACATCACGGCGGTGGAAACATTGAACAATCCCAGCCGATCTCCGCCCGTGCCGCACACATCCATGAGAGGTTCGGTGCCGCAGGTTATGTCAAAAGGTACGGCTTGTTCGAGGAGGCACATTGCAAAAGCGGCTACCTCCTGCGGCGTTTCTCCGCGCTGATGTAATGCTTGTAAAAAGTCGGCGGCATCCTCATCGCATCGTCTCGGCGAAAGCAATTCCGCCATCACATCACGAATGGCTTCTACGTTGAGGACTTCGCCATTTTGAATCCGTTGCGTCCAAGCTCTCATGGAATAATTTCCCCCCAAAGTTCCCGAAGTCGGGTGGCTGGCCATTGCCCCTCCACCTGCGAACAATCCAGAAAGCCGTAATTCAGTCGCGATCCCGCAGCAGCGAGCGTGAGTCGCGAAATGTTGCCTAAAGGGCCCATTCCCATGGTGGCGGTAGGAAAGTTTTCCGAGAGAACTTGAAATTGGAGTAAGGGGATAATATCGGCGGGGCGGTGAAGTTTTGTGGCCATTTTCACAATGTCAGCGCCTGCCTCCCGCGCTTGTGTCGCGAGTTGTTGCAGCTTTTCAATCGAAGGCGTGCTTTGAAAATCATGGAAGGAGAAAACTTTAACGACGCCACTTTTTTCCGCTTCGCTGATGATATTGGACATGTCCTTGACAGAGCGCATTTCGATATCCACGGCGGTGGCGTGCGGTAAAAACTCTTCCAACAAGGCGCAGCGGTTTGCGGGAGAAAGCTCAAACGCGCCGCCCTCGGCAGGGTGCCGTGCGGTGAGAAGGATGGGGAGTTTGACTTTGCGTAAAGCCGCACGAACCCGCTTCAGATGCTGAATCAGGCAGTCGAGGCGCACTTCCACGATATCGGCCTCGGCATTTTGTAAATCACGCGCTGCCTCCAACCCGCGCGGGGTGTGCGCTACGGCTACGATTAAAGGCGAGCCTTCCGCTTTCAGCTTTTGCTTTGTATTCATTGGAAAATCATTTCTTATAGACCATCCGACCCACATGATCTCGCGCAAGCAGGAACTTTCGTTACAGCTCAACCAAATGGCCGACTCGCTCGTTTTGGGTCTGTCATTGCTCTTAGGTTATCTCCTGCGTCTCGTTCACCTCGTGGATTTCGATGCGTTGTTGGCGCCCCCTCCATTGGAAAGTTTTATTTGGCTATTTATCATCGTCATGCTCTTTGGTCCTCTGCTGCTCGAGATGCAGGGTTTTTATCAATATCCCTTGGAAAAACCCATACACCGATCGTTGCAACAGATCACCTACGCCGGAGTTTGGCTGGGGCTCATCATCGGTGCCGTGGTGGTATTTCTCAAGCTCGCCATTCCAAGCCGTTCCGCCTTTTTGCTTTTTATCGCTATCGCGCCTCTTGGGCTTCTTTTACGCGAAGTGGCATTTCGTGCTATTTACTTGCGGCAGTTGCGACGGGGAGGGCATGGGGAAACTTTGATCTTAGCAGGGAGTGCGGAAAAAATGGATGCGTTAGTGGCGGGTTTATCGCCGATGCAAAGGCTGGACCTTCATGTGGCGGAGCGGATTGATTTGGAAAAGCGCACGGTCAAGGATTTGGTCGAGGCCATGCACCGCTACAGCGTAGGGCGTGTGATTTTGGCCTTCGGTGTGCCGGCGGCGGATAATCTTCAAGCGGCCATTGCTGCCTGCGAAACTGAAGGCGTGGAAGCGTGGCTGGCGGCGGATTTCGTTCGCACATCTATAGCGCGTCCGACCTACGATTCTCTTGGCCATATGCCGATGTTGGTTTTTCGCGTCACGCCGGATTTGTCATGGGCCTTAATGGTGAAAAGCATCCTCGATCGCGTTGGCGCATTTTTTGGTCTGCTCGTCGCACTGCCTTTGTTGCTGCTCATCGCCGTGGGAATCAAACTCACATCGCCCGGCCCCATCATTTTCAAACAGCAACGTGCGGGGCATCATGGACGCCCTTTCACCATGTACAAGTTTCGCTCTATGCGCAGCGGCGCAGAAATGCAGCGGGAAGAATTGCGAGCTTACAACCAAATGAGCGGGCCTGTTTTCAAAATTGAAGGCGATCCGCGAGTGACTTCCTTCGGGCGATGGTTGCGCAAGTCGAGCCTCGATGAGCTCCCGCAATTGTTCAATGTACTCCTCGGCCAAATGAGTCTCGTCGGCCCGCGTCCGCTACCCATTTACGAGGTGAATAATTTCGAGCTTACGGCCCATCGCCGCAGGCTCAGCATGAAGCCCGGGCTTACATGTTTGTGGCAAATTAGCGGACGCAATAATGTGCGCGATTTTTCCGACTGGATAAATTTGGATGTGGAATACATTGACAATTGGTCGCTTCGTTTGGATTTTCTTATTTTACTTCGAACCATCCCCGTCGTTGTTTTCGGAATTGGAGCACGATGACATATTATTTCTCGCAATAATTTCAAATTTCCGGTAGTTTCAAAAAACATGTCTCTCCGTCCCCACCAACCGTGCCTCATAAAAGCCATGAAATCATTTCTCCTTGCCCTCAGTATTTTTTTCGTCACACTCGCGGTAGCGGCAGCCCAGACGCAGCCCACCGGTTTTGAAATCGTTAAGGTCAATCCGGAGTTCATTAAAACGCCGGACATCCCGGGTGGCCCGGCGGGAAAGGGGAAGGGGAAAAGTCAAAGTTTTCTTGCCATAGATGTTATTTTTTCTTGGCAGCCCCGCGAACCCAAGCCGCCACTCTATCTCGATGAGGTTACGGTCAACTACTATGTTCTGCTTAACAACAAGGGCATGAACGCCGAAGACCCGAAGGCGCAGACGCTTCTCACGGGTTCTGTGACTCATGTTTTCATGCCACAAAGCAAAGAGCTTAAATCGGTCATTTTTGTCAGCCCGCGAACATTGGAGAAATTTTTTAATGGCAAAGTGCCGCCGACCGTCAACAACGTGGTCGTAGATGTCGGCGCGACGATTACCCATAGTGGCGACGTGGTGGCGACGGGTGGATGGAAGGCCGATCTACGAGGCAAAACGCCTTGGTGGCAAGATGTGTCGGCGACCGGCGGACTTCTTTTGAATAAAAACCAAACACCGTTTGCTCCCTTATTCTGGGATTTCTACGAGGAAATTAAACCCGCAGGAAACTAAGAAACCCCGTCACATTCCATGGCAAAAATTTCCAAGGCAGCCACGATTAACCTCGGTATGCAAACCGTCACCATGGCGGTTTTCGAGGCAACAGCGGATGGCGGCATCAGGCTCGAAACTTTTGCAACGGAAGACCTCGCCGGCGATCCTTCGACGGATGCCAGCCGTGAGGGTCAGCTTAAAATTGCTCTTACGGAATTAACATCCAAGGTTCAATGGACAGGAAAAGAAGCATCCTGTGCGGTGCCATCACAAGGCGTTTTTGCCCGTTTCGTCAGCATCCCCAAAGTCGAAGGGGATCAAATCGGGAAGATGCTTTATTTTGAGGCGCAACAGAATGTCCCCTATCCGATTGAAGACGTGTCTTGGGGATACCAAATCCTGCCGGAAAGCGATGAAGCGAAACTTGGTGCGTTGCTGCTTGCCACCAAGCTCGAGCAATTGGATGTCGTCACCAATGCGCTGCGAGCTTCCGGTCTTACGCCGGATCACATTGATACGTCTCCAGTCGCTCTTTACAACGCTCTGCGTTACAATTATCCAGAGCTTCAGGGGAGTACCTTGCTCATAGATATTGGGGCACGAACAACCAATTTGATTTTTTCCGAAGGTGACCGGCTCTTTATTCGCACGTTGCCCGTCGGTGGCAGCACCATTACCGTCGCCATGTTGAAGCGTTTTGAAGGACGCGCTTTCCGGCAAGTGGAGGAATTTAAGCGTGCCGAGGGATTCATTCCTCCTCCAGGAAACTTTTCAGGAGCCTCGAGTGTCGAAGCGGATGAAGCAGGGAAAATTGCCCGTACAGTCATGACGCGTATTCACAACGAAATCACGCGCTCGATTACCTATTATCGCACCACCCAGCACGGCTCGACTCCGGTTCGCGTCCTTCTTTCCGGCGGCGGTGTTTCGATGCCTTACACGCTCGAGTTTTTCAATGAAAAGCTCTCTCTGCCGATGGAGTTTTTCAATCCCTTGCGCCGCGTGGCCATTAGTTCGTCTGTGGATGCACAGACATTGAAAACATTTGCCCACCGCCTCGGTGAATGCACCGGGTTGGCTTTACGAAGTCTCGTGGGGAATGTTCCCCTCGAAATTAATTTAGAATCTCCGACACTTGTTGCCGAAAAAAGAGCCGCCGCACGTCATATTCCTCTGGCCGCTATCGCCGCTTTGCTAGTCGCCGGAATTGGTCTTACGGGTATTTATTACAGCCGCGCCACGCAGCGTATCGCGGTTATCAATGAGGGTATGGTGGCGCGAACGGAGAAATTGCGCCAATTTGAAACCGCACTCAATAAGATTGCGGCAGATAAAAAGGCGCAGCTAACAGCTGCCGCCGACATTGCTGCTGCTCCTGTGCTGCGGGAAGCATGGGCTACGATTCTCAATAAAATCAACGCCGACTTACCAGAGCGCAATATCTGGGTGACAAAATTGCTTCCTGTTGCCGGGGATCAAGTCTTGGAACCGGGTGATGAAAAGTCTGGCTGGGAAACCGCAGGAACTGCCCATAAGACGGGCGTCACGGCACTCGAAATTACGGGGCTTTATTTAGCAAGCGAAGAAGGACCCGCCGTGATAGACCGTTTCGTCGAAAAACTGGCGCAATCGCCCATTTTCACCATCACTCCCACCAATAAAGCTTCCATCGTCCAATTGCGAGCTACCCCGAGTGGCGACAAATGGGCTTATGACTTCAAACTTAAACTGCCGCTGGCGCGGCCAATCCCGCTCTGATGGACTGGTTCAAACAAAATCCTTTTCTTGGCGGCCTTGCGGTCATCACCCTCGTACTTGTTGCTGCCACAAGTTATTTTCTTTGGGGAGCCTTGGGGCAATACGATGCTGCTTCCGTGGCGTTTGGCGAACATAAAGCCGCCCTCGAAAAACTCCAGGCCATGACTCCATTTCCTAATGCGGAAAACGTCAGCCTCGGTACCAAGGAACTTGAAGAAGCCAAACAAGTTCTTGGGGCCATCGCCAAGAGCGTGCAAATCACGGTTCCCGACGCCACCCCGACGTCCTTCCAAGACGAATTGCGCAAGGTGATCAATGACCTCAAAGCCGCTGCGGAGGCTGCTCACGTGTCGCTCGAAGAAAATTTTTATCTGGGCTTTAACGCTTATGAAAATCAGTTGCCCTCCGAAGCCGCCGCTCCGAAGCTCGCGTTGCAATTGCAATCCATTCAAAAAGTCGTTTCCATTCTTATTGCCGAACGCGTTGAAAAGATCACCGCGATCGTTCGCGAGCCATTGGCGGTCGAATCTGCCGCCGGTGCCAAAGCGGGAAATCCTGCTATGCCAGACTTTATCCTTGCTCCCTTTAGTGTTAGCTTCATTGCGGGACAGGCACCCTTCCACAAAGCTTTTAATCGTATCATTGAAGTGAAGCCTCCAGTTTTTGTCCGTTTAGTTAGCGTTGTCAACTCGGCTCCAACAGCTCCCAGTAAAGTCCCCGAAGCCGCACCGGCAGCGGGTCCGGCAGGACACGGTGCAGATGATATAGCTAACAAACCTATTTTCGGGCGCGAAGTTCTTCACGTGAATCTCGGCCTTGCTTCCATCACATCGGGAGCATCCCAACCCGCGAAACCTTAGCAGCCATGGATCACATTAAGACCCATTTTGATAAATATCTGCTGGCGCTCGCAGGATTGATTTTAGCCGCTTGGGCCATTCACCTTGTGGGCGAATCTTCGGCGTTGCCTGAGCAATTTACGCCGCCCAAAGAAATGCAAAGCGGGGCGGCTTTTGTCCCCGAACAGAAAATCGCGCAGTTCAAAACAGACCTCGAAAATATGAACCGCCACCAAACCTGGGAGGATGCCTCTGGGTCGCTGTTTGTCAGCCGCGAATACATCCTGCAAGAGGGACGCTTGGTGGACATCATGCAAGGGGATGAGGAAATTTTCCCCGGCATCCCCAATCAATGGCTCAAAGACAACCGCCTTGATTACACCGACAAAAAGCTCCTCGAACGTGATCCGGATGACGATGGCTATACTAACCTCGAAGAATTCCGTGCGGGAACCGATCCCAATGATCCCAACTCTCATCCAGCACCATGGACTAAGCTGAGGGTCGTCGTCGTGAAAAAGCAAAACCTCAATATCACCTTCCAAACTGTCACCGACGACAGCGGCGGCGAAGTCCGCGAGGTGCAAATTAATACCATCACTCCCGAAGATGCTTCCGACCGTCGTGGCGTTACGAAGTTTTACAAAATCGGCGACCTGATTAAAATTTCCGAACGTCAACCTTCCGGCGTCACGGTGGAAACTCCTACCCCGTTTAAATTCATTCGCGCCGAGAATAAACAAGACGCCTATAGCGAGCCGGACATCATTTTACAAAACACAGCGGATGGCAAAGAAATCCGCCTTGAAAAAGAAAAAGTTACACCGTCGCCCTACCCGCGTGTTACGTTAAAAGATACGAGAGATGGGCAAGAAAAAGAGGTTCGCGTGGGTGCAGATTTTACGATAGAAGACTCCGGAACGTACAAACTGATTGACGCCACGGAAGAAAAAGCTCATATAAAGAATCTCAAAACGGAGGAAGTTCACGTTATCCAACGGGAAACCTCCACAGCGGCACCCCAGCCCCACCAATAACCCATGTTTGACACCGCACCCTCTACACGACTGATCGCCTCGCTTACGCTGGCGTCTGTTCTCCTTTTTGCGACATCTTCCTTCGCCGGAGTCGGCCTCACCTCAGGGCCCCCCGTCGGTTTGGAATCTCAAGCGGAATTTGAAATCGCCAAACGTCAAAAGCTTGCCGAGGAATTTGCTCCGCAAGCTATGCAACGTGGTTCCGAAGCACTCATGGAGAGGGATTACGAAACAGCCTACGCTCAGTACAAGGCGGCGGTAGATGTTTTACCCGACGCTCCCAAAGTGCGTGAATTGCGCACGGTGGCCTTGGATGGTTTTTCTAAAGCCGCAATGGGTCTTGCCGAACAGCGCATTGCTGAAGGGCGATGGAAAGATGCTGAGGACACCATGCGTAAACTTCTCGAATATGCTCCTAATTACAAACCCTCACAACGTTTGTTGGCTCGCTTAGAAGCCCCCGATTATTTTAATAAAACCGTCCAACCCGGCTTCGTCAGCCGCGTGGAAGCCGTGAAAAAACTCCTCCTCGAAGCTCAAGGGCTTTATGACTCCGGGCGTTTTGATGAATCAGTTAAGCGGTATGAGGAAGTTCTCCGCATGGATCGCTACAACATCGCGGCACGTCGTGGTATGGAGCAGGTTAACTTTGCCCGCATAAATGCCGCAGGCGTCGCTCAAAACGAAACACGTGCAGCCATGATCAGTGCCGTTGACAAAGGTTGGGAAACTCCTGTGCGCCGCACGGACCTCGGTCCCGCCGCGATCATTGAACAGCCTACCCTCTCCGCCCGAGGCACTCAATCGATTGTGCGCAAGCTCGACGAAATTGTTATTCCCCGCGTCAGTTTCGTAGATTCTTCACTGCGCGAAGCTATCGGTAAACTTCAGCAACTCTCCGTCGAGGGTGATCGCAAACGGCGTCAGGAAGCGGGGCTGGTGGATGATGGAGACCTCGGGGTTAATATGGTGTTGAAACTCGATACCGCCGCCCAATCTCAGCTGGTAACGCTCGAGCTTAGTGATATTCCGCTGCGTCAGGCACTCGAATACATTGCTAGTCAAGCAAATCTCAAAATCAAAGTGGATCCGTATGCAGTCCTAATTGTTCCACTTTCCGAGCCTACGGAAACATTGGTTACCATGGAATTCCGCGTTCCGCCCGGCTTTATCACACAAACGCCCGGGGGGGCAGGGGGTGCAGCGGGTGGTGCGGGTAATAGCACAGCCAAAGCTTTTCTCGAATCCCAAGGTGTTCAATTTCCTGTAGGTGCCAGCGCAAACTTCCTTGCAAGCAGTAGCACCCTTATTGTTCGTAATACTCCCGACAACCTCAGCCTCATCGAAACTCTCGTTCAATCTGCCACCCAAGCCGCTCCTTCGCAGGTGCAAATAGAATCGAAGTTTGTCGAAGTGACTCAACACAACCTGAAGGAGTTGGGCTTTGACTGGCTCCTCGGGCAATTTGCACTCGCCGGTGGTTCCGGCGTCTATGCCGGTGGGGGTACAGTGGGAGGACAAGCTAACAATTCTCAGAATTTCCCGTTTAATTTTCCGGGAACCGGGGGTAGCGCAGCTAACCCTTATGTTCCCGTGGGTCAATTTCCCCTTACAGCCGGCAATCGCTCCGGTGGGGTCGCTATCTCCGGAAACGCTGTAGATGCTCTTCTCCTCGGAAATCCCGTGACCGGCCCCACTGCAGGTGCTCTCGCTCTAGCGGGTGTTTTCACCAACCCCCAATTTCAAGTCGTCATTCGCGCCCTCAATCAGAAAAAAGGCGTGGATGTCCTTTCGGCACCCAAAGTCACCACCAAAAGCGGTGCCTCCGCCACGGTGGAAATTATCCGCGAATTCCGTTATCCCGAGGAATACTCTCCTCCGGAAATCCCAACCAGCACCGGTGTCGGTGTCCAACCCATCACCCCGGCTACCCCCACTTCCTTTAGCATGAAAAAAGTGGGCGTCGTCCTTGAAGTGGAACCGACGGTGGGTGCGGACAGCTACACGATTGACCTTCGCTTGCTCCCACAGGTGACCGAATTTGAAGGATTCGTCAACTACGGTTCCCCGATCTTGAACCAAGGCGTGTTAGTGACGGAAAACTTCATCAATTATCCCGTGTTCAGCGAACGTCGCGTGGAAACTTCTGTCAGCATCTATGACGGGCAAACCGTCGTTCTTGGTGGGCTTATCCGTGAGGATGTTCAAAAGGTGAACGATAAAACTCCCATTCTCGGTGATATTCCCGGTGCAGGAACTCTCTTCCGCTCCCAAGTGGATCAACACATCAAACGCAACCTCATCATTTTCGTCACAGCTAGCCTGATTGACCCGGCGGGGCAACCCCTCGCTGCCAACCAACAGGAGTTCCTGCCTGAAGACGGTGCGCCTTTAGATCAGCCCGTCCTTGAAGCCGTAGAACCCCCCTTGCCATAATGAACCATCGCCAAACCACCATCGCCCTACTCTCGGCGGCCTTCTTTGTAGCCGTCCCGTTCTTGTCTTATGCCGGAGGAACCGGCTTAGGCCCAGGCTCTCTGGAATCTTCCGCTGAGAAGGAAATTACACGCCGCCAAAATGCCATCGTCCGTGCGGAGGATGCTCTCAAACGCGGAGATGTAGCTCTTGGGTCTAATAACATTGAGAACGCTTACAATGCTTATAAAGAAGCCGTGGACCTCGTTCCCGATGGCTCCGCCACAAGCGGCCTGCGGGCGCGTGCTTTATCGCGCTATTCTTCTACAGCTGTACGTTTTGGAGAATATCTGGTTAGTCAGGGTCAATATGCCCGTGCCGAAGTCGTTGTTCGTGAGGTTCTTGAGCCTCGCTATAATCCTAATTACCGCCCCGCTGCCGCATTCCTCACACGGCTCGAGCAGCCTGATTATTTCAATAAAACCATCACGCCGGAATTCGCGGAGCAACGTGACGAGGTAAGTCAATTACTCACCGAGGCAAATGGTTACTTTGACTCGGGGCGTTATGATTTGGCCTCCAAAAAATACCAGCAGATACTTGCAGTGGATAAATACAACACGTCCGCCATGCGAGGCTTGGAACAAATTGAACTCGGGAAGCAGCGTTATTACGACAGTGCTTACAACGAAACCCGCTCCCGTATGCTGTGGCAAGTAGATAAAGCTTGGGAACAACCAAGACGCCATTTTGTGGAGGCTCGCTCGACCGATTCCACCGCCCTGCAGGAAGAACGTCGTGGCACAGAGGCTATGACAGCCCGGCTTAACCGCATCATTCTCCCATCCTTAAGCATTCAGGATAAGAGTATTCGACAGGCCGTTGATGAGCTTAAACGACTCAGTCGGCAATATGACACCGGTGCAGGAGAGGGTTCAAGCCGAGGTATTAATATCGTCCTCAAATCGAACCCTGTGGCTACCTCAGCACCCTCGGCTAACCCCGAAGCAACGGCGGGAGAAGCCAGTGAACCCGTCGTGGCTCCTGCTATTCCGGAAACTATTAACGTCCATCTTACAAATATCCCTCTTTACGAGGCCCTGCGCTATGTCGCTACCTTGTCGGGGCTGAAAGTTAAAGTCGAACCATTTGCTGTTTCTCTCGTTCCGCTTTCAGAATCCACGGATATTCTGGAACAACGCGAATTTAAGGTGCCTCCCGGGTTTATTTCGGGAACCGCCTCGCCTGATAGCGATGTGGCAACTGCAGGCGGAGCAACTTCCAAATCCACGAACCCGCAATTGGCCGGACGCATCACCGCTCGCAAGTTCCTCGAAGAACAAGGTGTGCAATTCCCAGCTGGTGCCAGTGCAAACTTTGTCCCTGGTAGCAGCCGCCTCGTGGTGCGTAATACAGCGGATAACCTGAATCTTATCGAATCCCTTGTGTCCGCTGCCATGGGTGAACAACCCACTCAGGTGGAAATTGAAAGCAAATTTGTTGAAATCTCGCAGGACAACCTCAAAGAACTCGGCTTTGACTGGACACTCGGACCCTTTTCCATTGATGGCTCGGGCGTTTATGCAGGAGGTGGCGATCGCCTTCCCGCCAGCGGTAATGACTACCCCTTTACTATTCCGGGTACCGGGCAACCTGTTGGAAGCGATGCAGTTACAAGCGGTCTTCGTAGCGGCACCGGTGTGGGAGGAGCTATTACTCCCAATAGTATTAATTCCCTCTTACTCCGCAATCTCGGCCTCGTTTCGGGTGGCCCAGCTCCCGGTATCTTTGCTATCTCCGGGATATTTACAAATCCTCAATTTCAAGTTGTCATTCGCGCCCTCAATCAAAAGAAGGGTGTTGACCTCATGGCTGCTCCCAAAGTGACAACCCAAAGTGGGAAAAAGGCCGTCATTTCTATCAATCGCATCTTCCCATACCCGCAAGAATATCAACCTCCGCAGATTCCGACGGAATCGGGTGTCGTTCAGGGTGGTGGTGGTGGCGGAGTTGCCAATACCACGCTTCCTATCGTCACTCCAAGCTTTCCAACGGACTTCACAACACGAAATCTCGGTGTCACCCTTGAAGTGGAGCCGCAAGTTGGTGCGGATGGATACACCATTGAACTCACCCTTTCGCCGGAAGTGGTGGACTTCGATGGCTTTGTTAATTACGGCAGCCCGATCTACACCCTGAGAATGCCGACTGGCATTGTGACTGCTCCTATCCCGGGTATCGCGGGTTCCCTTGCCACCACACTCATTGGCATCCCAACACGTGAGCTGCTCACCGAAAACGTGATCAATCAGCCGATTTTTAGCACTCGCAAGGTGACGACGAATGTCAGCATTTGGGACGGACAGACGGTCGCCTTGGGTGGTCTCATTCGCGAAGATGTTCAAAAGGTGAGTGACAAAGTCCCCATCCTTGGTGACGTCCCGTTTGCGGGTGCCCTTTTCCGTTCGGACTCCGAACAAAAGATTAAAAAGAATCTGATCATTTTCGTCACGGCTCGCTTGATGGATGCCGCAGGGCAACCGCTGCGCCCCGAGGGCGATTCGGATCAAGAGGAAATCGTTGAGCCACTTGGACTTCCCCAAGACCTCAAAAAGCCGACGATGACTGCTAAAGGGTTTCGCGGAAAATAGACTTTGCCGAAGCAGAAATTATTTTGCTCGGGCAACGCCTTTTCGCGCAATTCTCACGATCAGTAGATAACCACACATCATGTTGCTCGGACTCACCGGCGGCATCGCCACCGGAAAATCAACTTTTGGCCGCATCTTGGCTGACAAATATCCCTTTGTCACCTTCGATGCTGATGCCTACGTTCATGAACTTCTGGCGAAAAATCCCGATGTGATTGAGGCTATCAGAACAAATTTTGGAAATTCTGCCTTCACTCCAACGGGGCACATTGACCGTGCTGCTCTGCGCACCATTGTTTTTCAAAATTCTTTGCAACGTCAGGCTCTGGAAAAAATCCTCCATCCGCGTGTTCGAGAACGTTTGCATACAATTCGTACCAACTGCATCCAAAATGGGCACGCTCTGCTTGTGGATATCCCCTTACTATTTGAAACTGGCGCAGAAACGGCATTTGATGCCACTGTCCTCGTCGCCGCCTCCCAAAGCACCCAAGAATCTCGCATCGCAGCACGTGGACACAACAAGACGACAACCCACGCGATGCTTGCTAGCCAGTGGCCGATGTCCAAAAAAATTAAAGCCGCTTCCTATGTTGTTTGGAATGATGGTACGAAAGCAGCTCTGACATACCAAGCTGCTTTGCTTCTTGCGGCTATTTCCTTAGCTACGACTAATTCAAAATAGCAATTCATGAGCCCAATCCTAACAAACTAATACGGATCCCAGAGGGCACAGGCGTTTCGCCCGTGAACGAAAGACACTCCACAGGTGTCTCGCCTTTGCAAAAATTTCCGCTTCCCCATTCATTCCTTAATTCTTACAGCGTAGACCACGCCGCATGAACTCTAATCCTGTTGTCACCACGCCTACTCCGGAAGACAGTAGCGACCTTACACAGTTTCCTGCGGATGGAGTCGCCGTAGCTGGAGCGCAGTTGTGTTTGGGTGATTTGCAGGCATTGACGTATTTCCAATTAATCACCCTCATTGCGCGCTACTCTTTGCGCCTGCGACCTGGCGGTACAAAGCGCCACCTCGTCGTTGATCTTGCCCGTTTTTTACTTTCTGCAGGAGCCGAAATCACCGCCGTGGGCATCGTGGAGGTTTTGGATGATCATGCGATGGTGCGTTGGCCACGGCATAACTTCGCAGCAGGGCCTGATGATTTGTTTGTGTCTTTTGCTCTCGTCCGAGAGTTCCATCTTGAAACGGGGCTGCAAATCACCGGCACTCTCGGTACTCCCGAAGGACGCAGCCACTATTTAAGTTTGGCGACGATTACGGAAATCGAAGGCCAACTGGCATCCACATGGCAACCCCCGACGCCCTTTGAGAAACTGACCCCACTTCACCCCGACGAACGCATCTTTTTAGAAGCTCTAAAAAACCCGATTATCAGCGCACGTGCGGTAGATTTAATTGCTCCCTTGGGTAAGGGACAACGCGCTCTTATTGTGGCTCCTCCGCGCACAGGAAAAACCATCCTTCTCAAACATCTCGCCCTATCTATTCGTGAAACATCGCCCAACATCCATCTTATTCTCCTCCTTGTGGATGAACGCCCCGAGGAAGTTACCGATCTCTTTCGCTCGATTTATGCCGATCTTTTTAGCTCAACGTTTGACGAATCACCACAGCGT
>JBDHQL010000133.1:0-3327 GCA_039807035.1 Chthoniobacterales bacterium
AAAATAATCCACCGTTAGCGGCTCGATATAAGTGCGATCCGCAAAATCGGGATCCGTCATAATTGTCGCCGGATTTGAGTTCACGAGAACAACCTCGTAACCTTCTTCTTGAAGGGCTTTACAAGCCTGCACTCCCGAGTAGTCAAACTCGCAGGCCTGGCCAATAACAATGGGACCTGGGCCGATGATTAAAATTTTCCCCAGGTCGGTTCTTTTTGGCATTTGTGTAAATTCGTTTTCTCAGTCTTTGCTTGTCTTGCCCAAAAGTTTTTTTTCGATCTGTGTCGCCACTTTTTTACCCGAGGCCATAGCGCGAACAACCAACGAAGGGCCACTCACGAAGTCACCGCACGCGAAAAACTCAGGATAGTCTTTGAGCGTTGGCACGTCATCTTCGGCTCCAACAAAGCCCATGGCGAGAAAGACCAAATCAGCATCAATCGTGAACTCACTTCCCTCAATGATTTTCGGCGATGGACGTTCGCCGGGCTTGCCTGCTTTCCACTCGACTTGAGCGCAGCGCAGACCGCACAGCTTCCCATCCTTTCCGAGATATTCGAGTGTTGTAAGGGAGAACATCCTTTTGCTTCCCTCCTTATGGCTACTCGACTCACGCAGGATAAGCGGCCATTGCGGCCACGGGTTCTTCGGACCGCGTTGCTCCGGAGGTTGAGGCATGATTTCGAGCTGTTTCACCGAAGCTGCGCCTTGGCGGTTGGATGTGCCAATGCAGTCCGATCCCGTGTCGCCGCCACCAATGACGATTACCCTCTTGCCCTTAGCGAGATATTTCCGATCAACCGCCTCCACTTCACCGCCGATCACTTGGTTTTGATTGGTCAAAAAATCCAAGGCGAAATGAATCCCCTCCAAGTCGCGACCGGGCGCAGGCAGATCGCGGGGCTTCCGTGCGCCGCACGCAAGGAGTACAGCGTCAAAACGATTTTTCAGAAACGAAGCTGAAATATCGCTTCCGACTCGCACGTTGCATTCGAATGTGATGCCCTCGGCCTCCATGAGCTTAATGCGACGCTCGACGAGCTTTTTATCCAATTTGAAATCGGGGATTCCATAGCGGAGCAGCCCTCCGGGCTTGGCGGCGGCCTCATAGACAGTAACGCTGAATCCACGCTGATTGAGCTGGTACGCTGCTGTAAGGCCCGCAGGCCCCGAGCCAACGATGGCGACCTTCTTGCCATTGCGAGAGGTGGGAGGGTGCGGGCGAATTTCTCCGGATTCGAAGCCGTAGTCTATAATGGCACCTTCGATCTCGCGAATCGTAACGGCGTCGCCGTCGAGTCCGTTGACGCAGGCACCTTCGCAGGGAGCAGGACAAATACGGGACGTGAATTCTGGAAAGGGACATGTTTCCAAAAGCACAGCGAGCGCCTCGCTCCAGCGATTTGCGGCCACAAGGGCGTTGAATTCCGGAATTGAGTTTTCGATGGGACACCCTACCGAGTGACAGAATGGAATGCCGCAATCCATGCAGCGTGTGGCCTGCGAGTGCAGATCCTCGGAGGAGAGTTTTTTTTCGACAGGCCGATAGTCTTTGAGGCGCTCGATTGCCGGACGGTACCCCGCAACTTTTCTTGGGACTGTAAGAAATGCAAAAGAATCGTCGTTCATTGGGTCTTATTCTTTTTCCATGTTTTCGGGTTCCACGCCCGTGTTGGGTTCTTGAAATGGTTTTTTCGCGAGTGCTTGGCGATATTCCATCGGGAAGACTTTGACAAACTGCGTCAGCGCGTGCGGCCAGTCACGCAACAGCTCTCCCGCCTTGGGGCTTCCGGTGTATCGGTGGTGAGCTTCAACCAACTTGTGCAATTCGGCGGCATCCTCATCATCCAGAACTTCAAGGTCAATGGTGTCGAGATTGCAGTTGCTATCGAAGGTGCCGTTCTCATCGAGTACGTAAGCAATGCCGCCACTCATTCCTGCACCGAAATTAACGCCCGTGGAGCCAAGCACCACGACACGGCCACCTGTCATATACTCGCAGGCATGGTCGCCCACTCCCTCGACAACGGCTTTCGCCCCGCTGTTACGAATCGCAAATCGTTCTCCTACGCGTCCGTTAAGGTACGCTTCACCCGAGATGGCACCGTAGAGAAGGACGTTCCCAGCTACGGTGTTATCCGCAGGATTGAAGCGGCATTTCTTGGACGGGTGGACAATGATCTTTCCGCCGGAAAGCCCTTTGCCGAGGTAGTCGTTCGCCTCTCCCTCCAATTTGAGAGTAAGCCCTGCCGCTGCAAAGGCCCCGAAACTCTGACCTGCAATGCCGATAAATTCCACGACGACCGTGTCCTCGGGCAGTCCAACATGGCCATACTTGCGTGCAATGCGGCTGGAAATCAGGGTTCCCGCCGTACGATTCACATTGCTGATCGGACTTTTTACGACGATGGAGCGCGACGCGTTAATAGCAGGTTCAATTTCCTTCAAGAGCTTGTAGTCGAGTGCGCTCTCTAAAGCCGTGGACTGTGGGATGCTCTTGCGAATCTCGTTCGGTGCGGCCTCGATCCGATGGAAAATTTTTGAGAAATCCAACCCATGTGCCTTCCAGATGGATTCCGCAGCTTCGGTTCCAAGGAGATCCACGCGGCCAATCATGTCGTCCATTTTCCGAAATCCGAGTTCCGCCATGCGTTCGCGCACATCGCCCGCAATGAAGCGGAAGAAATTGATGACGTGCTCGGGTTTTCCCGTAAAGCGTTTGCGAAGCTCCTCATCCTGCGTTGCCACACCGACAGGGCAGCCGTTTGTGTGGCACTTGCGCATCATAATGCAGCCGGCCACCACAAGCGGGCCGGTGGCAAATCCAAACTCTTCCGCGCCCAGCAATGCCGCGATTACGATGTCCCGACCGGTCTTCATCTGCCCGTCAGCTTGGAGACGCACACGGGAGCGGAGTCCATTGAGAACGAGCGTCTGTTGCGTTTCCGCGAGGCCAATCTCCCACGGAGCGCCCGCGTGCTTGATGGATGAGAGCGGAGAGGCACCCGTGCCGCCATCGCCACCCGCGATCAGAATCATATCCGCACGAGCCTTTGCAACGCCTGCCGCAATCGTGCCGACACCAAGCTCGGAGACGAGCTTCACGGAAATGCGAGCCGCGTCATTGGCATTACGTAGGTCGTAGATGAGCTGGGCAATGTCCTCAATGGAGTAAATATCATGATGCGGAGGCGGAGAAATCAGCGTCACACCGGGCGTAGAATGTCGGACGCGGGCAATTTGTTCGGTGACCTTATGTCCCTGAAGCTGTCCTCCTTCGCCCGGCTTTGTACCCTTCTATATCTTGATCTGCTATTCTCCTGCATT
>JBDHQL010000015.1:0-15885 GCA_039807035.1 Chthoniobacterales bacterium
TCTTGACAAAGAGCGGGCGAAGGGCAGGCCGGCGGACAAGTTCCACTGGCGCATCTATTGCCCGCAGTCGCTCGCGACGCCGGGCAGGACGGGGTTTCAGCGGGTCTTGGAAACAACCTTACAAAAATTCGCCGCCGGAGCGGAGTGGGTGGATTTCGACCTCGAACCTCCCATTTGGACACGTTGTTTTTGCGACGACTGCCTGAAGGAATTTGCCGCATTTTCCGGGAAACCTTTCGAGAAGCTTTCCAAGATGAAGCCTTTCGACATCATTAATACTTGGCCGGAAACATGGTTTCGGTTTCAGTCCGAGCAGACCGCGAAGTTTTATCGAAACCTCCGCGAAGCCGTACGGGAAAAATACCCTCAGGCAAAAATCAGCGCGAACAACCTGCTGGTGGACCTGGAGAAAAAGCTGGGAACAATCGGGCGAGGCATCACGAGTTTTGCCGAATATCCCTCCATCGTGGGACCCAGCGTGGACCTAATTACCATAGACTCGCTGACCGGAAGCGTCCATGACCCGCTTTCCGTGGATGTCGAGCGACAGATGACGACACAGCCAATCATCGGCACTGCGGGTTCTTCCTATTGCGTCGGCTACAACCACGCCTGCATCGTCGGACGACGGATCCAGTCCGAAGAGCGCAAGCGTCCCTTGGGGTATGACCAGCGGGGGGATTTTCAACGTCTGGGCATGGTCCACACCATCGCCAGCGGCGCGCACGGAGTCCGGGTGAACGTCCTGGAGGACGAAGAGACTCTTGACGCGGAAGTGGCGCTGAAAACAGCGGATGCGGCGGCCGTGCTGGCGAAGGTGGAGGACATTTATCTCGACGGCGAACGGCGCGACGAAGACATCGAGATCGTGGATATGACCCAGGGCCGAAGCCCCTATGAGGACGACGATTCGCTCATTCGCGGCGGCGCATGGAAGCACTTTTACAATGCCTATGGCGCGGTGCAGTATCGCGTCCATCGCTTCAACGGAGAAACCTTGGTGTCACTTTTTAACTGGGATCCATTGCAAACCAAACAATGGCTGGTGCGCTTCAAGCAGGCACCCGAAGAAGGGGCTGGTGTCGCGGACAAGCTGACCGGACAGCACTATATCCTCGAAGGCGGGCAACTCCGATGGAGCCGGGAAGAACTGGAAAAAGGCATCCTCGTCACGGTTCCCCCGGCCGGATTCACCATCCTTTCCTTTGGAGAGCCTGGCGAGAGCGGGGAGAGGAAAGTCATTTCCAAAACCGAGCGCGAAGCGTGGCTGACCAAGGCTGCGGGACGCTCGCCGGCGAATCAGAATGCCTGGAAAACCGACAAAGAATTCAACCTGCGGGAAGTGCTCTTGGAAGGCATCCAACGCGGTTCGGAATATCTCGCCCCCGGCGCCATCCCCAAAAAATTTCTGAAGCAACCGTGACGCACGATTGGCTGAAGCATTTCGATCCTGCGGTGGGCCTGTGGTGGGCGACAAAAGCACCCGCCCACACCGCGCCGCTCGCCCATCTGGGCATGAAAGTCCATCCCGGCCCCGACGCCGTAAGCCGCCTCATTCTCGCCGCCGAGCGGGGAGAACTCGCGCAAATTCCCGTCGAAACGGTGTTGCGCGCGCTGTCTCAAATGAAGACCGCCAACGAACCGGGGCACCTCTGCTGGTATTGGGAGGATGGCAATTCTTCCTCCGACTCGAATGCGAGCTTTTTCACCGGCATCGGGCTGCTTGCGCTCTGGCTGGGCTATTGCGAAGCACTTTCTCCGGAGGCCCGGGAATTGCTGCTGTCCATTTTTCGCCCTTTGTTTCTCTGGTTCTCTCATCATGTCCAAGAGGAACTTTTTCATTGCCTGAACGGCTACATGGGCGAAGCGGTCTGCGCCTGGCTGCTGGCCGAAGCCCTGGAGCGGCGCGAGGCCTACGCTACGCTTACTCCCTCCCTACTACGGGCGGCGGATGACTGGCTGAATCACGGCTTCGGATTTGGAGAACACCTCAGCGATGTCTATTCCCGCGTGGCGCTCCAGCAGGTGTCCCTGCTGCTGCTTTTTGCCAAGGAAATGCCGGTGCATCTGCGAGCGCGCTTCGAGCAGGTCTTCCATGCCCTCCTGGCGATCAACGACGCCTTTGATGGCCACCCCTACGTTCCTGCAATTCGCTGCTACGACTTTTTGGAATCCCCCTCCAAAGGCAAAAATCGGCATAGCATCACGGGAACCTACCGGAGCCAGATCGCTCCTATCGGAGAAATTCAGGAAACCGAAATTGGCAACAATCCGCCCTTGGAGGGTCTATTTTTAAAGTCAGGCTGGCATGATCTCGCACCCGCAAAAAGGCCGTCCACCTCCGAACTCGAAGTGGCCTGCTCCAGCGGCAGCATCGCCCGCGCCCAGATCGAGACGGACATCCGTCTGGGGAGCCTCAGTCATTTTCCCGTGATGCGGGAAGTGGAGTTTCTGAACTGGGGTATGTCCTGGCAAAGCTTCCCCGTCGCATTCTGGCGTCCGGACGGCGACTGGGGATACCTGCAATGGGAGCAGGAACAGGCCGAAGGCTCCTTCTGCCACCCTTCAGAAGGGCCGTCCTCCAATCCGCTCAAGCGCGGCAATCCGCTCGCCCACACCCTGCCACCCATCGTGGGAAAAACCTTTGCCCTCCAACGTGGCGGTGATTTGCTCGCCCTGCGGATCATGCCGATGATGGACCTGCGTTGGTCGCGTCTGAAGGATCGCCTGCGCTTGGTCAATGGAACAACGCACCCCGTGGAGGCACCCTCGACGAACGGCTGGAGCCAAATCCTGCTGCATTATCCCGAACGCTGCGTCAGCGTGCATCACGTCAACCTCATGCCGCAGGAAAACCGGCCCGAGCTGGTTGCCGGAAAACATCCGCACACGCTGGACTGGGAAATTGTACACCCCGTGGGAAACCTCGGCCGCACCTTGGTCAGCCTCTGGGCCATTTCACTACACGGCCCCGTTACTTCTGCTCCTGAGATCAAGGAATTGCGGTCTCCTACGTCCGTAACGCGCTATCCCGAAGAACACCCGCATTCGCTCTTCTGGGATTGGGGGCGAACGCAATGGAAGGTAAAAATTGATCCGCTCAGCTCAGACCCTTTAGTAACCTTAAGTTCTGTCAGCGACTGCGAGTTGGCGTAAGTCATTTAAACCGCAAAGCGGTTATTGCCAATAGCCCTGGGTTGTGCAGCTACCCAAGGTATATATCAACATAGAGCGTCAACCCCAACGGGGTTGTTTCCATTCGGCACCATGGGATTTTTCGAGTTACAACCCCGTTGGGGTTGGGTTCATGGGACGTGGTTCCCTAGGGTAGTGCGTGCCGCACAACCCTAGGCTACCGGATTCTCCCCCCTTGGAGAAACTTCAGAAGATTTCTGTCCTGCAACCCCGCTCATGCGGTCAAATGCAGGGCGGCGCAGACTCCCATTTGGGGCACCGTAATTTCCAAAGCGTTTCCCTTTCGTGTCCACGACACGGCGACCGGTTTTTGCCCCGGACGGAGGAGTTGAATTTTTTTGACGGATTTGGCGGCGGCAAAGCGGAGGATTGCCGGAAAGCCGTTCCGAATTTCTTCGTCCGGCAAACCGGCGTGATGCGCAAAGGTGCCTGTCTCTGCTCCCGTGTCTAGCACGCTGCGCGGAGGCTGCAGCAGAGGAACCAACCAGCCGCCTTCGGCCAGCCGGTAAAAGTTTCCGATGACGTCGCCCGGGCAGTTTTCTTGCTCCTGCAATCGGGGCAACGTTAGGCAATTCGGCTCCAGAACCCAGGTCGCGCCGCGCAGCATGGTGTTGATCGGAAGATAGGCTTGATAGAGTGCTGCCAGCTTTTTTTCGATCCGCATATTCGGCTGCGGAGCCCATTCGTAGGGCGCCACGTGCGGGAAGGCGCCGTAGCGGAGTGACCACTGGAACCCCTGCTCGCCAGTCGCAAGATAGATTAGTGCCCGCTGCGAACAAAGCGGACCGTAACGGGCGAGCGCGGAAAGCGAGGTTTCCGCCATGAGCATATCTGCATCCTCAAGCTGACGGAAATTGATGATACCATTGGCTTCGACAATCTTGCCGTGCCGATCGCAAAGCTCGCGAAACAAACGCCCCACACGGCGGTAGGCACGCAGCATGTTGTAAGCGGGGCGGTCGCCCAGCCAGGTCACTCCATCATCGTGGGCGGTGTCAATCCACCCATAGGCGCTTTGGTCGTAATGAAAACCGTCCAGCTCCGGCAGCCGCTCGATGAGCTCCTCCGCCTGTCCGAGAATGGCGGGAGAAAATCCGAACTGCGGATCAGGGTTCATCATGAGGCAGTACCGTTTTTTGTCGGGATAGACCCAGGTGCGGATTTCCTTTCCCCATTCGTCTCGTAGGATGGCTTCGGGATATTTTCGGCGTGCTAGGCGCGACTCACAGTCACCAAAGTTGATGTAAATATACGCCCCGACACCCAAATCTTTACACCGCCTCACGTAATCGCGCAGACGGTTCCATGTGAGGCCGTCCACTTTCCGCCATGGCGCCTCGGGACTCCAGAAATTGCGGCAGTTCCACGGCTCGCTAGGCACATATTCCCCAAAGTCGTCGAAGTGTAGAATCTCATTGAAAGCTAGCCCCATTTTGTCGCGCCAGATTTTCAACGGTTCCGTCGGCCCGGCGAGGGTGTAGGCCATGGGGCCTTCGTGGGCGCGTGATTTTTTCGAGAGCGGGCGGAAGGCCTTGGGAAACCGCTTCTGCACGGCGGCCAGCCCAGGACGCCAGCAGCCACGATGGCAGAAAATCCGCAGTGCAATCTCCGCCGTTTGTCCGACCCGCAACCCCATGTAAAAAAACTCAAAGGCCAGCAGCCGCCGCCGCTGATCCAGCTCGATCCGCGTCACCCACGGAATTTCCTGATCGAGCAGGAACGTGAACCCCACATCCGCTTCGGCGTTGAAAAGCGTGACGGACGGAAGAACGATCTCCGTGGCCACATCGGGGCATCGCCCGTGGGTGAAAACCAAATGCCCCCAGTCATTCAGGAAGGGCGCGTTGAGATGTGCCGCCCAGACCTTCCAGCGGGAATACCGGGTTCCTTCTTCCTGCCTGGGAAGAAACGGATGCGGAAACGTCCAGCGCACTCGTACCCCGCGCTCCGCAGCACCTTTCTTCAAAGTCAGCCGCGCTACCCCGCCCATGCTATCTTTGTCTGCCGTCCACTCCTGCGCCACGGAACAAACCCCCTCCGGAATCTCACGGTAAACTTGCATCCCTGCTGGTTGTTCCTGGAAAATCTGAAAGGTCGAGTGAGGAGAAGAAAGCTCCTCAGAATCCGACGGCGATTGCTTCCGCGTTTTGCGTTGTAAAGACGTCGCCACAAACGAACGCACCGTACCTTCTGTGTCGAAATGGAGGGAAAATTGCGAATTGCTGAGGGATTTTTTCATGGAATAAAAAGTAAGCGGCGACGGTATGTCGTGTGAGTGTATGTACCATCTTGAAGACGTTCGGAGAAGGGATCGTTTTGGAGAAAAAATATTCCCAACCGATGTGATGGGGGAGAATGCTTGGAGTTCTGCGGATGAAAAACTTTCGTTGTTATGTGGGCTCCGATACGGTTATGGGGACATTCGTCATGGATTACGCGGTGTATTTGTTAGTTCTGGGCCTTTTGGCGGTGTTGGGGCGGTTGCCTTTGACGCTCGCCTTTCGTCTGGGTCAAATATTGGGGTGGTGTGCGTGGTTGGTGCTTCCGCAATACCGACGTCTGACGCGTGAAAATCTCGCCATTGCTTTTGGAAAAACGATGTCAGCACGTGAAATTCGCCGAACGACGCGGCAACATTTTCAGACGCTTGGCGCAAATCTCCTTAGCGCGCCGCGCCTTGCTCGGATGTCGGAAGAAGCCGTGCAAGCGCGGGTGGAAGGGGTTGGGTTTTCGCACATGCGCGACATACTCGATAGCGGACGAGGAGTCGTGGTAGCGATTAATCATATCGGGAATTGGGAGCTTTACGCGCAGTTGATTGGCCGTGTGAGCGATGTTCCCGTGGGAACCATTTTTCAAGCGCAGAGAAATCCATACCTTAATCGCCTTATTGATCGCGACCGTCGGCGGCTGGGTCTTCACACTTTTGATCGCCGACGTGGTTATCTTGGGGCGGTGGATTTGATTCAGCGAGGCGGAATCCTTGCGATTCTCATAGATCAGAACGCAGGAGAAAAGGGGCTTTGGACACCGCTTTTCAACAAGCTGGCTTCCACGTCGGTTTTGGCCGCGACGCTGGCCACACGCACGGGAGTACCGCTGGTTTCCGTGGCGATTTATACCGTGGGCGTGGCGCGTTGGCGGTGGGAAATGCAGCCGGCGATCGAGCCAGCAGGGAGGTCGGTGGAAGAGCTGACAAGTCAGCTTAATCTCAATTTAGAAAAACAAATCGCCGCATCTCCGCCGGATTGGTTTTGGGTTCACAATCGCTGGAAAACTCCGCTGCCGTACTTTCTGGCCGGACGCACCAAGCGTGGGCATTACATTTCGCCGGAGGTATCCGTTGCGGATTTGCAGCCATTTCGTTTGCTTGTGCGCACGAGCAATTGGCTAGGGGATGCAGTGATGAATATTCCGGCCGTGCAAGCGTGCAAAGCGACACGGCCCGATTTGCATTTGACCATCCTCACGCCGTCCAAACTAGCCCCGCTTTGGCGTCGCGTCCCCGAGGTGGATGCGGTTTTGGAATTGGAACCGAAGGAATCTCCATGGCATCTCGCACGTCGTGTGAAGGAAAAGTTCGATGCCGCGATTTTATTCCCCAATTCCTTGCGTGTTGCGCTCGAAGCGCGTGCCTTGGGCATCCCACGGATTGCGGGATTCCGTGGACACTCCCGCCGCTGGCTCATTGGGCAAATGCCCCGCTTTGGGCCAGAGGCGTGTGGTCATCATGCGAAAGGCTACCTCGCGCTGGCGCGGTATTGCGGAGCCGATGTGTCTGCCGATCCCTCGCCATCCTTCCCACGTCAAGCGCGCCGTTCGCGAGGAGGGCGTCCGCCGCGCATTGGGATTTGTCCGGGTGCGGAGTATGGTCCGGCGAAACGCTGGCCAGCGGATCGTTTTGCGGCGGCGATGCGAGAATTCCAAGGCGACACAACGGCGGAGTGGATGATTTTCGGCGTGGCGGAGGATGCGCCGATTGGGGATGTCATTGAAAAAGCTTGCCCGTTTCCCATCAACAATCTCATCGGACGCACAACGCTGGATGAGCTTATGGATACCCTAGCGACGTGTGATGCACTGGTGACCAATGACACCGGTACCATGCACCTTGCCGCCTTTCTCGGCGTTCCTACGGTTGCCATTTTTGGCTCAACCGAGCCTGCGCTCACGGCGCCGCTGGGGGATTTTCACCATGTGATTCGTCACAAGGTGGAATGTAGTCCGTGCTTTCTGCGTGTGTGCCCCATTGACTTTCGCTGCATGCTGCGCATTCCGCCATCGCAGGTGGCGGCGGCTTTGAAATCGGTGTTGGCCGAGGTCGAGACTATCGCTTGAGAATGGCGTAAGTTTTTTTGCCTTCGCGCTCGACTTGAATTGTCATGGCTTCGCCCGTGCCCAACTTTTCTAATGCCTCTTGGAATGACTTTGTATCGCGTACGATGTCTTGCCCAATGGCCGTGATCACATCTCGGCGTTTTATCCCAGCAACGGCTGCGGCACTTCCGGGTGCGACGTTGGTAACGATGACGCCGATTTCATCCACGCCGAGTTGACGTGCAACTTCGGGGGGAATGTTTTGAAATTGGAGACCCAAATTTTTCTGAGATAACTCTGCGTCCTCGGGAGGCTTTGTAGGAGTCGGGAGAGATGCTCCGTTTCTGGCAATTGTGGGATCATCGGGTAATTCGGCGGTGATGATAGGAATTGCAAGGAAAGCACCCTCGCGAGCACCGCGTCGCCATACTTTCAATGTCAATTTTTGCCCGATGGATTTACCCAAAATTGTTTGCTGAACTTCACGCGCTGTGGTGACAGGTTTCTCATCCACGGCAACGATAATATCCGCCGGTCGCAGATCGCTTCGTGCTGCAGGCGTATCCGGCTCAATAGCTCGCACAAGTACGCCATGTTCAAAGTTCATCATTTGTTGCAGCTCCGGTGTTTCGTCTAACGTTTCAATGCGAATGCCCAGCCACGGACGAATCACGCGTCCGGTTTTGAGGAGCGCGTCACTCACTTGCTTGGCGATGCGTGACGGAATGGCAAAACCGATGCTGTGGTTAAGGCCGCTAATGAGGGTGTTGATGCCAATGACATTTCCCTCGAGATCGCACAACGGGCCGCCGCTATTTCCCGGAGAAATTGCAGCGTCCGTTTGGAGATAATCTTCGTAAACGGTGTCGGTAAGATTGCTGCGTCCTTTGGCACTAATGACGCCCGTGGTGAGCGTAAAATCCAGTTGGTAGGGTGCGCCAATGGCTGCCACCAATTCGCCAACACGTATGGCCTTGCTATCGCCCCAACTGATCGTGGGAAGCCCTTGTGCCTCGGCTTTGAGAAGGGCGATGTCCGTTTTTTTATCCACCGCAACCACAGTGAGCGGAAGCCGCGAACCATCGCGCAGACGCGCCATAATTTTACTCGCATTCTCGATGACGTGGGCGTTGGTGAGAATGTACCCATCTTCACGAATGATAAATCCCGAGCCTTCGCTTTCTTCGAAAAGCGGGGGCTCTATGTGTTGGCGGCGCGGGCCAAAAAGGAATTCCAACATCGGATTGTCAGCCAGAGCATCCGCCTGCGTGGTCACTTCCAACACCACCACGCTGGGAGCCACCTTATCGTAAACATCCGCAAACGCCTGCCCTTGGGCGCGTGCTTCCGCCTTGGAAATGCTGGGAGTCGGCGCACACGGTGCGGGTGAAGACGCCATGACGACGAGGCACAGAGACGCGAGAAATTTATTCACGCCGAGACTCTAGCACAGCCGTTCTCCCAGGCGGGGCCTTTTGTTGCCTTTCGCTTGCGCTTGGGTGGGCGTGGGCGAAGATGCAGGTTTATGGATTTGTCGAGCCCCCAGTTTTTTATCAACCGCGAGCTGAGCTGGCTTGAGTTCAATCAACGGGTTCTCGACCAGGCTAAAGACCCTGCGATTCCGCTGCTGGAACGCTTGAAATTTCTCAGCATTGTTTCATCCAACCTCGATGAATTTTTTGAAGTGCGCGTGGCGGGATTGAAGCAAGTTTCGCAGAGCGATGCGGAGCCGACGGGGGCGGATGGTCTGACAGCTGAGCAATTGCTCTCGGCCATTGCGCAGCGTGTTTATCGTTTGGTGACCGATCAATATGCGTGTTGGCGCGATGAATTGCGTCCGCAATTGGCAGAGGCCGGGATTCGTTTTCATCATTACCCTGCGGTTGGGAATAAAGAGCGTCGGTATTTCGACGAATTTTTTGAGCGCGAAGTTTTGCCGGTTCTTACGCCCTTGGCAATTGATCCGGCTCATCCCTTTCCGCAACTTCTCAACAAAAGCCTCAACATTATCGTCGAACTTGAGGGTGGCGGACTTTCCAGCGATCTCGCCGTGGTCCAAATTCCGCGCATTCTGCCGCGTGTCCTGCCTTTTCCCGACCAAGAGGCTGACAATGCGGATTTCATTTTTCTCGGCAATCTCATCCAGACGCATGTCGGGCGGCTTTTTCACGGGGTAAAAGTGCGCGGTGCCCATGTTTTTCGCATCACGCGCAATAGTAATCTTTACGTGGATGAGGAGGAGTCGCGTAATTTATTGCGAGCGATTGAAGATGAACTTCGCAAGGTCAATCGTGGCAATGCGGTACGATTGGAAGTGGAAAATTGCCCGGATGATTTGATTGTGCGACTACGAGAAATCTTCAGCCTCGGTGCCAATGATGTTCATCGCGTGCAATGGCCCTTAAACCTCCTGCGTCTCATGCCGATTGCCGTGGAATTGGAACGTCCGGATTTAAAATACAAACGCTTTACGCCGCTGACGGTGGTGGGATTGGGCGAAGAGGATGATATTTTTTTCCACATCCGCAAAGGTGACATCTTGCTACATCACCCGTATGACAGCTTCCAAACGGTTTTAGATTTTATTGGGCAGGCGGCGGAAGACCCGCAAGTTCTCGCCATTAAGCAAACCCTTTATCGCACCAGCTCCGATTCGCCGTTCATTCCCTTGCTTGTCCAAGCATCCAACGAAGGCAAACAAGTCGTTGTGGTTATCGAGCTCAAGGCGCGTTTTGACGAAGCCGCCAACATCAAATGGGCGCGCCAATTGCACGAGGCCGGCGTGGATGTTGTCTATGGCGTGTCGGGATTAAAAACTCACGCAAAGCTGGCCATGGTTGTGCGCAAAGAGCATGACGGCATTCGTCGCTATGCTCACATCAGCACAGGCAATTATCATCCGTCCACCGCACGGCTTTATACCGACATGAGCTGTTTCACGGCGTGTCCCGAAATTACCGAGGATGTGGCCAATCTTTTTAATACTGTGACAGGCGTCTCGCATCTTCCGCCGCCGAAAAAACTTCTTTCGGCACCATGGCATTTACATCGGCGGATGCTGGATTTTATCGAGACGGAAATTGCCAATGCGCAAGCCGGACGTGCGTCTGGGATTTTTGCCAAGATGAATGCGCTTTTGGAGGAAGAGGTAATCACCGCCCTCTACCGTGCTTCCTGCGCCGGCGTGCCCGTGCGGCTTCTCGTTCGCGGCATCTGCGCTCTGCGTCCGGGAATCGCGGGTGTGAGCGAAAACATCGAGGTGCGCAGTATTGTCGGTCGTTTTTTGGAACACAGTCGCTTTTGTCGTTTTGAAAATGGAGGGGAGCCGATTTATTTTATTGGGAGTGCGGATTGGATGGAGCGCAATTTTTTTCATCGTGTTGAAGCCGTATTTCCCGTGGAAAGCCCCGGGATGCGCGAACATGTGCAAGAGATCATTGATTGTTTTTGGCGCGATAATGTGAAAGCCCGCATCCTTCAATCCGATGGTACTTATGCTCCCATGGTCACGCAGGGTGAACCTTGGAACGCCCAAGAAGAATTCCTCGCCGACGCCAATCGCCGCCGCAAACAAAGGCTCGTTGAAACGGGTGGGTGAGGCGGCAGGATGGACGGCACAAGATGTAGCTGCGTCACTCTGCTTACGCGTTGTTTGGTTTTTCTCGCACGGAGGTACGGAGGGCACGGAGGAAAGAGGAAGAAGGGAATGAGGATGGAACGCAGATGTAGAACGAGTTTTCCAACTCGTTTCTTTCACGGGGGAAAACTTTTTAACCACGGATGACAGGCATGTAGTCATGCAAGAAAAAAGCTAAAAATCGTTTAATTTTTCCCTGCCAAAGGCACCGGTTTTCCCATTGTTTCCCCCGGATGCCCCTGCGGCTAGCAGCGCGGGGTTTTTGGGGTGCGTAGCCACCAGCAGTCTAGCCTGTTACGCCCACAGGACAGCCTTTAGGTTTCAATTGGAAGAGCGGCTCGGTTGGTAAATAGAACAACGCATTGCTGCAGATTCTTTCTGAGATTAAGTTGCTTGCGCCAGCGAACCTCCCAAAGCTACAGCTAACTTGTTGAGCTTAGTTAGAAAGCTTTTTTCATTTTCGAGAGTTTTTGCAACGTGTCCTTGCAATACATGCCAAACATGCACAAGCATTTTACGGGCAATTGCAGCCACAGCAATGTCGCGATGACTCTTGCGGGCAAAAAGCTTCCATCCTCATGCTTCCAAAGCGGTCTTCTTTCCACAACGAAGAACGGTATGGGGCCCTTGAATGAGAAGTCGTCGGATATCGCCACGCCCCCGCTGACCAATATCTAAGCGAATATCTTTTCCCATGCCGCTTTGGCGACGCCCTGGGTTGAGGCCAATGTAAGCCACAAGTTTCTCTGGACTGTGGAAACGGCGAATATCTCCGATGACGGCTAAGAGAGCGAAGGCGTTAACGATGCCCACGCCGAGCACCCTCATGCAGCGGAGCATTTGTTGTCGGCTTTTCTCATCAGGCACCCAAATGCAGGGAGCATTACCGGCTAGATAAACCAGAGCAATACGAGCGGCAGACACCTTAGTGTTGTCGGCATAGATTTTAGCGTGTCGCCCGACATGGCAACTCTCCAAAACGCAAGCTTTTAGGCTAAGGCTCCCAAGGCGCTTGACCATCTCGAAGCTATTGGAGCCAGCTTCCATCATGATGATGTATTGTATTGAACTTCCCTACATTTGTGCAGCAAGTCCATGACATAATGATGAGCACCGACTGCACGTCTTTTCACATTCCGCACGCTCATCATTACGGCACCGCTCAATCACATGCCAAACCAACGCAGTTAGTCGGACTGTAAAAAAAACAGATGAAACGGCTCTGTAGCTCTGGAGATTTTTCTATTTTTCCCTTGCGTGATGATGCAGAAAGGAGCGTAATACACGGCTCTTACGGCTCCGCCTTACAGGGATGAAGCCACCGCAGCAGCTTTTGCCAGGGTAGCTCAGCGGTAGAGCAGGGGACTCATAAGCCCTTGGTCGGGAGTTCGATTCTCCCCCCTGGCACCCAATAAAATTTACACATACCATGGCCAATACCAAATCCGCCGCAAAACGTGCCCGTCAAACGAAGACTCATACTGCTCGCAATCGCAGTACGGTGAGCAAGCTCAAAAACCTTTCGCGAAAGGCCGGAGTTGCAATCGGGGCGAAAGACAAAGATGTAGCGTCGAAAGAAATTCGCGCCCTAAGTTCTGCTCTCGATCGTGCCGTTAAAACCGGTGCTATCCATCGCAACGCCGCCAATCGCCGCAAAAGTTCCCTCTCGCGCAAACTCGCAGCGATTTAGTTTATAGCAAGAACGAAGGAAGCGAGTCAGAATTGAGGGCATAAAAAGAATTTCCCGACGCATTTTCTTTGATCCGCGACATCTCGGTGCGTAGGTAGCTCATTTTCGCATATCAACACGTCCCTCCGTAATTGTCCAATGGGGTGTGCCGGTGGTCTCTTCGAGCCAATGCCATGAGGTTGTCGTGAGAATGGCTTGGGCATCCGCAGGTAGAGCACCGAGAAGGCGATGGCGCCGATGGCTGTCGAGTTCGCCGAAGATGTCGTCGAGGAGATAAATGGGAGGTGCCCCGCGCCGCGTACGAATAAGCTCAGCCTGCGCGAGACGGAGTGCGAGGGCAAAAGTGCGTTGCTGTCCTTCGCTCGCAAAGGTGTGGGCGGAAGCGGCGTTGACTTCGAGAATCATATCGTCGCGGTGCGGACCCACGATGGTCTGACGTAGGCGTTGTTCTTCGGAGAAGCTATCCGCGAGGGCCACTTGGAGATCAGGGGCGCCGGAGGATTTATACCGCAGGGTGGCAATTTCCCCATTGTTACTGATGGTATGAACATGATGTGCCACCAGCGGAGTGAGGTCATCACAAAGACGGGCTCGGGCTTTAGCAAGGTATTCGCCGCTTTCGAGGAAGGGCCCATTGTAAGCGGCGAGTTCACGCCCGCGATGAGGACCATCTTTAAGCAAAAAGTTTCGAGCACGCAGCGCACGCTCGTAGGCGCGGAGATGTTTCAAATATCCCACGTCGCATTGACTGCCGAGAAAATCGAGGAAGCGGCGACGTTTGGAAGATGTACCACGGATAAGCTCTCTATCGCTCGAGGAAAAAAAGGCAACAAGCCCTACGCGAAGGTAGTCGTTGGATTTGCGCTGTGGCACATCGTCGAGCAGAAGATGACGCCCCTTGCTTTTGCCCAAATGACAAGCGAGAGAACGCGGACCAAAACGCGCCAGGATCGAAAATCCTTCGGCGTCATGGCGGATAGTTTCGCTGAGAGTTCCCGCACGCGGAGATTGCAGTCGCAAAAGGACGCAGATGGCTTCAAGGAGCGACGACTTCCCGCTGGCGTTGGGCGCAGAAACGAGGTTCAGCCCGGGGGCCGGATCAAACTCCGTGCGTTTAAAGCAACGAAAGTCACGAAGTGTCAACGGTCCAAGAATCATGGAAGTGCTGCAAGTGTGCCGTCAGGAACCGGAACGCGCAAAGAGGAATTGAAGCAAAGCGTTGGAACGCGCAACATGGAGATTCTTATGCAAGCATTACCAGGGTTTCGGGATTTCTTCCCGGCTGACTGCGCCCGTCGCAATTACATCACCGGCACATGGCGACGTGTGGCGCAGACTTTTGGATTTCAGGAATACGATGGGCCGACGCTCGAAGCCATGGACCTTTATCGCAAAAAAAATAGCGGCGGTGAAATTCTTGGTCAGCTTTTTTCCTTCACCGACAAGGGCGAACGCGAAGTGGCGTTGCGCCCGGAAATGACGCCGACGTTAGCGCGGTTGCTCATTGCAAAGGCGCGTGATTTTCGGAAGCCGATTAAGTGGTTTAGCATTGCGCCGTTTTTTCGCTACGAGAAGCAGCAGAGCGGACGGCTGCGGGAATTTCTTCAGCTCAACTGCGACCTTGTGGGTGATGCTTCCTCGGGCGCGGATGCGGAAATTATCGCGCTTCTCATCGAAACGATGCGGGCGTTTGGGCTCACGGCAGAGGACATTGTGGTGCGGGTGAGCGATCGGCGGGCGTGGACAGATTTTCTGACTTCGGAGGATGTCATTGAGGTTGCGGCGGTTCGGGAGGTGTTGGCGATTATTGACAAACTTGAACGCGAACCACGTGAAAGTCTTGAGGCTAAGTTGGCCGCGTTTGGGCTGAAACTTTCGGCTGTTGAAAACTTCATTTCTTCGGCGCAGCCCGATTTTTTCATAGCTCTTCAAAGCAATTTGGAGGCGCGGGGGCTGGGTGGTTTTTGCGAGTTGAATTTACGGATTGTGCGTGGCCTCGCGTATTACACGGGGACAGTTTTTGAGGTGTTTGATCGGCGGAAGCAACGGCGTGCGCTTGCGGGAGGCGGACGGTTTGATCGTCTGCTTTCAGACTTGAGCGAGGGCAAAACAGACCTTCCGGCGATTGGATTTGGTATCGGTGATGTGGTGCTGGGGCATCTATTAGAGAGCCTTCCCGCCACAAAAGCCCGCATGGATGCAGCCCTAGCGCGTGAACTTGCTTGCGATATTTTTATCGTCATTGCCGATGAATCCCGTCGTGCAGAAGCTCTCGGTGTGATTCAGCTTTTGCGTGCGCAGGGGCAGCGGGTGAATTTTCCGCTGGCGGAGGACAAGGTGGCGCGGCAGTTCAAAGATGCGGATGCTTGCGGTGCGGCGGTGGCGGTCGTGATTGGTCGAGAGTGGCCGTTGGTAAAAATTAAAGACCTGAAATCGCGGACCGAATCCACATGGGATCAGGCTGCGCTTGCGGATTGGGCTGCAAACCTCCAGACTCCCGCGCCATGAATTTTCGCACGCACACCTGCGCCGCCTTGGGCGTAGAAGATATTGGAAAAACGGCCACGCTTTCGGGATGGGTTTCTTCACGACGTGATCATGGAGGCGTGATCTTTATTGACCTTCGTGACCGTGAGGGTCTCACGCAGGTGGTGTTTCGGCCCGACGAACACCCTGCTGTTGCCGAAACAGCGCATCTTTTGCGCGATGAGGATGTGATTCAAGTCACAGGCAAGGTGGCAAAACGGTTGGAGGGAACGGAAAATTCCAAGTTGGCAACGGGTGCGGTGGAGTTGGTGGCGGAAAAAATGACGGTATTAAATAAAGCTGATGTCCTGCCATTTCCGCTCGATGAGCAAATTGCCAATGAAGACCTGCGCCTCGTGCATCGTTATCTCGATTTACGTCGTCCCGCAATGGCCGCCAATCTTCGCCTACGTCATCGCGTGATTAAAACGGTGCGTGATGTACTCGATGGGGAAGGCTATTGGGAAATTGAAACACCGATTTTGAGTAAGAGTACGCCCGAAGGCGCCCGTGATTTTCT
>JBDHQL010000134.1:0-3270 GCA_039807035.1 Chthoniobacterales bacterium
TTTCCATCCGACGGAAATGATGAGCAAGGTCATGAACCCCGCTCCCATGGCGTGTCGGGCGAGGTTTTCTTGAGCAAAGGAGATGGGAAGAGGGAGTCCGATTTTTTCCAAGGCAAAAGCAAAAAGAAAGAGGGCGGATACGAGAGCCCAGAAATAGGCGGTGACGACGCCAATGGCGGCGGGGTCTTCGCGCATGTGGTAGGTGGTGGTGGCGTGTGGGATAACTTTGCGCCGATGGAAAATTCTTCCGGAAAAGGTTCCGCTTAAAATTCCGCAGGCATAAAAAACGGCTGCTCCGGTGCTCCATACGAAGGAAAAACCTAGGAAAGCTTCGGCTAAAGAAAATAGGCTTCCGAGGATTAAGAAACCGGCGGTTATTTTGAGTCCGGATTGTGAGGCTTGGTGCGTTCGGAAAGTGAGCGGAAAAAGCCGTGCGGACATGCCGGTGGCCATGGCCATGATAAATCCAAAAAGCATGAGATTTATCGCGCTTCGCTGTGCGGACGCAGGAAGAATTGCCAAATCAAATCCGTCAACCCATGCGGTGACAGCACCCCAACCCCAGACAAGTTGAGCTAGGAGAAGAGTCAATGCGGCGACGGCAAGGAGGGGGGCAATTTGTCGGAAACCTTTGTTTTCTTTAAGCGGACGCCCGGAGCGGAACGTGATGGCGAGGAGCGCGAGAAGGCCGGCTATGCTGAGGGTGTTGAGAACGATGCCGGTGACAATGATTCCATTAAAAAGAATGCGAGCCGTGCTTTCGTGCGAGGGAACGAAACTGCCGAGAGCAAGTTGTCCGCAAAAGCGGAGAATAAGCCCAAGGGTCAGCACCCAAAATAATACGCCAGCCCAGCGTGGACGGAATAATTTCACGCCGCGCAAACGTGGGAGAAAATGAAGCCCGACACCGAGAATCATGGCACCGCCCCAGCCGAGGAGAAAGCTGACGGCATGAACTTGAACGGAAGCTGCGTACCAATGTCCGCGTGGCAGCCCGAGGAGCCACGCCCCGGTCATAAATGCGGCGAGGCCAAAACCCGGGAGAAGGGCGCAAAGAAAGGACAGCCAAACGAAGCGCGCCCATAAACGATCCGGTTTTGCCGTGGTATTTCTCGGCATAGTCAACGGGGAGGACGTTTCTTTTTTTGAGGGGTAAGCCGGATGCCGAGAGGAACAGATTTTGCGGGGGTGTTGAGTAAGTCCGTAAGCCGGGCGCGTCCAAAGGTAGATTCAATGCGGGTCACGGCGTCATTCATTCCGCAGTGCAGCGGGCACAGATTGGTGCCGTGTTGTTTTAGACCGAGAGGGCATGTAAGGATTCGTTCGAGGGGATCCACGGCATTGATAACTTCAAGGACGGTGATTTTGCCGGGGTCGCCGGCAAAAAGAAATCCACCACCGAGTCCGCGTTGTCCGCGCACCAATCCTGCTTTAGCGAGGGATTGCAGGACTTTCGAGAGATAACCGGGAGGAGTGCGGGTGCCTTTGGAAATTTCCTGCGTTGTTTGCGAGCGTACGGGCTCTTGCATGAGCCAAATAACAGCACGCAAGGCGTATTCCGAAGTGCGCGAAATGAGTTGCACGAAGGAAAATTGGACATGCGCCACCAATTTATCAAGTCAATGCTCTGAATATCAGGCGAAGGCGAGAAACAGCAGTGCAGGGAGCGCGATAAGGCTGGCGTGGAAAAGGCGACGAGCCGCGAGCGTTCGATGACTTTCAGTCGCTGTATAAAATTTCCACGAACGAATGAGAATGATCATACTTCCTGCGAGAGCAACCGCACCGCCGAAGTTTATAATCAGCCCCATGCTCCACGGAATAAGCAAACACAGCACAAGCAGAGCCGCATAAACCAGCATCCACGCCCCCGTGCGGCGACCCTCGGGATCGGTAGCGGGGAGGAGTGGGAGTTTGGCAGTGCGATAATCCTCACGATAAATCCAGCCGATGGCGTAGAAGTGAGGCATTTGCCAAAAGAAGAGGGTGGCCGCAAGGAGCCATGCGGAAGGAGCGGCAATGTTGTTTGCGGCTGCAGCTCCGATAAGTGGAGGCAAGGCACCGGAGATAGAACCGACTTCGGTAGCCCAACAAGACCGGCTTTTCATAGGAGTATAAAAACCAGCGTAGATGATAACGGTCGCCACGCCTAGCGCCGCAGTGAGGAAGCCGAATTTTCCCCAAAGTAAGAGGCATCCCGTGACAGAAAGAACGATGCTGTACGTGAGGGCAAGTGATGGAGAAATGATTTTTTGCGGCAGGGGACGCGATTGCGTACGGTGCATAAGCGGATCGGAATCGCGCTCCCACCATTGGTTAAAAGCAAGGCTGCCACCAGCGGCAAGTCCGGAAGCGAGCAGGAGAAGCAGTGTGGCAGGGAGGGAGATGGTTTCTACGACAGCAACATAAGCTGCGAGGGCGGTGACGACCGAGGCAATGGCAATTTTAGGTTTTGTGAGATCAATGAGAGCGCGTGCAATGCGAACGCCGGCCATGAGGGAAGACGGGGCTTGTTCTTCGGCGGCGGAATTATTCAAGACGAAATCCTTCGGTGGGGGTGTAGGTGATGACGTGGATATGCCTTGATTCCGCCGCAATGTCGCCCTCCCAAACTTCGGGCGTACTTTCGGGGCCGCGTTTAATTTCGACACGCATGGCGTGAGTGCCCTCTGTGAGCGGAAGCACCCATTCGCCGGTGGTGGGGCCATCGTTGGAAACGCCCTTGGGTTGGAACGTGCGCGTCTCGGATTTTCCGTCAACGGTCAGCGTGATTTCGGTAGGAGCACGGCGAGGTTTGGCGGTGCTGCGTCCGCGCATGTGAACGGGCAACTTTGCCTGCGCCGCTTCGTCCAGCTCCTGCGCTTTCATCATGTCGCCTAAAACGCGGAAGGATAAAACGAATTCGGGATTGGCGGGAGCGGGATTGGCGACGCGGAAATGACTCGGGCCAATCGTGACGGCGGCGATGAGCAAGGCGAGAATAGCTCCGGCAATGAGGGAGGAAAAACGTCCGGGGCGACTGGCGGACTTTTTGTCGTCCCCTTCGCGGAAGGTGGTGGCTTCTTGGGTGAGAGCCGAGGGATTTGCGGCATTGAAATCGGCGACATGCCAACGTCCATGATTCGCACGAGCGGGGCGGAAGTGCGGTTTGCGTGTTTGTTCGAGGCGATCAAGTACCCATTGATTTCCATCGCGAACCGCCGCTTCATCGCGGGTGTCTCGCACGATAAGCACGCCGTTCACGCCACCGTGGAGAAGGCGTTCGACAAA
>JBDHQL010000135.1:0-3255 GCA_039807035.1 Chthoniobacterales bacterium
AAGCTCCTTATCCACATTCAATCTCTCCTTAAAAACGCTCAACTTTCCACTTGCTAAAATCCACAGTTGCTCTGCGCCGATTTTCCACTCCCATTGAAAACCCTCATCAATCACGCGATGTTCGTGGCACTTGAGGCATATTTATTGCTCCGTTTTTTCTTAGATTAACATCCGCGGAGAAAGCGATTAAACTCAGAACCGACCGATTTAAGTGGGAAATTGAACTTTTGCAGAGCTTGGGAAATTGGGGAGAGCGTGCTAGGGTTTTTTGCGGCGCGTGTAAGTGCGGCTTAATTCCATGTCGAAATCAGAAGTTAAACTTTATCGGTGGTTCAATACGCTCCTTTGGGGCAATACGGTGGCTCTCTCGTGGACGTGGGGGCTGGGGCTTTTTTTCTCGATTCAATTTACGGCGCAATTCGGATTGCCCGGCTTGCTGAGTTTTGCCATTCCCAATGGACTTGGCCTCATCGCATTTGGCTTCATTACCCATCATCTCTCTCGACGTGAAGCGGGGGGCTCCGAGTCGTTAGGAAAATTTTTTACGGCGTGGTCGCGTCCGTTTCGACTGATTCTTTTTCTCTACCAGCTTTTGGCGATCACGCTGACAATTTTTGCGCTGATACGTTATGGTTGGATGCCGCTGGGATTTCAGCCGGAGATTTTATTTTTGCCGCTGATTCTATTGGTCATTTTAGCAGCGGGGATTTTGTTTGGTGAGGAGTTTAACATTCGCCGCATTAAATGGAGTCATGGTGTCATTTTTCTCATCCTCGCGGTGGCGATAGGATTTCTCATTTCTGCCCCATGGCTTTTTACCAAGCAGGCACCGGCTTTGGCGGTGAGTAAGCCGCCGGTGGGTGACTGGAATTTCTGGGGTTATTTTATTCCCATCCTCATCGGGTTTTTGCTGGGGCCGTGGTTTGATTTGCAGCAATGGCAACGTGCCATTCAAATGCACCGCGAGCGGGTATCCGTCGCGGCGGCTTATATTGCGGGAGGAATGCAATTTTTCCTGCTGGTTGTTTTTCATGGGCTGCTGGCCGTTTGGGTTTTGGGATTGAGCGGAACCCAATTGTTACGCTCGGGACTGGGCGGGCATATTTACGGACACGATGTCGTGATGCGTTTTCTTTTCGAGAAAGCTGCCGAGCATCCGTGGATTTTTGGCGCGTATTGTGTGTTCCTGTGCGGCTGTATTCTCACCACCTTGGATAGTGGGTACATTGCGCTGCGTTGGTTTTTACAAAGCAATGTGCGTACGAGCGTGAATGCTATTTTTGCGCTGATTCCTACCGGTCTGGTGACATCTCCCATTCCGCTGTTTCTCGTGTGTGGTGCCATCGCTTTGATAGCGGCGGCGGTGGGATTGGAGATTGAGTATTTTATGATTTTTTACGCGACATTTTTTGTCGGGTATTCGGCGCTTGGGATTGCGCGTTGTTATATCAACACGCCGGCCAATTGTATTCCGCAGATCAAAATGTTCTGCATTGGCAGTCTTGCCGTGGTGATCTTTGCCTTTGGCTATTTGCTCACCTATCCCATTTTCATGATTATCGGCTCGTTGTTGCCCTTGGGTTATGTGCTTTGGATGTTGGCAAAGCCAACGTCTTCGGAGGATTTTGTGAGCGGCGCTGAGGAACTTGGGGCATCGGCGGATGATATGTCGCCGATGGCAGCTCCCACCATGCCGGCGGCGGTGCCGGCGGAGTCGTCGGGAGGCCCTGCGCCATTGCGTACGGCCTTGGTGGAAACAGCAGCGGCGATTGGCGATGCGGCGAAATCGCTGGTTGGTGCAGTACAACATCCCTTGGGCGGACATTTCGAGGATAAATGGTTTGTTCATTCCTTCGTTGCCACGTACGCCGACACCAATTCCGTGGGAAATGTGTACTTTGGAATGTATGCCATGTGGGTTGGCAAAACACGGGAGTTATTTTTCAACCGCGTGATGCCGAAGTTCAATCTCAAGAACACGACGTTTTACATTCTCACGCGATCGTTTGAGCACAAGTTTGTGCGTGAAACGCGGGAATTTGAAACGGTGAGCGTTCGCATCCGCATTGCCAATTACAATCGCAAATTTGTCACGCTTGAACACGAAATCTACGATGCACAACAGCTCCTTCTTGGCAAAGGGCGTCAGAGCCTGCTGTTTGTTTCGTCCGGGGATTACAAGATGATTGATGCCCCCGAAGAAGTGCTCATGGCCTTTCTTCCCTACGCGTAAAGCTTGCGTGATTTATCGTAGCGCAAAGTCTTTCAGCAAATGCCCTGCTTGGCCTTTGGCAGATAAAATGGGCAATTCTCCTGCGAGTAGAGGCCAGGAAATGGCAACATCGGGATCATTCCAAGCGGGGGAATGTGCGTGTTCCGACGCCCATGGGGCGGTGACTTTGTAGTGGTAAATGACGCGTTTGCTCATGGCATAGAATCCGTGAGCAAAACCTGGGGGGCACCCAAAGACTTTCCTGCGCATCCGCTCGCAAAATGGCACCCCACGATTTTCCAAAAGTCGCGGAGCTGACGCGTAAATCTACGATGGCATCATAGACTTCGCCTTCGAGGACGGTGAGGAGTTTTCCCTGCGGATGACGACTCTGGTAGTGCATTCCACGCAGAGTTCCGCGTCGGGTGATGATGAGATTGTCCTGCACGAAATCTTCGGCAATCCCTGCGGCAGCACATTCCGCAGCATTCCAAATGACATCGAAAGTTCCGCGTTCATCCGTGTGAATCGTGCGACGCAACAGCCGCACCCCTGCGAGTTCCGTTTCGCGAATTTCCATGGGCCTACGCTACCTTGCTTTTGAGGAAAGGGAAGGCGTACGCATGGCACGATCCGTCCGCAGTAACGGCGTCACCTTTCTTGCAGACAACTTCCCACGAACCAAGAACCAAGCACCACGAACCAAGAACCAAGAACCAAGCACCAAGAACGTATGCTGCTTTTCTCGCAGACAACTTCGGCACGCAATTTCCCTCGTTTCGTCTTTGGCTATTGCGGGTGAAAAGATAACGAGTTGGAAAACTCGTTTTACGATTTCTTGCATTTCTGAAAATGTATGTCATAATACGATATGTTAAGGAGAAATAAAATCATGAAACTAAAGAAATCAGTCAGGAACCTATCAATCGCTCTTACATTGGGAGCCGGGCTTGCGTTTTTACCGACGATGAGTTTGGCGGCAGATGCACCTGCGAGCGGTTCGGATTTAACCGTCAAGGGAGAGATCATTGATTTGGTATGCT
>JBDHQL010000136.1:0-3234 GCA_039807035.1 Chthoniobacterales bacterium
CGAGATTTCGCTTTCTCCACGAGCGCATTGGCGTCCTTAGCAGAAAATGCGAGCGGCTTTTCCGCAATGCAATGGCGTCCGGCATCGAGCACCTTATGGACATCTTCATTGTGCGTCGCCGAAGGCGTGGCCACGACCACCAATTGTGCGTCAGACCCCGCCAGCAATTCGTCAATCGTTGTGAACTCCGCACATCCCGTTAAATCGGATGCCTCCTTACGACGCTCGGACAGCGGATCCGCGACGGCGACAATTTTGAACTCCGGGAATTTGACGATGGGTTCAAGATGAAGGTTCCAGCCGGCGCGGCCAAGGCCGACAATGCCAACGGTGATGGGTGGTGTTAACGGTGTGTTGATGTGCATAAACTTTTTAAGGTGTGTGTTGAAAGATGAGGTGTTAGTAGAGCGTTACCCACTGCCTATTGTCAGCACTTTCATTGGCTGCTTCGAGGAAGCGAATGATTTCCACGGTTTCATCGAGCAACGCAACCTTCGATTTTTCTCCATGGAAAAACGGGATGACCTGTTCGAGAAGTGAGGCATAAAAAGGCTTGGTAGCTTTGGAGACATCAAAAAAATCGCTGGATTTGGCGCGATGTAAAATTCCTCCGAAAGTTGGATTTCCACCACGATTGCCCCGCATGGTTCCTAGCCGCCCATCGGCCCAACGCCCGACGACAACATCATGATTGTCCTCGCGAATGGCGAGAACCTCACGACATCCCGAACCCATCGCCGCAAAAAGCATTTCAGCGCTATGAATGCCGTACCAAAAATAGCCCGGACATTTTTCGAGGAGTGCCATGGGTCCATAAACATCCGCCCCTTGCACAGGCCCGCCGGCAAGTGCCTGCACGAAGGCATCGGCAAAACGCAAGGCCGAGGCACTGGTGATGCGGGTTCCCGTCTCTTCCGCCAGACGCGCAATTTCTTTGGCGTCCGCGCTGGAAACTGTCAGGGGCTTGTCAATGAAAACAGGAACGCCCCACGTGGAGACTTCACGAACCTGATCGAGGTGAACGCGCCCATCAATGCTTTCCAACATGACGGCATCGCATTTGCCACGGAGATCGCCCAGCGAGTTGACAATTTCTACACCAAACTTATCGCGTAATTCGTTGGTAAATCCTTCGACGCGATTGATGCTGAGATCAAAATCCGGCGATCCTCCCGCAAAAGCTGCGGTGATGCGGGCACCCGGGAGGTGATGGGGATCGGATTCATCATGAAGAAGTCGTGCAAATGCCGGAACATGTGAGGTGTCCAGCCCAGCCATGCCAATGCGAAGTGTTTTCATAGATTAAAAAATCTGACGCAAACACTAGCAATTTCCGGCCCTTTTGAACATTCCGAAAACGGATAGACTTTTATACTTTACGGCCATGTTCCTGTTACGTCAGCGTGGAAAACATGACAACCTCGACCTCTAGTCAGAAGCGTAAGTCGCGGCGGGTTTCATGGCAGGACACATTGCCTGTGGTGCGTGGTGCCGCTGTCAGTTCGGCATTGCCGGGCCACGTGATTCCGCGAAGTTGGTTTGCGCGGGCATTTACGGACTTGGACATCTGGCTGGTTTGCAGCGGGCGGATTGAGCTGCAGGATTCGCAGGGAAAGGTGCGGGTGCTGACACGCGGAGCCGTGGTTTTGCTGCGTCCGGGGGAAGACCTCGAATTGCGTGTGGTTGGCGACGAGCCGTACACCAATGCTTTTATCCATTTTGACCTCGTAGATGCACGAGGGCGCGTTGTGCCCATCTCGCGCCTGACCCTTCCGCCCACGGTAGGGTACGTGCAAGACAGCTATTATTTTGAAGCCACGATGCGCCGTATCATGTTTCTTCAATACAAACCGCGCCCTTCGGAGGCGCAGGCAAGTCGGCAGCTCGCGGGCTATCTCCTCAAGGGGCTTTTGCGCGATTATGATTTTGCGCAAAAAATTTTTGCCGAGATGCCTTTGGCTGGGATTGAAAAACATCATCAGCAAAAAGCGGAAGCCGCGCTTTCATGGATTTATTTGCACCCCGAGGTTCGTATTTCTGCAGCGGAGCTCGCCAAAAAGTTTGGATACAGCCAAAGACACTTTCGGAGAATTTTTTATCAGACCCATGGAAAAACCCCGGGGCAAATTTTTATCGAGGTGCGTATTGATCGCGCTAAAAAACTACTCATTGGCTCGGCTCTCAATGTCAGCGAAATTGCGCTGAGCCTTAATTACGAGAACGTCTTTTATTTTTCGCGCCAGTTCCATCAAGTCACCGGACTGTCACCGATGGAGTTTCGCCGTCAGCAAAAGTCCGCTTCCGCAGGCATTATGCCTCCACCGAAATCTCGGTGATGACCCCGGTGATAGGATCACGTTGCAGGTGGCGGATTCCGTTTGCCGTGCCGATGATGAGATCGTGCGTCATGCCAAGAAAAAGGCCGTTTTCGACAATGCCGGAGCGAGAACGAAGTTCGGCGGCGAGTTCTTCTACATCGCGGATAGGACCAAAGGCGCAATCGTAAATATAATTTCCCTCGTCGGTGACAAACGGAATATCTCCGGCACCAACGCGCAGGGTGGGATTGCCTCCGAGAGTTTCAAGAAATGTGCGTTGCCCGCCGCGTCCAAAAGGAATCACCTCCACGGGAAGTTGGTGAAGCGTACCAAGGCAGGACGACATTTTGGAGGCATCCACGACGATGATTTCTCGCTGTGTGGCTTGCGCGACAATTTTTTCATGAAGCAACGCTCCGCCACCGCCCTTGATGAGATTAAGCTGAGGGTCCACTTCATCGGCGCCGTCAATGGTCACATCAATGGTTTGTGGCCCCTCAGCATTGATGAGTGGAAGCCCCACCGAGGCGGCGATGCGGGCGATTTCGGACGACGTGGCGAAGGCTTGTATGTCGGGGAGTTGCCCTGCGGTGTGCAGGCGGGCGATTTCATGAACGGCATGAACGGCGGTGGAGCCGGTGCCAAGGCCAACGGTCATGCCGGGCTTAATAAATTGCACGGCGTAAATCGCGGCGAGGCGTTTAAGGGCGTTTTGGTCGGATGCGGACATGACGGCATTGTGCCATGTTCCGTGCGGGACGGGAGAACTTTTCCGCCGGTTGCTCTCAGCCTTGACCTAGACGAGGGGGGAGCGGAGTATTCGCCGAGGTGCAAGGGCACCGCCGACCCGACTGACGATGGAAGATTCTGTACGCGAACAAATCCGCGGGTTCCTTGCCAGCAAGGGACTGCGTAA
>JBDHQL010000016.1:0-15445 GCA_039807035.1 Chthoniobacterales bacterium
AATCCGCTGTTGGCTTTCTTGTGGGTGCCGTCTGCTCGATGGTAGCGGGCTATATCGGCATGTTCATCGCGGTGCGGGCCAATGTGCGCACCACGCAAGGCGCGACCGTTTCCCCAAGTGCTGCTTTACGTGTTGCACTTAATGGCGGTGCTGTCACGGGCCTTCTCGTGGTTGGTCTCGCACTCCTCTCCGTGGGGCTTGTGTACCTCGGCGTAAGTCATTTTTCCACGGATGCCAATACTACACATGCCGCCCTTGATGCCCTCGTGGGAACGGCGTTGGGGAGCTCTCTCATCTCCGTTTTTGCGAGGCTCGGCGGCGGAATCTACACGAAGGCGGCGGATGTTGGCGCGGACCTTGTGGGAAAAATTGAGAGCAAATTGGATGAGGATGATCCGCGTAATCCGGCGACCATTGCGGACAATGTGGGCGACAACGTGGGCGACTGTGCCGGTATGGCGGCGGATGTTTTTGAAACTTATGCGGTGTCACTTATTGGTGCGGTGCTGATTGGCTCGCTTACCGCCGTGGGTGATGCGGCGCAGGCGGCGCTTGTTTATCCCTTTCTCCTCGGGGGTGTTTCTGTCATCGGCACAATCATCGCCATCGCCTTAGCCAATGTCACATCGTTCACTCCTCAAAAAACTTTGCAGGTAGCGGTATTGACGACCACGATCTTTTCCGCCATCGCCTTTTGGCCTCTCACTCACGCGCTCTTTCCCCAGGGCGTAGATATTCAGGGCAAAGGGATATGCTCGGCGGCGAATGTTTTTTGGGCGTCGATCATTGGCTTGGTGATGACCTATGTGGTCTTGCTTATTACCAACTACTACACCTCGACACGCCATTACCCCGTACAAGCGATCGCCCGCGCCTCCGAAACGGGTCATGCCACAAACATCATTTCCGGCTTAGCCATCGGACTTCACGCCACCGCGTTGCCTGTGGCTTTCATCGGCATTGCCATCATGCTTTCCTACAACTTCGCCGGACTTTACGGCATCGCCATTGCCGTCATGGCGATGCTTTCCATGTCCGGTGTTGTGATTGCGCTCGATGCTTTCGGCCCCATCACGGACAACGCCGGTGGCATCGCGGTGATGGCGGGACTTGATAAGGATGTTCGCCGCACGACGGATGATCTCGACGCGATTGGCAACACGATGAAGGCTGTAACAAAAGGCTATGCCATCGCTTCTGCCGGCCTTGCCGCGCTGGTACTTTTCGGCAGCTATGTCGAAGAACTCAAAAACGCCTACGCGGAACTTGGGCGTCAATTTAATCTCACCTTTGATCTGCAAGACCCCTACGTAATCATTGGGCTGTTTATCGGCGGCGGTCTCCCGTTTATTTTTTCGGCATTTAGCCTCGATGCTGTGGGAAAAGCAGCAGGTGCTGTGGTAAAGGAAGTGCGGCGTCAGATCAGCGCAAAACCCGGAATTCTCGAAGGAAGTGATAAGCCGGACTATGGGACCTGCGTGGATATTGTCACCAAGGCTGCGCTGCGCGAAATGATTGTGCCGGCCATTCTTCCCGTGGTGGTCGTCATTGCCGTGGCATGGCTTCCATTTTTCGGACCGAAAGTTCTTGGGGGAATGTTGGTGGGCACTATCGTCACTGGACTTTTCATCGGCATCGCCATGACCTCCAGTGGTGGCGCATGGGACAATGCGAAAAAGTTTATCGAGCTTGGTAATTTTGGCGGCAAAGGCTCTCCCGCTCACGACGCGAGTGTGACGGGTGATACAGTCGGCGATCCGTACAAAGACACTGCGGGACCAGCCATTAATCCCATGATCAAAGTCGTCAACATCGTTGCCATTTTGATCATCCCTATTTTCATTAAATACTGGGCCGGGGTATAAACCGGCGGGGAGAGATAAAAAATCGGGCTGCCGGGATTTGAACCCGGGACCTCTTGAACCCCATTCAAGCGCTCTACCAAGCTGAGCCACAGCCCGTAAAAAGTAGCAACGTAGCATGAAAACGGCGTGCGTCCCGCAAAAATTTACGCCCAATGCTGGACAATGGCATCCGTCCGTGAAGTGATAGTTGTCATGCACAAGTTCACCAGCATTGCCATCGCCGTGTTGTACGCTCTTGTTGCGCTCATCGGCTGCAAACCCGCGCCCCAAGCACCGCCGTCCACGCCGGTGCCTTCGCCTACGCCAGCACTAACTCCAACTCCCCCGCCGACACCAATGCCGACGCCATTTGTGAAGCGGAAGCCGATGGATACCGGAATGCTTTTCAACGGGCTTCAATACAAGTGGTCCGTAAAAACAGCACCCGGCGACACCGCCACGCACGATCGCGTGAAAGATGATTCCTACCGTGTTGATCTCACCCTCAACATTCTCGTGCCTCGGGCGGCAAAAACTTTAGAAGAGCTTAAAGCGGCAAACGCGCAACTTGCCGAAGCATTGCCTACGCTTCCCACGATGCTTGAGGGCGCGAATGTTTCGCCGGATTATGACTCGCTTTACAAACGCAAAATGGAGTGGCTCCAAGAACGCCTTGAGCGCCTTGATCAAATTCTTTCGCGTCACAATTACTACGATTGCGATACCATTCTCGAGCTGCGTCACCCCGAAACCGGTGCCCGTGCTTTGCTTTTGCAGGGAGATATGGATGTGAATGTGGATGGCTCGGATGGTGATCGTAATGTGGTGGTGGATGGCTCAGGGCAATTTTTTCAGCCTCAAACAAGTTATCGCTGGGCGAAAATGACAAAGCGTCCCAATCCTTTCATCGTTAAATTTCAGGACAAAATTGACAAAGCCACGCAGGAGCTAACGCAGCCCGATGTCTCCGAAGTTCAACGCACCGAATTGCGCTCGCAAATCGCGGAGTGGAAACACCAAATTGCCGATCTTAAAAGTGCGAGTTTTCTCATTTCCAAAACGGACCCCTTTATCGTTCTCCCGTCCTTTATGCTCCGCTCCGGCGCGGCATCCATCGGGGATTATGCCGTCGTCATTCACCAAGGTAAAATTTACCCCGCCATCGTCGGCGATGCGGGTCCGTCCTACAAAATGGGAGAAGCATCGTTGCGGCTGTGCCATGAAATTAAAAACACCGGAACCGCACTTGCTCGCCCTGTGAGTGATTTGAGCGTTACGTATCTTGTGTTTCCCGGCTCCGCAGACACAAAGCGTTCACAGCCGAATTTGGATCGTTGGTACGAACGGTGCTCGGAGTTGTTGGCGGGGCTTGGAATGACAAATAATACCGCGCTTCATCGCTGGGAAAATCTCGTTCCACCATGGCCAACGCCAACGCCAACACCCACACCTGCACCGGCATCCACACCAATCGCTTCTCCTTCTCCTACACCGACGCCCGAAGGAACGCCTCTCGTGGATGTCGGTGGAAGCCCCGCCTCAACGCCGGGCTCTATTCCCACAGCCGAAGGTCAGCCATCACCGCTCCCTTAAAAAATCGAATCGAGCGGCAACGCGTCATTTAATCCTTGCTCGGTCAGCCATGAACGATTGAAAAGACGCGATTGATATTTGGCGCCGGAGTCGCAAAGGATTGTCACGATTGTTTGCCCGGGGCCCCCTTCGCGTGCGGCACGAACAGCGCCGGCGACATTAATGCCCGAGGACAATCCGAGAAAAAGACCTTCATCACGCAGCAAATGATAAAGAATCGTTACGGCTTCTTGATCGGGAATCCGCCATGCTTGATTTACCTCAATACCTTCGAGGTTTTTCGTCACGCGAGATTGTCCGATTCCTTCAGCCACCGAATCGCCATCCTTCGTATCGGTGTTTCCATGGGTGAACCATGACCACATGGCGGCACCATAAGGATCTGCGCAACCAATGGAAATTTTTGGATTTTTTTCTTTGAGAAATAATGCCGTACCCGCGAGCGTTCCGCCCGTGCCAACAGCCGAAATAAACGCATTTACTTCACCGGAAGTTTGCTTCCAAATTTCCGGCCCTGTTGTGTGGTAATGCGCCTGACGATTTGACGTGTTGTCAAATTGATTTGCCCAAAACCAACCGTTGTCCTCGGCGAGGCGGCGTGCAATATGATTGTAATTTTCGGGGCTAGAATACGGTTTCTCGGGAACGGTGCGAACATCCGCGCCCAATGTTCGTAAAAGCTGAATTTTTTCCGCAGACTGCGTTTCAGGAATCACAATTACCACAGGATGTCCCTTGGCTGCGCCAATCACCGTGAGGCCAATTCCCGTATTCCCCGCCGTTCCTTCCACGATGGTGCCTCCATGCGGAAGTACTCCCGATTTTTCAGCGTCTTCAATAATCCCGAGAGCCGCTCGATCTTTGACAGAACCGCCGGGGTTCATGAACTCAGCCTTCGCCAAAATCTCACAGCCCGTTCGCTCGGAAAGCGCGTGGAGACGAACCAAAGGCGTTCGTCCCACGTGCCGCTCAATGCCGGAATAACGCGATGACTTTTTCATGGACGTTCGATCGGTACACCCACGGAGTTACCCCATTCTGTCCATGACCCATCGTAATTTCTCACTTTCGGCAACCCGAGTAGATAATGGAGCACAAACCATGTGTGGCTCGAACGCTCCCCAATGCGGCAATAAACCACCGTTTCTTCGCTCGGGTCTAAACCCGTCTCCTCAAAATAAAGCGTGCGTAATTCATCCGCCGATTTGAATGTTCCGTCATCATTGGTCGCCTTTTTCCACGGCACGCTTTTCGCTCCGGGAATATGACCACCCCGCAACACACCCTCTTGCGGATAATCCGCCATGTGTGTCACCGCGCCGCTAAACTCACCCGGCGAACGAACATCCACCAACGGTCGTTTCGCTTCGCTCTGACGCAATGCATCCTCACGGAAAGCACGAATTTCTTCATCCTTGCGTTTTGGTGGGACCGGATAGTTTGTCTTTGCCACCGCAGGAACATCCTTCGTCAGTTCACGCCCTTCCGCGACCCATTTTGCGCGTCCGCCATTGAGCAATTTCACATTATCATGCCCAAAAAGTCGAAACACCCACAGCGCATAAGCCGCCCACCAATTCGCCTTGTCTCCATAAAAAATCACCGTTGTCTCCGGTTTGATTCCGTTCTTCTCTGCCAACTTGGCAAATTCCTCGGGTGATATGTAATCACGACGCACTTGGTCGTTGAGGTCTGTGGTCCAATCAATATGCACGGCATTGCGAATATGCCCCGTTCCATAAACGTCCAATTCCTCATTGCTCTCAACAATTCGAATGTTGGGATCGTTTAAATGTTCAGCCAGCCAGGCGGTTTCCACCAAGCTCTCAGGATGTGTGTAATTATTACTCATAAAATGCTTGTCTTATTGAACCTCTCATAAAATGTCGTCATGCGATACGTGTCAAGAAGCAAATTTACCATCCCCCATCATGTCGGTTCAAACGATGCATTTTTCCCTGGTGAAATGGGCAAAAATCGTCTTCTCGAAACTCGCCGTCGAGTGTTTTAGTCGTACTATTTTGAAAAAAAATTTCAAAATGTACAAGCGAAGTGTGGCAAAGTGAAAGAGCTAAATGCCCAACGCATTGGCATGCCATGCACCATCGCCCGGGCGGCAGGTGAGCGGGTGACTTTGGTGGCCGGTGCGGGCGTGATAAAGGCGAGAAATTTCGGCGCCGATTTGCTCTGCTCGGGCACTTTCTGCGAGGGCAACGATGGCGCCTCCAAAGCCACCACCGGTTAGCCTTGCACCCCACACGCCCGGGATGGCAATGGCAATTTCTACGAGAAGATCGAGCTCCGGCGTACTGTTTTCAAAGTTGGTGCGTGAGCTGGCGTGGGAGGCTGTCATGAGTTTTCCCAGCACCGCAGGGTCACCGGCTTGCAGAGCTTCCCGTGCTTGGAAAACACGTTCATTTTCTCCAATGATATGAGCGGCGCGCCTGTGGATGAGGTCAGAAAGCTCCACACGGGAAAGGTCGGTAAAGGTAGCATCGCGCAACGCGGCGACGCCAAGACGTCGTGCGGCTTCAAAGCAACTTTCGCGGCGTTCATTGTACTCGCCTCCGGTGAGGGCGTGCTTCACCCCGGAGTTCACGATGATAAGCGCGGCGTTGGCGGGGAAAGGAAAAGTGCAAATCGTTTCCGAACGACAATCAAGAAACACCGCGTGTTCCGCTTTGCCCATGAGGGAGGTTGCTTGATCGAGGAGGCCGCAATTGACGCCGACAAATTCGTTTTCTGCTCGACGGCAAAGTTTGGCCAAATCCAAGGGAGTCGCGGAAAATTCTGTCAATTTCATCAACAGCACGCCCGTCGCCACTTCGAGTGCGGCAGAGCTGGAAAGGCCGGCGCCCACAGGCAGCGTGGAAGAAAAGCTGGCTTCAAATCCCGGAATTTTCGCCCCTGCTTCGAGAAACATTTTCACAACGCCCAAGGGATAATCGGACCATTCACCGGAGGGTTGGAGATTCGGAAGAGTCGCTGTTGCTTCGCCAGCTTCTTCACTGCGTAGAATAATCGTTTGGTCGTCTTGCACTGTTCCGTGTGCCGTCATGCCGAGATTAAGTGCGGCAGAAAGTACAACACCTTCGTTGTAGTCCGTATGGTTTCCGAGAATTTCCACCCGACCCGGTGCAAAGGCGTGTAAAGTCATGGCTGTCGTATAACACATTTTCGATGTGGCACGACTCATTCTTTAGCATCATCAAAAGATTCAGCAGAAGTGTATTAAGAAGAAAATACTGAACGGATTAGAAAAACTTTCTGTGCAGGAGCGATGATAAATCCTCGTAATCTTGTTGCTGATCTAAATACAAGCTTTCCACTCGTCGTTCAGTTATTCTGTTTGTCGTGTCGCCGCCATAGCGCGAAAAAAACGAGTAGAACTCCCGAGGCAAGTAACCCGCTGGTGGCAGGTTCTGGAATCACGCTATAAATCCAATCGGCATGCTCCGACACGCGCGTCATATAACTCACATCTCCATAAAGACCGCGATTATCGCTTCCATTGGTCAGATAATCCCAAGGGTTCATTCCCCATGCGGTGAGGCCAGCAATTTTCCAGTTCGTACCATCCTGAATAAAAGTCGGGCCGCCGCTGTCTCCCGGCGCGGCAGAACCTTCAATGACTTTGTTGCTAAAAGTAAACGGAAGACTCGAGCTGTCATTGCCGACGATCGTTCCGGGAGGATTCAAGTTGGTAATAATATCGGGCGAATCCCAAATCCATGCTGCATTCGTAGCATAGGCGGCTCCAAAAGTATTTTGACCGATGTTGGTGCCGCTGTCGAAGTCTGTTCCAAAAAGTCCCCCCGTGTAGGAAATTTTATTTGTCGTCGTATTTGTCTGCGCTGTGGTGCGATCAATGGTGTTGGCCATCGCATACATCAGAAAGGGGTTATTCGTTTGCGGGCTGATAGGTATAGAACCTGTCCCGACGATTCCAGCACCGAGGGTAAAACCGACTTTTCCCATTTCGTTGGACTGCGTGTAAAGCTGCGGAAAAACAATGCTATTGGTGACGGGAGCGACAAGTCGAAATAAGGCGACATCCCACCCTTGAGAAGGTGCGGGAACATTGGGAGTAAACCAAAGCGGATGCCAATAAATCTGCGCGATATCCGCCTGGTAAGTTGTGTTGTCCACGATGAAATTAAGAGATGACACATTAGTGCCCAAATTGTGCGCTGCTGTTAGCACCCATTGATCGCTAATGAGGATGCCGGTGCCAAGAGAACGATTCGTGCCATAAAAAATCAGCAACTGTCCTGTTGCCTTAAATTCGGGGAAGTTACTGTAGTCGGTAGCTAAAGCATGGCTGGCCAAAAATCCGTTGGTACCCGCTTAAGTAAAGTCGTCGGAAATGACGATGGCATTGACGGTGGGTACACCCCAAAGGCGCAGCACAAACGAAAAGGCAATCAAAGAACAAAATATCTTCAACTAGAATCTTGTCGCTCAAATAAATAGACGCTACACAGAAACTTTCTTGGGGCTTTTTCGTTTAGTGCAACCCGGGCTGATTTCTTCTAAACGTTTGCGGTATCTTTCGAATTTTGCGAGCAGTTCCTCGGCCGTAGCTTTCCATATGAAGGGCTTGCCTTGCTCGTTACTCGCCTCGACAAATTCGACTATGGCGGCAATCAAATCAGGCACGTTGGTAAAACTGCCTTGACGTATTGCCTTGTTTGTGAGTTCAGCAAACCAGCGTTCCGCCAAATTAAACCAGCTCGAACTGATGGGAATGAAATGCATTTTGAATCGTGGATGACGTGCCAACCACTTCTTAACCTTCTGGTGCTTGTGCGTGCAGTAATTATCTAAAATCACATGGAGTTCCTGACCCTCGTTATATTCAGCATCCAAATGCCGCAGGAACTTTAGAAACTCTTGATGCCTATGCCGCGCATAACACTGCCCCGTTACCTTGCCGTTGGCCACCTCCAGTGCTGCAAATAGTGTCGTAGTGCTATGGCGCACATAGTCGTGGGTCCACGTGCTGGCTCGCCCACGTTTAAGTGGTAGCCCCGGCTGTGTTCGATCCAATGCTTGAATCTGGCTTTTCTCATCCACGCAAAGCACCAGCGCATGCGCGGGTGGGTTGAGGTATACTCCCACCAGGTCAATTAATTTTTCCGCATACTTGGGATCACGAGAAAGTTTAAAAGTCTTGTGCCGATGAAGCTTGAGCTTGTGATCTTGCCAGACTCGAGCCACCGTCGAGTGATGGACGCCAAGGCTTTTAGCCATCTGGCGACTACTCCAGTGAGTTTGGCCACGGGGTTTGCTGTTGAGTGTCCTTTCTATGATCTCTTTGGCCAGACCCTTCTTCGGCTTTCTCCCTCGCCCTTCAGCAATTTCCCAAAGCGTGTTCGGACCGTCCTTTCTGAACCGATCGCGCCATAACTCTGCCGTGTGTCTGTTGACGCCAATGGTTTTGGCGGCTTTTGAGGCAGAAACACCCGACGCCATCACGAGGATGAGTTGGCAGCGTTTGACGACTTGCTGTGGAGTTCCATGCGCTTTGGACCATTGGTTGAGTTTAATGCGATTGTCGGTGGTGAGTTCGAGTGGAATTAAACGAGACATGTCGAAAGAATCGCAGAACCGTTCTTTTACGTCTAGTCATTTTTGCGACAGAACACTAGGGCTAGGGGAAACGGGCGTCTCGCCCGTTTTCGGACGCTCACTCGCCGGCATTTCAGACAGCTGAAATTTCGGAACGGCGTCGCGAATATAACTTTTGAGCATGTCGAGAGTTTGCTCTTCATTTTTTCCACCAGGCTTGAATCCTTCCAGCACAGGCGCGCTCACAATCACATAGGCCCAGCGATGCTGAATTTTTTTCGTCACCATATCCCAGTTTGTTTTAAGCAAGCGCACCCAATGATAAGGCGTCGTGGTGTTCTTGCCGACAAACCAGTAGAGGAAGAAACTTTTCATGGTGCGCTGGTCGCCCGGAGCCACTTCGATTTGCCGTGCGAGCGTGAGCTTCATCACATCGAGGGTGTCTCCATTATTGAGGGCTATGGGAATGACTTCCCCGCTTTGAATAGTCCAGCCTTGCCCGGGCAAACAAACTTCGGGGCGATGAATGCTACGTTTTTCGCCGCCGCTGAGGACGATTTGTGCTGTGAGAGAATTGCCGGTGAGGTCTTGGTAGATTTTTTTTGCAAACTCGGTATCTCCCGGGAGCAGTGCCAATTCACCCGCCGAAACCGGTTCCGTTGTTCCCCAAAACTCGCCCACAAGCGTCGGTAAATCCATCACCACACCGGCTTCGGGAGCGACATTGGGCGGCGCACTTTCACGGCATAAGAAAATCGTCGCCGCAGCGAGAACAATCACGGTGATCGTCCGCCACCAAGGAATGAAAAAGGAATGCGTCATGGCCGGAGAGATGTCATGGAACGGTTGATTTTGTCGTCGGTGGCCAAAAGCGATTTAGCAGCCAGCCGACACCCAACATGCCTCCGAGCGCAACGCCAAATACGAGGAATCCCGAGGCCATGTGAAATGTGGATGGTTCTTCCAAAGTGCCAATTGCCGTTTCCGCTCCCAGCGTTACCGTGCCGAGTGTCAGCATGATGATGCGGGCAAAGTTCCCCGCAACGGCGAGCGGAATGGATGAAAGAAAAACGATCCATTTTTTCCACGGACGATCCATGGCGATGTAGCCATAGAGCGCACTGACCATCATGAGCGCAAAGAGCGAGCGGATGCCGCTGCACGGATCCGCAACATCCACGGCGAAACGTTGCCCGGCGGCGAGATCTGCCGCGAAGTCAGGCGCTGACACGATGGCGGTGCCGCTTTGAATGCAGGCAAGTCCGATGAAATTAAGGAAATGAACGCTGACCGACGACATCAGGATTCGTAGAGGGAAGGCGAGGGCGTTGTCCATGAAGGGAAGTGGAAACATGAACACGAGGAAGCCAATGGGAAAGAGTAGTGCTTTGAGCCAACGCCAGCCCATGAGCCAGAGCGTCGTGGAGGCTAAAAAGGCGAGGAGCGCGGCGTAGCCGATGTAAATATTGTCCGCAAGATAGCCGACCCAGTAGATAAAAAACGTGGCGAGCAACCCCAGCAATCCCAGCCAGCAACCTTCTACAGGCAGGGCCGCGAGCGATTTGCGCCGATAAATAACTAGACCAATGACAGCAAGAGGTACCAGCCAACAATGTTCCCATTCCGGGTTTTTCCACACGAATGTCATGAACTCGAACACGTGGACACGATGGGCGCCGTAACCGGAGGCGAAGGGGAGCCACGCGAAGAGCGCGTAAAAAGTTCCGACAATCCCAAGTGCCGCGAATATATTGGCAGGCGCAAGGATGTTGCGTGAATCGGATGTGGATGACAAGGCGTTCATCAGTCGGTGTAAGCTCAGCAAGTTTTCACAGGTAGCACGAAGCGGCAACCGCATTCTGCTCGTGAAGAAATTTTGTCAGTGCATCCGTCCATGGTTGCGGCCCGGGCGGATGGGTCGCGCGAAGGCGTTGAATATCGAGGCATGAGTAACGCGGACGTTTCGCCCAATGCGGGCCTAAGTTTTCGTAGGGAATTTCCTCAATGCGTTTGCAACGAGGCTTGGCACCTAGGTTGTGAAGTTTCTCTAAGCAAAAGTGAGCGAATTCTTCCCACGATGTGTCGCCTTCGTTGACGAGATTAAAAAGCCCGGTGTCTTCCGCTTCCATCATTCGTACAATCCAAGACGCCGCATCCCGTACATAGAGGCATCGGCCCCGTTTCCCTGTAGCGACGCGGAGCGTTTCTTGGTTGGTGAGAAGCTGCGGCAGAAGGCTCATGAAAGTTTTGCCGCCCTCACCATAAAGCCATGCGAGGCGAATAATGAGGCTACGAGGGCAAAGTTTAGGAATCACGGGTTCAATCGCTGCCTTTTGCTTACCGTAGGCCGAAAGCGGATGCGTTGAGTCGTTTTCCGTCAGGAGACGATCCTCATCTCCGCGAAAAACGTAGTCTGAACTAAATTGCACAAACAGCGCATCGGCTGCGTGGCTGCGTTCGGCAAGTTCCAACGGCGCTCCCATGTTAACTTTCGCTGTTTTTAGGGGGTCTAATTCACAGGCATCAAAGTCACATTGCGCCGCTGCATTGATGACGACGTCCCAGTACTGTTGAAAAAGAGCGTCGAGATGGTGATGATTAATGATGTCAGCTTGCTTGTGCGTTGGAGCGGTGACGGAGTGTCCGGACAATTCTTGCCTAAGTGCGCGTCCAAGCAAACCGCTGGCACCGAAGAGAAGTATTTTCATGGAATACGGGGAAGGAGTTCGAGTTGTTGAAGAACGTCGGCGACAGAAATTTGATCAAGGCATAAATAGCTATCCATTCCACACCGGTCGAGGCACGGATGCAGTGGACACACACGTTGTTGCACCACGCGGTGGCGATTGTTCCATGGTGCAAACCAATCGGGTTCGCCTGAGCCGAAAATGGTAATGACGGGTTTGCCAAGCGCGGCGGCGAGATGCGCAGGGAAGGAATCATGGCAAAGAACAGCATCTGCCGCATCAAGCGTTGCGGTGAGCGTGGCAACATCGGGGGTATTGACTAAAAGATTGTCCGCGATTCCCAACGGTTCGTATCCGGGCGGTACAATTTCGAGGATGGAATAACGTGCAGAAATGAGAAGTTTCCTAAGAAGTTCTCTCCACCGCGCAAGCGGCCATTGTTTACTGGGCAATCGCGCATGAGGATGAATAAGCAAAATTGGATTTTCGCGTGGAATGGGCGTCTCGGTTAAAGCGGAAATACTGCCCGGTAGCGTTGGAGCTTTTAACCATGGCACGCTTGTATTGCAGGAGATATTCAATGTCTTAGCAATTTGCTCCCAACAACGCATGTGGGCTTGCTCTGCCGAGTCGCGATGGAGTGCGTTGGTGAGCATCGGAAATTGCGGATGCGTGATGTTCCACGTCCATTCCAAAATATGCCCGAGCCATCGCCGTTTGCGCCGCCACGGCAAATCGGCCCCATAATAATTTCCGTGCGTCATGGGAAACCCCACGCGGCGGGAGACCCGTGTTTTTGCCATGAGAAGCCCACATCGCGCATCGGCCCATGCGCAGACAGCTACATCGAATTTTTTTTCTCTCAACTGACGCCCCATGCCGCATGCCCCACGAAGAGAAGCGCGGCCTCCTTGCTCGCATCCTTCGGCCCAGGGAGGTTCCCATTCGTGAATGTGCGGCGGCTTTACGAGTAATTGAAAAACGGGCGCAACGACGGGACGGCAGAGGATATGAACTTCGTAGTGTTCAGATGCGCCACGCACAAAAGGCAGACTCATCACGGCGTCGCCGAGATGATGAAGTTCTACGAGGAGGAGGCGCGGTTTGTTCATCGCGAAAACCACCATCGTTTCATGCGGTAATAATGCCGTCCCCACACAGCCATGGTGAAGACGTTCCACCATGGGCGCAGACGCCATCCGTTGCGTGTGAGCATTTGGGCGGATTCACGCCACATGGCGGATAATTGGCGGCTCGTCTTCGCGTCCCCGTGCAATCGCGACACGGCAAGAGGTTCGGGAATATAGTGCCAACGTACACGCTCGCCGAGGCGCAACCAGTATTCGTGATCCATGCAAAAACGCAGTGATTCATCGAAGCCACCAAACCTTTCATAAACACGACGCCTCCACCAAACAGCAGGCTGACCCAGCGGATTGTGATTTTGTAAATTCGAGGGAGAAAAAGTTGCTGCAGATTTGCGTCGTTTTTTTCCGGAGTCGCCTTCGAGAAAAAAGAAATCGCCGTAAATCAAATCTACATCCGAATTGTTTTCAAAAATTTCCAGCACGCGAACGAGGGCCTGTGGCTCATAAAGATCATCCGCGCATAAATAGGCAAGGATGTCCCCGGTGGCACGAGTGAGCCCTTTATTGATCGCGTGTGATTGGCCCGCGTCCGGCTCGGAAACCCATGCGGCAAATGTTTGAGCGGCTAAAACTTTTTTCGAATCATCGTGGGAGCCTCCGTCTATCACAATGTGTTCGATGGTATGAAGTGGAGCAGCTTCTGCGGCGGTGCGCACGGATTCCAAACATTCTTGCAAGTAACGCCCTTGATTTAACGAGGGCGTGATGACGGAGAGCTTCATGGGCGTCGCACGGATTTGGGAGTCATGATGCGCATGAAAATTTCTTCATAGCGAGCAACCACGGTTTCCCAGGAGAATTGCTCTGCACGCCGGCGAGCTTTACGTCCTGCTTCGGCACATTCTTCGGGATGGCTTTGTGCGCGATGGAGTTTTTCCGCGAGGGAATCCACCGGATTCTCAGGGTCGAAGGGAATGCCGGCATCATCCATTACTTCCCGTGTCGCAGCGCAATCGTGGTAAATAATGGCACTTCCCATGCCAAGTTGATCGAGAAGCACAAGGCGCGTGGCTTCAATGGTGGCAGGCATCACAAAGGCTCGAGCATTTTGACTTAGTTCAATGTACGCGTCGCCGAAGCGACGGCCGGTGAAAAGCACACGGTCGGTGGCAAGAGCATCGAGCTGATGACGATAATGTTTTTCGTAAGGATCGTCACCGACAATAACCAAGGGCAACGGATCTTTCAAATGGCGGTAAGCCTCCAAAACCAGAGCCGCTTCATTTTCGGGCGTCAACCGTGCCACGTAGAGAAAGTAATGGCCCGATTTTAAACCCCACCGTTCTAATTCCCCACAATGTACGGGCTTGTCACATAGTGTGAGGCCGTAGGCAAGATGCTCCGGTTTGGAGCCAAAGTTTTGTTGGTAACGGGCGGCAATCGTAGCGTTGTCGGCAATGATGCAGTCTGCAGAACGTGTGGCCCAACGCTCACTTCTTTTGAGCCAAAAACGCGCGAAGCCGCTCCATTTTTTTCGGCGAAAATCGGCACCATCTACATTGATGATCACGCGCATCCCACGTGCATGAGCCAGACACCCGAGAATCGCATTGCCTACGCCGCAAAGATAAATAATGTCGTAGCGTTTCCACATGGCGTGAATCATGGAAAGCGTAGTGTGAACGATGGTGTCGAGGGTCTTGGTAGGGATGGTGTAAATCCCAATAATTTTCATTCCGTTCCAAATGGACGCCGGGACTTTGAAATGGGGGAGACGATTGTAAACGGTGACATCCGCACCGCGTGCTGCAAGGCGTTTTCCCAGCTCCTGAACAACGACTTCAAATCCGGAATAGTGCGCCGGAACACCGCGCGATCCGAGGAAAGCAATAGACGGAAGTTTTACACGCACTCCTCCGACGAGAGGTGTCCCCAGCACAGCATCGCGCATCATGTACCATAGAAACAACGAGTTGAACCGTGTGTAGCGTCGCCATAAACGGCGAGGTTCCTGCGCCAAGCGATAAACCCACGTGATACCGAGAGACTGCATCCACGCAGGCGCAAACGAATGTTCTCCGGCCAACAACGCAAAGGCATCACCAACAGCAAAAAATACGCCATGCTTATGGCGCCGTAGATTAGCGGCGATCCATTTCTCCTGACGTTCTCCACCGAGTGCCACCCAAATAAAATCTGCACGCGCCTCCGTAATTTCATCAGCGAATCCTTGCTCTTCCTCCTCGCTCCACGCCCGAAACGGAGGAGAAAGCGTTCCGGCGATTTCGATATCAGGTTGAATTTCGCGCAGTCGGGTACTGAGCACAGCGAGCGTCTCTTTCGTGCCTCCGAAAAAAAAATGACGCCAAGGACGCGGAGTCGCTTTGATCATTTTTTTCATGAAATAAGGCCCATAAACGCGATCACGCAGTCCGGCACCGCGTGCATTGAGACTCCAACGCAGGGGCATTCCATCTGGAAGCAGCAGATCAAATTGCCGCATCACTGCTCTGAAATCCGGGTCATGCCTCGCCTGAGCGATAATGTGTGTGTTGCTCGCGGAAACCGCCGCCGGACGAGACGTGCCTGCCAAGCGCAGACTCTCTGCGATAGCAGAATCATAATCCACCAAAGCCACAGGCGTACCGAGGATGGCGATAGT
>JBDHQL010000017.1:0-15294 GCA_039807035.1 Chthoniobacterales bacterium
CCATAGAAATCTTTCCAAACGCACCTTATCTTAGTGCCAACAGGCCAGAACGTCTCGCGTCAAGCTGGAAGGAATTTGTCATACACCCGCGTACTTTTTCCTCGTCATGGGATGCTTGGAAAAATTACCATTTTGGCAGAGACTCATTTATGGCTGATCCCCGTTCATTTCGCGAAGATTTCCTTGAGGACAACGACCGAACCTCGGCTTCACCGGTCGAGCAACTTGGTGATAAAGCGGCGCAGATGCGAGAGCGCCTAAGTGCCCTTAAACAGCAGGAAGAGCAACTCGAACGTGAAAGACAAAAGTACGAAGAGCTGAGTCACCGCCAAGATCAATTTGAATCCGGTCGTGCGGAAATGGTGGATAAGTTCACATCTTCGCTGGTGCAAATTCAGCGTGAGACGGATGAAACTCTCAAACGACTGGAAATTCTCAAAAACGTTCGCGATAGCTTTTCCTCCTACTTGCAGGAGCTCGAAGCCATCAATCCCAAGGATTGGGCACAGGACGAAATTCAGAAAGAGCTTTCGCGTGCCAATGGGACGGTGGAGGATGCGCGGTCGGTATTTGTCAAAGCTCAGGCGCAGGTCGTCTCCGAACATCCCGTAGCAGGGCCGAGCCCCTATGATGATGAATTCACGAATGGAGGTCAGGGATTTGGGTATTGGCTGATGGCCGGAATCGCCTTCACGCTTCCACTCACGGCGATCGGATTGTTGGGCCTCGTGCTTTGGTTCATGCAACTTCAAGTGGGAGGACACTGACTCCATGGCGCGTAAAAGCCCTTCAAACTCGCTGGCGGAGCATGTTCAGCGACTTGAGGAACAACAAGCACAGCTTAAACGGGAGATGGCAGAGGCGGAGAGGGAGCTTCGTAAAAAACCACGAGCTAATCGGTCTTCGCCTTCTCCGAAAAAAAGGGTGCGCCTTAATAATACCGCCACAATTGTGCATCCTCAGCCGTTGGGACATCGCGTACTCGGCGGAAACTCGAGTCTGCAAACGAGAGGTAGAAGGAAGCGCCAAACACGCAGAGAAGTTCGCCGTGATAAAATTCTCTTCATGGTGCTTTGCTTGGTGCTCATCGTCATTGCGATCTTCGTCGCACACAATCTGTTCGGCTAATACGAGACCCGATCGCTAGTTTTCTTTGGCGACGAAAAGGGCGGATGTCATGGGAGGAATTTTAAAAGAAGTACGTCCGTTTTTAACGTCCATGGTGTTGCCTGAAATCGCGTCTAAGTAAATCCCATCACGCATTTCTGGTGTTACGGTAAGCCTGAATTCGGTTTGGGATTTTCCGCGATTTCATACGGCCAGCACCGTGTCGCCGAGATGGGCGCGAACGAAGGCATAACGGTCGTCTTCCGCAACCAGCACACGACGGCTGCCATAGCGAAGAGCCGGATGTTGATGACGATCGGCGGTAGCCTTACAAAAATGTTCACGCACGGCATTTTGATCGTCGGTCACTTTCTCGTCCCACAACATCATGCGTTGATTGTCGGGCACACCGGCCCACGTCATTCCGATTTCATCGTCGTAATAAATTGTGGGAACGCCATCAATAGAGAGAAGAAATGTGAGTGCTAACTTGAGCTTTTCGTAGGAGGTGATGTTGTCCACAGAGGGTGGTTTTTTCCATCCAATTTCTTCTTCGTTAGGTTCGGTAGGATCGTGTAAATCACCATCGGCAAAAGCCATAAATCGGCCTGTCTCCTGACTCTCCACAAAGGGTGCCATCGGCGTTTCCCTTCCATAAATCCATTCGGAGGCCACGAGGGATTGGTTCAAAATTTCCATTCCTAAATCCTGATTCGCAAAGACGCTTATGATGGTTTTGTAGAGCGGAAAATCAAATTGCCCATTAAGCATATTAGACCCCACGTAGCTCACGATGTCCTGACGATCCAGGAGCGTTTTGCCGACGCTATAAAACGGCACGCGCCGTTTGGGGTTTATCAACATGCGAATGGCTGCACCATAACGCCACCAGAATGAATGTTCGATGTGCTGTGCGGCATTAAAGAGGTACCCATCGAGATCAAATTTCTCGGCCACTTGCGTGGCACGTTTCAAAAGAAACTGGGTGGCCTCGGGATTGTTGACATCGAATCTCGGTAACCATTCTTCACTCCATGTACTCCACGGATTGTCCTTCGAGAGGCGTAGATTTTTTTGCCGTCACTCAATTCCAACCGAATAAAAAATTCCGGCTGTTCTTTCCAGATCGGGTGTTCTTGATGAACGTGCTTTAAGACGATGTCCGTAATGACACGCATTCCTCCCGCATGAGCCGCCTGCACTAATTCCTTAAAAGCCGCATTTCCTCCAAAGCGTTCGTCAACTTCCTGCATCGAAATGGGCCAAGCACCATTGTAACCCGTCGAAAATCGAGAGGAGGGTACGGAAGATTACCACGCTCCTTCGGGATTGCGAAAAATCGGGGCGAGTTCCAACACATTGATGCCAAGTGATGAAAAATATCCTTCCTCCATTTTTTTGCGGATGCCCTGAAAACCCCCGCCTTGAAAATTAAGCGAAGGCAGCACGCGGGTGTCATCCACCGGGCGATTGTTGCTCGGCTCTCCATCGGCAAAACGATCGGTAAGGACATGATAAACGATGGCGTCTTGCCATTGAAAATCGGTCAACGGACGCACGGGAGCGCGAGCGATTTTACTGACATTGCTAAGGGCATCTGCTGCGGCGAGACGTATCCATGATACCCTCAGGCATCGTCGCCGCATCCACCGTAACGACATTTTCCTCACGGTGATGTTGCGCGATGCGGCTGTCACCTCCGGGGAGTTGAAGGACTGTGAATATTTGAACAATGCTTGAATCCTCCGGGATGAGGCGAAAAGTCATTTGCTCGTTATTGGCAGATTCCGCATAGACAACCGGAGCGCGTCCACGATCCCAAGTACCGACATGAGCAATGGTATTTTTGCCACCTTTTCCATCGTCAGCTTGCTCCGGATTTTCCGGGTCCGGGATTTGCTGGCCGTCCACGATGAATTTGTAAGAGTGCGGCCCGGGAGGCAGTCGCACAAAAAGTTGGAAGGTGTTTTCGCTGATAGGCTAGAGTTTATGGGAGGTGGGATTCCATTGATTAAAGGAGCCGGTGACAGACACATTGTGAGGTGATTCTCCAATGGCGTGGTAGGTGAAGGTGTACCCGTCGGCGGGTTGAACAGCGATGACAAGCACTCCCTCATGAAGAACCGTTCGAGTTTCTCGAGTGGTTGTGGCTCCAAGGCTCATGTCTTTGCGCCCGACTTGGGTGAGATCGCGCGCCTGGTGTGTCACTCGTTGAATTTGTAACGGAATTTCAAGCAGACCCGCCGTATGTTTACCTACATTAACAGCCAACGTGTGGCTTGTGGTATCCATGGCGATTAAAAATTTATCCGGAACGGAACTCCTTATGACCAATTGTTCATTGCTGCCCGGCGCCTCAAAATAAAATCGCCGCAAATCGAGGAGGAGTTGCTCGCCGGCAGTTACCCGCTGCATGGGAATCCAACCAAGGAGGCTTTCTGGTTTTGGGGTGGACATTTCCTCCGCACAAACCCACCTCGTCGCGAGGCAAAATAGAAGGAATGCGATGCGCCAACGATTGAGGCTGAAAGAAATGGCCATGAAGTCCAATGTCACGGATTGCGTGTTGGCAAACGTGTGGGATGGGTTAATTCATAATAAGCGGCGGATAGTGGGGGAAGCTCTTTTAATGGTAACCCGGGAGTATCCATTTCCGCAGGCGTAGATTGAATGTCTGCGGACTCTGCGGGCATATCGCCTAAGGCATCTCGAACCATAATTGGAACTGTTTTCGATCCCGCAATGTCATCCCAGCCGAGAAATTGCATGGCCGGACGTGTTAGCCGCACGCGTAAGTCGTGGAGCGTTTCACGAGGGTGAAGATTCACAATCACGAGGAATCGCTGCTGTGTGGCGGGATCGAAACGCAGGTAACTATAAAGCCAACGTCCGCTCTCGCCATTGTCTATCCGGCCATAATGGGGATTCTCGCGGTTGTCGGGATTGAGGGGATAAAAATCTCCTTCGCGAAATGCGGGCTGATTGAGGATGCTGAGTAAGCGGTGGTAAAAGTCGCGTTGTTCCTCGGCGGATTCGGTGTCTTGATTTTTCATCAACATCACAGGTCCTCGAGAAAGTCCAAACAACAGCGACGCCACGGCGTGATATATCCGTTTGTCGAGAGCAGCCCATAACGTGGGCTCCATGCTTTGCAGCGTGTGATCTTCAACAAGGGGCCTTCGTGATTTCGGGTCTCTGTCATTGGCACTGGCTTCCTTTTCGTAAATGGCCTTCACGGTTTGTTGCGCCGTGAGATCGTGAAGCGCATCAAATCCTGCATCGAGCCACGATGCTATCGCCTCGCTGCTGATGTCATTTGCATTCTCAAGGACAAAATAGACGTGGGGATGACGCTTGCGAGCTTGGGTTATAAATTGTCGCCAATCTTCCGGAGATGCTGTGGGCGATACGCGGACGCCAAAGCCATCGGCGCCTAATTTTTGCCAAGTGTTGAGAGCGCGATTCACGTCTTCTTGCGAGGCGTCGAAGCTCACAAGCAGTTTCATTTTTCTCGAATGAAGGCGATCTGCCAATGAACGAAAGGTGTCTGCCCATGTTTCCGGAGGCGGCACATTCGTTAGCCAAATATGAGTGAAGCCCTGTACTTGCAATTCGTCCCATGTTTTCTCATTCGCCTCGGGAATAACTTTTTCTTCATCCACAATGTGAAGTGGCATTTTATAAATGCGTATTTTCTTAGCATTGGGCATGAGCCGTCCGGTCCTCAGAAATTGCGTACCGTTTTTCCCGGACTCCATGATCAGGTAATGATGAATCACGCGCTCGCCGATGCCGGAGACAGCGAACTGGTCTTCGGTTCCGTAAAATCTTCCCCGACCACCATCAGCACGAAGGTCTTTTAGATAAATCGCCAAGGGGATTTGCGCGGAGGTGCCGAGGAGTTTGTTGGGAATGTGCAGGGTGAGTTGTGCGGGTGCGGACGCGATGGAAGCGAGATCATTCTTCGTGGCGAGGGAACGCCATTCATTTTTATCCCACTGGTATATTAAGGGAGGGTCCTTCCCATTTGACGCATTCGCGATGATGAGTGTGTCTGCGGCGAAGGGGAGCCAGGTGGCAGAACCGGTTTGCTTGAGCGTCGGGGGAATGAGATAGGAACCGGAATCGCCATTTGCATGAAACGCCACAATGACGGCTTGATCAGGGCCATCCACACCCGCCCCCAAGACCTGAATTTTCAAGCCTTCCGGTTCTCGCTGGAAATGGTAACGGATGAGGTCTGCTCCGGATGCTTCATAAATTTGGTCTTTCGCTTGTCCCTCGCAAACAAGGAGTGCTAACACGCAAACGGCTAGGAAACGATGCATACAGACCTGCTATCACAAGTCGCCCTCTTGGCGCTGTCAAGCAGCCGACTTCGCACGCACCAAGAGCGTGTTCCTGCAATTCACTTTGCTCGTAAAAGCATCGCGGTATTGCTTCTAACCTTGCACGAATGACTTTCCTCAATTCTGCTCTAAGAGCTCCGTCGTGAAAAAGAAGCGCCCTAAATTAGAATCTGGTTTACCCGAAAGCCGTTGGTTTGAGGGCCTGACGAGAAAAATTGCGTCCTACGCCTTTTTATCATTCACCGCGATTCTTGCTCTGCTGCCGCTTTGGCAAATCCTTGTGCCCGCACTCGAACCTTCCTCCCCTTCGGATGCTTCGTCATGGCGACTTCCGAGCGATGCGACATTGGATAATTTTTATCGGCTAATGACTGATACCGAATTTTTACGATGGCTTGCCAACTCGCTCATCATCGCCCTTGCCGTCACCGTAGTAGGCGTGATTCTCTCGGCGACCTCGGGCTACACCCTCTCACGTTATCGGTTTTTTGGACGTCCGACCGTTCTTCATACGCTTCTTGTGACGCAGCTTTTTCCCGCGACGATGGTATTGCTGCCGATTTTTTTAATTCTCGTACAGCTCAAGCTCATCAATACCTTTTTTGGCGTCATTCTTATTTATCTCGCCAGCATTTTGCCGTTTAGCATTTGGCAAATGAAGGTGTTTTATGACGGCATTCCCGAGACGATTGAGGAGGCGGCGAGCATGGACGGATGTACGCCGGCAGAAATTTTTCGAGGTGTTGTCTTGCCTGTCTCGGCTCCCGGGCTTGCCGTGACGGCACTTTTTTCCTTCACGGCCGCATGGAACGAATACGTCATTGCCGCCATTTTGTTGCAAGATTCCGAGAGGTTCACGTTACCGCTTGGGCTACGCTTGCTTTACTCCGACACGATGGCGGGAGTTTTTGCCGCAGGTGCTTTGGCTGTCACCCTTCCCATGCTTGTTTTTTACGTGCTGCTAAGTCGTTTCCTCATTGCCCGCGTCAGTCGCACCAGAGTTTCGTAGCTTTAGGTATTTGGACAAATCCCTTTTGTGCGGCAACAATCATAGGTAAATTGCCTGTGCATGAAGCTATCGGAGGACGCCTCGCCCGTCGGATTACGGGACACGCAAAATGAACCGGACCATCGCCGTATTGTGATTGATCGCGTTGGCGTCAAAAATTTGCGCTTTCCCATTCGGATTGCGGTTGGGCCGGAGGACACACAAAGCACGATAGCCACAGTGCAACTTACGGCGGAATTGCCGCATGAATTTAAGGGTACGCACATGAGCCGTTTTCTTGAGGTTATTCAAGCGCACGGCCCAATTTTGCGCACGGAGGGCATTGAGCATTTACTGCGTTCCCTTATCCGACGTTTGCATAGTCAGCGTGCGCATCTCGAATTTGAATTTCCCTTTTTTCTCGAAAAAAGGGCGCCTGTCACCGGTGCTCCCGGGTTGGTGGATTATGTCGCGCGTTTTAGTGCCACCGCCGATGAGCAATCGCATGATTTGGTGTCGACAGTCATTGCCAATGTCACTACGCTTTGTCCTTGTTCCAAGGCCATCAGCAATGTTGGAGCGCATAATCAACGGGGCCAAGTGACGCTTGCGCTACGCTCAGTGCCACCTCTTCCGCTTGCCGAAATGGTGGCCTTAATTGAACGGTCTGCCAGCAGCGAGCTGTATAGCGTTCTGAAACGTCCGGATGAAAAAGCAGTGACCGAACGCGCTTATGCGAATCCCGTTTTTGTCGAAGACCTCGTGCGCAATATCGCGGCTCAAATCAATGATGATCCCCGTATTGCATGGTGGCGGGTTGAGGCGGAAAACTTTGAAAGCATCCACAATCACAATGCCTATGCGCTCGTAGAAAAACATATTCGTAAATCATGATTCGACTTTTCCCATTAGTTCTCGGCGCTCTTCTTGCTGGATGCGCAACCACTCCTCCGCCAATCGTCCAACGTGCCGAACCAGTAGCACCACCCTTAGCTTCGGTGGCTACGGCACCATCTTCTTCTGCGGTCTGGCCATCCAATGCTCCTGCATTACATGCCGAATCTGCGATTCTCATTGATGCCCGAACAGGCGAAACATTGTTCCAAAAAAATGCGGATATGCACCGTCAAGTGGCCAGTACGCAAAAGTTGCTCACAGCTCTCATCGTTTCACGTCATGGCAATTTGGACTCCATGGTCACCATTCAGCCCGAAGATACACGCGTCGAGCCAACCAAACTTGGAGTGCGTGCCGGCGAGCGTTACTCACGCCGCAATTTGTTGGAAGCCATCATGGTCAAAAGCACCAATGACGCCTGTGCCGCACTGGCCCGAGATCATAGCGGCAGTCAGTCGGCATTTGCTGCAACCATGAACAATGTTGCATGGTCCCTCGGAGCCCGTGATTCCCATTTCGTCAATAGCAATGGCCTTCCCGCTCCGCAGTACTCGACAGCTCGCGACATTGCTCGTATCGCCTACCTTGCCTACCGCGAGCCTGTGCTACGGACATTTATGCGGCAACCTGTGGCCTATTTTCGTCATAACAGTGGACGCACAACGACGCTTAAAGCTACCAACAAACTCCTCGCACGATCTCCCGCTTTCAATGGCATGAAAACCGGCTACACCATCGCCGCAGGGCGCTGCCTCGTCTCGAGTGGGCAGTTTCATGGACGTGATGTCATCCTTGTTCAGCTTGGTAGCAAAACGAAATACATCTTCGATGATGCCGCCCGCGTGATGGCATGGTCACCTTCCTTGCGCATGTAAAATGCCGTGTTTTTTCATCCGGCACATTTTCTTGTTATGATTCGGGATGGTGTTAGCTGGGCTGAAGATGGGGAGGGCGTGCTAACTGTGGATTGCTGCCGTAGAGGGTGAAGCCGGATGTTTCGGTAATTTCGATGTTTACCAATTCTCCCGCGAAATCATCGGCACTTTCAAACACGGCGATTTTATTGCCCCGTGTGCGTCCGGTAAGCCGTGCGTCATTGTGACGGCTGGTTCCGGTGCAAAGGACTTCGACGGTTTGACCGGTGAGATTTTGGAGTTTTTGCTGCGCGTGACGATTGACGACGGACAAAAGATCGTGATTGCGTGCTTCTTTGATGTCTTCCGCAATTTGATTTTCCATCGTCGCGGCGGGGGTGTCTTTACGCTGCGAGTAACGAAATACAAACGCATTGTCGAAACCGATTTCGTCCGTAAGTTCTCGCGTGGCAGCATAATCTTCCTCCGTTTCGCCCGGGAAACCGACGATGATGTCGGTGGTAATGGCAATGTCGGGGCCTTGTGTGCGAAGTTTTGTCACGAGCGCACGAAATTTTTCTGCCGTATAGCCACGGTGCATGGCTTTGAGAATGCGATTGGAGCCGGATTGCAAGGGCAGATGAACATGCTCTGCCAATTTTGGAAGACGCCCAAAACATTCGATGAGATCGTCACGAAACCCTATGGGGTGCGGAGATGTGAAACGCAGACGTTCAAGACCTTCAATCGCATCCACAGCTTCCAACAACTGCACGAAGGGACTATGTCCGTTTACCTTTGGCAATTCATGGCGACCGTAGAGGTTGACGATTTGCCCGAGAAGAGTGACTTCACGGCAACCGCGTTCGACTAAGTCGCGAACTTCGGCGACAATGGTTTCAATGCTCCGCGCTCGTTCAGGGCCGCGTGTATCGGGAACAATGCAAAAGGTGCAACGCATGTTGCAACCTTGCATGATGGAGACAAACGCACTTGCGGGAACGTTGGCGTGATCGCGGATGGTTTCTTGTGAGCCGGGCTCCGCTTCGATGTCCACCACGGGAAATCGCAGGTCATCCATCGCGGCATTGTGCGCCATTTTACGGCGAAGAATTTCATCCACATGGTCTGCGACGCGATGGAACTTTTGTGTTCCTACGACGAGGTCGAGATGCGGAACATCGGCGAGGAGTGAAGCGCCACGACTTTGCGCCATGCAGCCAATAAGGCCATAAACCGTGTGTGGGCGTGTTTTTTGAAGTCGCCCAAGGAGCCCGATTTTCCCAAGTGCTTTTTGCTCTGCCATGTCGCGTACGCTGCAAGTATTGAGCAAAATGACATCCGCTTCGGTTGCTTCGGGAGTCATTTCATACCCTCGTGCCACGAGCATTTGGGCGACTTGTTCGGAGTCGCGCTCGTTCATTTGGCAACCGTAGGTTTTGAGGTACACCTTAGGCATAACGCTTGTCACGATAGGGACATCACTACGCAATTTCCAGCCGTCAACGAAGGCTCACGAGGTGCGTGCCCTAGGCTTTTTGCATGTAAGGAAGGCGATCTGCGGTGGCGTTGACGGCGTTGAGACCTTCCAGCAGGTCTGCAATGGCGTCCCACCGGCCATTGATAAGTGCCTCTTGCGCGTGACTTGGAATAATCGCAGGAAATGTGACATCCGCGATGCCAACTTGCCCAGCGGCAATATCAATGTTGATCTCGCTCTGCGGTGCTTCGGCGATGAGTTCCGCAAGAGCGCGAATATCGCGTCCGTCCATGACGAGGCACGGCATCCCAAGCGTGATGCTATTTCCGAAAAAAATTTCGGCGAAACTTTCTGCAATGACCGCACGAAAACCATGACGGTAGAGTGCCTGTGGTGCGTGTTCGCGTGAGCTGCCGCAGCCAAAGTTACGTCCGGAAAGAAGAATGCTTGCGCCTGCAAATTGGGGGTCATTCATCGGGTGCGCCTTCGGTTGATTGTTGGCATCGAAGCGTTCGTCGTAAAAAGCGAACTCTCCGAGTCCATCGAAGGTGACGCATTTCATAAAACGGGCAGGAATGATGCGATCGGTATCAACATCATCACCGGCCACATAAACTCCTGTGCCGGCAAGTTGAGAAATTTTAGCGAGAGACATGGTTTAAGAGTAGTCAGTAATCAGTATTCAGTAGTCAGTTTTTAGCAGTGGAGAGTGAGGGCGGTCATCCGTGGATTCCAAAGACTTCGCGGGCGTCGCTAATTTCTCCCGTGAGTGCGGCGGCGGCGACCATGAGCGGACTCATGAGAACGGTGCGTCCCGTGGGACTGCCTTGACGGCCTTTGAAATTGCGATTGCTGGAGCTGGCGCAAAGTTGATCGCCGATGAGTTTGTCGGGATTCATGGCAAGGCACATCGAGCACCCCGCACCACGCCATTCAAAACCGGCTTCGCGGAAAATTTCCGCAAGTCCCATGGCTTCGGCAATGGCCGAGACGCCTTGGGAACCGGGGACAACGATGGCTTTGAGACCGGGTTTGACTTTTTTGCCTTGGATATGTTGTGCAACTTCTTTGAGGTCGCTGATGCGACCATTGGTGCAGGAACCGAGGAAGGCGACATCAATTTTCGTACCTTTAATGGGAGTGCCCGGATGCAATTTCATGTGCGCATAGGCTTCCTCAGCGGTGCCGCGATCTTTTGCAGGAAGGTCAGTGAGTGCCGGAATATTTTCATCAATAAAGATGGCCTGTCCGGGATTAATGCCCCACGTGACGGTAGGGCCAATATCGGACGCCTGAAAATCCACGATGTCGTCGTAAGTGCAATCCGCATCGCTCGCAAAAGCCTTCCATTGGTCAACAGCCGCCTCGAAATGCGTCTGTGCAGGAGCATACGGGCGACCACGCAGGTAATCGAAGGTGGTTTGATCGGGATTTACATAGCCCACACGTGCTCCGCCTTCGATGGACATATTGCAAACGGTCATGCGTTCTTCTTGGGTGAAAGCATCAAATGTAGAGCCGCCATATTCGTAGGCGTAGCCGAGGCCGCCGTTGACGCTGAGCATACGAATGATGTGGAGAATGACGTCTTTGGCATAGACGCCGGAAGAAAGTTTTCCATTCACATTGACGCGACGTACTTTCGGTTTGTGTAGAGCCATGGTTTGCGTGGCGAGCACGTCGCGCACCTGACTCGTGCCAATACCGAAGGCAATGGCACCGAAGGCACCGTGGGTGGATGTGTGTGAATCACCGCAGGCGATGGTTGTGCCGGGCTGTGTGATGCCTTGCTCGGGGCCGACGATATGGACAATGCCTTGATGTCCGCTGGAAAGATCGAAAAACTTAATGTCGTTCTCCGCGCAATTTTTGCGAAGTTCTTTAATCATCGCATCCGCCAATTTGTCAGAAAACGGCTCCTCGCGTTCATCCGTAGGGACGATGTGATCCACAGTGGCGAAGGTGCGGTGGGGATAAAGCACTTTGAGGTTGAGATCACGAAGCATTCCAAAAGCCTGTGGACTCGTCACCTCGTGAATGAGGTGGGTGCCGATAAGAAGTTGTGTCATTCCATTGGGCAATTCACGCACCGTGTGCGCGGCCCAAACTTTATCAAACAAGGTTTTACCCATAAGTAAGCGTGGCAGAATAACGAAGGGAACGGCGAGGAGCAAGTGCGTGCGGGGGAATCGGGTGCGGGCTTATTTTCACTCGGCGGGGGATGTGGATGATGGTTAACATGCGGCTATGGCCATGCATTTGGGGCTTCTTACTAGCGGAGGAGATTGTCCGGGACTTAACGCCGCGCTTCGCGCTGTGGGGCGGGCAGCTCAGGATTGTTTTGGGATGCGACTCCTCGGATTTCGTAATGGATTTCGTGGACTCGCGCAGGATCAGACGGTGGAATTGGACAGTAAACAGCTTTCCGGAATCCTGACCTTGGGCGGCACGATTCTTGGAACGAGTCGGGACAAACCGCATCGTATGCAAATTGGCGGACGCATTTTGGATATGACGCCCTCCATTGTTGAAAACTATAAGCGTCATAAGCTGGATGCGTTGGTGTGTTTGGGTGGGGGAGGCACGCAAAAAAATGCGCTTCGTTTGCAGCGTGCGGGACTCAATGTGATCACGCTGCCCAAGACGATTGATAATGACATTGTTTGCACGGATCGCTCCTTTGGTTTTGATACCGCTTTGGATATTGCGACCGAAGCGATAGATCGTTTGCATTCCACCGCCACAAGTCACAATCGGATTATCGTCGTGGAAGTTATGGGCCATCGGGCGGGCTGGCTTGCTCTCGAAGCAGGTGTGGCCGGTGGCGCGGATGTGATTCTCATTCCCGAAAAACCTTACGATGTAAAAATTATTGCCGATGCGATTAAGATGCGTACGCGGCAGGGGAAACGCTTTAGCATTATCGTGGTGGCGGAGGGGGCGCTTTCTAAGGCCGATGCGCTGAAAGTCCAGCGACTCATTGTTTCGCGTGATGCGGCGAAAACAAAAGCGGCTCGGGATAAAATTTCGCAAACCCTCGATAAGTTTCACGATCAACAACGCTTGGGTCATGCGGTTCGGCTGACGCGACAGCTTGAGGAATTAGCAAGTCAGGAATCGCGTCTCACCATTCTGGGGCATCTTCAACGGGGGGGAACGCCCTCGTCCGCCGACCGCGTGTTGGCGACGCGCCTTGGTACGGCCTGCGCGGAATCAGCGGCGGAGGGACGTTTTGGGGTGATGTTGGGATTGCAGGGCAATGAGATTGTTCCCGTCCCTCTCGAAGAAGTCGCCGGTCGTAAAAAATTAGTGCCCGTAGATTACCCGCTCATTCGTTCTGCCGAGATGGTTGGAACGAGCTTTGGGTGTTAAAGCGACGCCGCTTGTTTTTTAGGCGTTGTCAAAAAATCCAAAGTACCGACGGGCGTTGTTGTAGCAAATGTCACGGACTAATTCGCCGACAAGTTCTTCATCATCGGGAACAAGACCACGCTGCATATCGCGTCCAAGAATGTTGCAAAGAAGGCGTCGAAAGTATTCGTGACGCGTGTAGGAGAGGAAGGAGCGGCTGTCGGTGAGCATACCGACGAATTGGCTTAAGATACCGATTTGCGAGAGCGTTTCAATTTGCCGCGTCATGCCATCCAGCTGATCCATAAACCACCAGCCCGTTCCAAATTGCAATTTCCCAGCGGTAAGGCCGTCTTGGAAATTGCCGGTCATGGTGGCAATGACGGCATTATCTCCCGGGTTGAGATTGTAAAGGATGGTCTTGGGCAGGCTTCCTGCGGTGTCGAGACGATCAAAGTGTTTGGCGAGTGAGGCGGCGATGGGTAAGTCCCCAATGGAATCGAAGCCGGAATCCGGTCCAAGGCGAAGCATCATGCGCGTGTTGTTATTGCGTTGTGCGCCGTAGTGAATTTGCATCGTCCAATTTTTGGCGGCATCCATCACCGCCAGCTCATGGAGCATGAAGGATTTGTAGCGTGCCGCTTCGAGAGGATTCGCCGCTTGCCCGTAACGCGCTTTGATAAAAATGGCGGCGGCTTCCGCCCGCGTGCAGTCATCTGCCCAAACGGTATTGACCCCGCGATCGGAAAGGCGGCAGCCATTTTCTGCAAAAAAATCATGACGCTTTTGCAGGGCATTGAGCAAATCATCCAAGGTCGAGATGCGGCTTACCGTGACATCTTCGAGGGATGTGAGCCAATCGGCCAACACTCCCGGTTGATCAACAGCGAGTGCTTTATCGGGGCGCCACGTGGGGCGAACTTGGATGGGAAAATCGGAATCCGCAGCAATAGCCCAATGATATTCGAGAGTGTCCGCAGGGTCGTCCGTCGTACATACTACTTCGACGTTGAAGCGTTTCATGAGAGCGCGGGCGGAAAACTCGGGCTGTGCGAGTTTTTCATTGCAGCGATCGTAAATACTGCGAGCGGTCGCGGGGGAAAGGAGGTCGTCAATTTCGAAGTAACGAGCCAGCTCGAGTTGGGACCAATGATAAAGCGGATTGCGTAAAAGTTTCGGGGCGATGGAGGCAAATTTTTCGAACTTTTCCCATGGCGTGGCATTGCCGGTGATAAAGCGTTCCTCGATCCCACACGCCCGCATGGCACGCCATTTGTAATGGTCTCCACCCAGCCAGATGGAAGTCATATCTGGCCAGCGCTTATCCTCTGCAATTTCGCGAGGGGGCAGGTGACAATGATAGTCAATGATGGGCTGTGGAGCCGCATGTTCATGGTACAGTCGCCGTGCCTGCTCCGTTTCGAGCAAAAAATCGTCGTGGATAAAGTTCATAGTAAAAACTTCACGGAGTTAGTTGTAGAAAACTTCCGGAAAAAACCAGGGGGCACGGGCGTCCCGCCCGTGATCGTAATTGGTTCACAGGCGAGACGCCTGTGCCCCCTGACCAGACCAGAGAAGCATCTGTCATATCGTCATCGCCGCATATCCTCCATCTACGACAATTTCGCTGCCGGTGATGAAGCTGCCGGCGTCGGAGGCGAGGAGCAGAGTGGCGCCGATAAGTTCATGCGCTTCGCCAAAGCGTTTCATGGGCGTGTGTCCCATGATGGACGCGACACGATCGGGGGTGAGGACTTTGCGGTTTTGTTCGGCAGGGAAGAATCCGGGAACGAGGGTATTGACGCGCAGTCCTTGTGTCGCCCATTCGCGGGCAAGGTTTTTGGAAAGGTTATGAACAGCGGCTTTGGTTGTGGAGTAGGTGAAAACACGAGAGAGAGGGATGATTCCTGACATGGAGCCAAGGTTGATGATGCTTCCTCCACCGGTGGCCAACATGCGTGCGCCAAAAACCTGACACGAAACTAAGACAGATTTCAAATTGACCGAAATGATGCGGTCTATTTCTTCATCGCTGATATCGAGGAAAGGTGTGGCACTGTTGATGCCCGCACCATTGACGAGTACATCCACTTTGCCTGCTTTCTCGTGAATGCGATCGGCAAGTTCGGTGAGGGCGGTGCGTGAAGTGACTTCGCAGGACTCGAAACAACTTGCCCCACCGGCTGCTTGAATTGCGGCCATGCGTTTCTCTGCTTTGGTGGCATCACGTCCGACGAGCACGACCTTGGCTCCGGCAGCAGCTATAGA
>JBDHQL010000137.1:0-3152 GCA_039807035.1 Chthoniobacterales bacterium
CACTCGCCTTGCCGTTTGCGGCAATTATTGCGCGATTGATGCGTACGAGTTTGTTGGAGGTGCTGAATCAAGATTTTGTTCGTACCGCACGGGCTAAAGGACTTCCGAATCGCACCGTCATTTATCGTCATGCTCTGCGCGTCGCGATTTTACCAATCGTTACCTACCTCGGCCCTCTTGCCGCAAATCTCCTCACCGGCTCCATCGTTGTTGAAACGATTTTTAACATTCCTGGTGCGGGAGGATTTTTCGTTCATTCGATTCTCAATCGTGATGGATTTCTCCTTGGTGGCGTGGTGATTGTTTACTGCGCCTTGCTTATCATTTTTAACCTCCTGGTAGATGCCAGTTACGCGCTGTTAGATCGGCGCATCCGCGTGGATGTTTGAACACGGTGCCGCCTCTCAGATTCTTCGTCGCCCCGCTGCAAAATTGTGTGCGGGAGTGTTGATTGTCATTGCCTTGGCAGCGGCACTGGGCCCGGAATTTTTTCCCATGGATTATCGTGAGCCCGGGCCTTTGCAATATGCCCCGCCCTCGTGGGCGCATCCTTTTGGAACCGACCTTAACGGTCGTGATGTGTTTTATCGCGTGCTGCTTGGAGCGCGTGTGTCGCTCATGGTGGGGTTGGCAGGAGCTGCGGTGAGCCTTTTCATCGGCACAGCCTACGGACTCATTGCGGGCTATGCGGGAGGACGCACAGATCATGGGATGATGCGCGTGGTAGATATTCTGTATTCTGTACCGCGACTCATTTTCATTCTTATTTTTATCAATGCCTTTGACGGCCATCTTCGTGCCTTCGCTTCGCACATGGATTGGCCGTGGCTCGTAGATTACTCGCGCATCGTAATTCTCGTTGCGACGCTTGGGATTATTGAGTGGCTTACGATGGCGCGGATTGTGCGAGGTCAAGTATTGTCACTCAAAGAACGCACGTTTGTGCAGGCGGCACGTGTGCTTGGGCAATCTCATGCACGGATCATGCTGCGTCATTTGCTGCCCAACATTCTTCCCATTGTGATTGTGTATCTCACCCTAACTGTTCCCGCAGTGATCTTGGACGAATCGTTTTTGAGTTTTCTTGGACTTGGGATTCAACCTCCGCAGGCGAGTTGGGGTTCGCTGCTAAGCGAGGGAGCACAGGCCATCAATCCGCTACGCATTTACTGGTGGCTGTTGTTTTTCCCTGCCGTGACGATGTCGGCAACACTCCTTGCGCTGAACTATCTCGGCGATCGACTTCGCGACACGCTTGACCCTCGGCGGTAGTTAGAAAATTACCGCCGTGGGAGCAATGCTGCCGTTTGTCGAACGGCAGGCGCAATAGCAGCAGCTTGCAACCACCCGGATACAATTACCACGCGCCGAGCACCTGCCGCCACGACTTCGGAAAGGTTGCCATGTTTTATTCCGCCAATGCAAAAAATGGGGATTTTAACGGCGTTATGAACAGCAGCTATATTTTCTAAGCCGATGGGAGGGCGTCCGGGTTTGGTTGGTGTGGCGAAGAGCGGGCCAAAGCCAATGTAGTCTGCGCCCTCGGCATCGGCGGAGACTGCTTGTGCAAGGCTGTGGGTGGATTTTCCAATAATCACCTGGCGTCCTGCAGCATGCCGTGCGTTTTCAACGGACCCATCTTCCTGCCCTACATGAGCACCTTCTGCGGGGACATCACGCAGCAACTCCGGGTAGTCATTGATAATCAGCGGCACTCCCGAGCGAGAAGTAATACGATGGAGAGAAAGTGCTAATTCGCGCACACGATGGAGAGGTTCTCCCTTTGCGCGAATCTGAATGATGTCCACGCCTCCTGCCACAAGCTGTTCTGTGGCAAACTCTCCTTTTGAAGCTTCAATATATCCGAGGTCCACAATCCCGTAGAGCCGCGCCTCAGACAAAGTTTTCACGATTTCGGCCCACGCTCTGCGAGTAATTTTTCTACAAATCCCGTGTCATACTTTCCCGCTACAAAATCCTTGTTGTGGAGAATCTCTTTTTGAAACGGGATAGTCGTTTTGATGCCTGTGATCATATACTCATCCAGCGCACGGCTCATTCGTGCGATGGCTTGTTCACGCGTCGAAGCGTGAACAATGAGCTTCGCGATCATGGAATCATAGTGGGGAGGAATGGGGTATTTTGAGTAAGCGTGAGAATCAATGCGCACGCCGCGTCCACCCGGAGCATAGTAATGTTCCACCGTCCCCGGGCTGGGCATAAAGCCTTTGTCAGGGTCTTCCGCATTGATGCGGCATTCGATCGAATGATGGCGCGGGACAGCGTAAAGAACGTGATGAGAAAGAGGAGCACCGGAGGCAATTTGAATCTGCTGTTTTACCAAGTCGCATCCGTAAACTTCTTCCGTAATCGGATGTTCCACTTGGATACGCGTGTTCATTTCCATGAAGTAGAAATTGCCATCGTTATCCACGAGATATTCAATCGTGCCGGCATTTTCATAATTCACGGCTCTTGCAAGCGCAATGGAGGCATCTCCCATTTTTTTACGCAGCTCGGGCGTCATAATAGGTGACGGACATTCTTCGATAATTTTCTGATTGCGCCGTTGCACCGAACAATCGCGTTCGCCCAAATGCACCACATTACCTTGGCTATCGGCCATAATTTGAAACTCAATGTGGTGCGGATTTTGCACGAATTTTTCGAGATAAACGTCAGAGTTTCCAAATGCTTTATCCGCTTCGGTGCGGGCGCTATGGAAACCTTTGACGAGCATATCCTCATTGTGCGCGATGCGCATACCGCGCCCTCCTCCACCGGCCACAGCTTTCACGATGACGGGAAAGCCAATTTTGCGAGCAATTTTAAGAGCCTCACCTTCGCTTTCGACAAGGCCATCGCTACCAGGCGTCACCGGAACACCGGCCTTCAACGCCTGCTGACGTGCCATGTTTTTATCACCCATCAGACGAATGGCTTCCGGCGAGGGGCCGACAAACTTGATATTGCAACGCCCGCAAACCTCCGCAAAGTGTGCATTCTCCGCCAAAAAGCCGTACCCCGGATGAATTGCATCCGCATCCGCAATTTCCGCCGCGCTAATGATGCGATCAATTTTCAAATAGCTCTGCGAGCTTGGAGCCGGGCCGATACAAATGGATTCATCCGCCAATTGCACATGGAGCGAC
>JBDHQL010000018.1:0-14973 GCA_039807035.1 Chthoniobacterales bacterium
TCCAAGCCGACCTGCGGCGGCGCGATCGCGGTCAGGTACGCAATGTGGCCCAGTCCGCGTGCACCCATCTCCAACACCAGGTAGCGGGTGCTGGCGTCGCAGCGCAACACCATGAGCGGAAGGCCGAGGGAGCCAGCCCGAACAAAAGACGCCGGTGTTCCACCCACACCAACCCAGATGGGGAGGGGGGATTGAAGGGGACGGGGATAAACGCCCTGACGGTGAAGTGAGGGACGAAATTTCCCGCTCCATGTTACTATTTCCTGTTCGCGTAATTTGAGCAGTAACTCCAGTTTCTCCGCAAAAAGCTCATCATAATCTTGGAGGTCCAACCCAAAAAGCGGATAAGCATCCACAAACGATCCTCGCCCTACCACCATCTCAATGCGACCTTTAGAGATGAGATCAATCGTCGAAAATTGCTGAAAAACCCGCACCGGATCATCCGCCGAAAGAACCGTCACGGCACTCGTTAGGCGAATGCGCTCCGTTCTCGCAGCCGCCGCCGCTAAAAGCACAGACGGCGCGGAATCAGCAAACTCCTTACGATGATGCTCCCCAATCCCAAATACATCCACGCCCACACGATCCGCCAATTCAATTTCCTCCAGCAAATGCCCAATCCTCTCCGCCGCACTTCGCAGATTTCCCGTCACCGGATGCGGTGCAAGCGCCACAAAACTATCAATCCCGATTTGCATTGGAATCCTCTAAGACAACATCAAAAGGTGAATGGAAGCGAGAATGAATCTTTCCACGACACTCATATCGAGAAGATATTGTTGCCCATAAAACTGCAATTACCTAAGCCAGTGCTCACGGGCATTATGCTGGGCAACGCCTTTCGCGGGCTATCATTCCCACGGATTCACGAAGGCAATACCGGTTCCGGCAAAATCAGCAGTGTTGCGGGTGGCAAGAGTGAGACGGTAGATTTTGGCGGTAGCGGCGATGAGGGAGTCTTCAAAGGAAACGCCATAGATGGCGCGGAAATCAGCGGCCTGCTCGGCGATGGCAATATCCACGTTCAAAACGCGAAATCTTTGCGGCTGCGCTACAATTTTGGAATACCACACAGAGAGGCGGATGGCGAACGCGGGATCACGCTGCTCAACTTTCCTTATGCCGTAACGGATTTCATTGAGGGTGACGACGCTAAGGAAAACCTCTCCGATATCCTTCTGCCATTTCCAGACGTTGGGAACCATTTTCCCTTCGGCGCGACGTAGTTCGGAGACCGTTACGGTGTCAAGCAAAAAACGCATCAGTCAGTGCTAGGTTCGAAGATGTATGCACGGTGTTTCGTCTCCTTGCGATCCGGCAAGGGGAAATCTTTTTCATAAAACCAATCAGGCATATCCGGAGTCTGCATGGCTTCCGCCAAGCTGACGTGCTTTTTGAGTTCACCTTCAGCAAGTTCACGACGAACGAGGGAAGTCAGCCACGCGGAAAGAGATTGAGATTGGTTCACGGCGCGGTGACGAGCCTCCTGAATGATGTCGCTGGGCAATTTTAGGGTGACGTTCATAGCGCTTTTCGTGCTGCACAGTTACACGAAAACACGAATGGTGCAATTTTATTCATGGATTATTTCGCGATATTCTTGAAATTGAAGACGCTGTTAGCGACACACAAACAGATAGAATCAGCAAATAATTCTGCGATATCCTAATGGGTTATCTTGGCAGGAATCTAGGCGCCCAAGAAGATCAGGGAATTAGGGAATCAGAGGATCAGGGGGCACAGGCGTCTCGCCTGTGATCCATAAACAATCACAGGCGTACGCCTGTGCCCCCTGGAATTTTTTACTGGAATTTTCCTGAATTTTTATGCGAGGCAGTTTCTGCGAGGCGGCAGCAGTGATTGACATTACCCCTTCCCGCATGTTTCATCAAAATCACTATGAAAAGAATCATCCTCTCCGTCGCTTTTGCACTCACTCTTGGAGCATCCCTTTCTTACGCACAAGTCAGTGTCGAACGTCGGGCAGAACTAACTCCTGACGTCATTCTTACAAAACTCATGCAGGGCAATGAACGGTTCGCGGCAGATAAAACGACAGCGCAAGATATTACCGCTCGGCGTGCAGCTTCAGCCAAAGGGCAATTTCCAAAAGCTGTCATTCTTTCCTGCCTTGACTCACGTGTGCCTGTGGAAAACGTCTTTGATTTGGGCATCGGCGATGTTTTTGTCGGACGTGTCGCAGGAAACATCGAAGATAGCGATCAGCTCGGCTCGATGGAATTTGCGACAAAACTCGCCGGAGCGAAACTTGTCATGGTGCTAGGCCACACCGCTTGTGGTGCAGTAGCAGGCTCCGTTGACAACGCCCGTCTCGGGCATCTCTCGGGTATTCTTAAAAAAATTCGTCCCGCGGTAGATGTTGTTAAAAAGAACTGCCCCGACCTCGAACCCGTTGGTTCTAATGCAAAATTCGTGGATAAAGCTGCTGAAGAAAACGTACGCCGCACGGTTAAAAACATCCGTCGCCAAAGCCCTATTTTGGCAAACTTGGAAAAATCGGGTCAGATCAAGATTGTGGGCGGTATGTATGATTTGAAATCCGGTCGTGTGACGCTTGTAAAATAAGCCTCACAAAAACATCGCCCGTTTCTTCTTCAATCCTCGAAAAAAATCCCGCATACTTGCGGGCTATGGCATACGATTTGATTGTGGTTGGTGGCGGGCCGGCGGGTTATGTAGGCGCAATTCGCGCTGCTCAGCTTGGCAAAAAAGTAGCTTGTGTCGAAATGGAGCGAGCGGGTGGCACCTGTCTTAATTGGGGCTGCATTCCCACGAAAGCACTCCTGCGTAACGCCGAGCTTTATCAGCTCATGAGCAAACACGCCGGAGACTTCGGATTGAGCTTTGACAATCTTTCTTACGATTGGTCAAAAACAATCGCGCGCAGTCGCAAAGTTTCCGAGCGATTGGCCGGTGGTATTGAAATGCTCTTTAAGAAAAACAAGGTGGATTACATTCGCGGCACTGCAACCATTCCTAAAACGGGTGTCGTTGATGTGACGGATAAAGACGGCAAAAAAACTTCCCTCACCGCAGGTAAAATTCTTATCGCCACCGGCGTTGTTTCTCGCGAGATGCCCGGCTTTCCTTTCAATGGCAAAAGCGTCATTGGCAGCAAACAAGCACTCGTTTTGCCGGAACAACCCAAGGAAATCATCATCATTGGTGCGGGCGCCATCGGCATTGAGTTCGCCTATTTTTTCAACGCCTTCGGGACCAAAGTGACCGTCGTGGAAATGATGCCCAACATCCTTCCCGTGGAAGACACCGAGGTGTCTGTTGCCTTGGAAAAATCTCTCACGAAGCAAGGTATTCGTCTTCTCACCGGAACCAAAGTGGACAAAGCCGAAGTGACACACAAAGGCGTTAAATTGACCGTGAGCGGCAAAGCCAACGAAACAATTGAGGCGCACATTGCGCTTGTTGCTATTGGCGTTTCTCCGCTGCTGCCCGAAGGTCTCAACGTCAAACTTGATGCCAAAGGTTGGATTCAAACCAACGACAAATACGAAACTTCCGTGCGCGGCATTTACGCCGCCGGCGACATTATTGGACCCCCGTGGCTTGCACATGTGGCCAGCTTCGAAGCCATTCAAGCCATCGAAGGAATGTTTGCAGGAAAACCTTCGCGTAAGGTCAGCAACTTCCCAGGGTGTACTTACTGCCAACCTCAAGTCGCCAGCGTTGGTCTCACCGAACGTGCCGCCAAAGAAAAAGGCCTCAAATTCAAAGTCGGCAAATTCCCATTCCTCGCCAGTGGCAAAGCTCTCGCCGTCGGCGAAAGCGAAGGCTTCGTCAAGCTCCTCTTCGGTGAACCGCACGGCGAAATCATCGGTGCTCACATCATCGGTGCGGACGCCACCGAGATGATTGCGGAATTGGGATTGGCGATTGAGATGGAAGCAACGCATGACGAATTAATTTCCACGATTCATGCACACCCGACATTAAGCGAAGCTGTTCATGAAGCCGCGCATCAAGCTTTGGGTCATGCCATCCATATCTGAGTTGTTCACACACTCTGTGGTTTGGAAGTTTTTAAAAACCAAATCAAATCACAGTCATAAGCGTGTGAATAACTCGTGCAGATTGTGTTCCTCGCAGCATTTATCGGCGTTCCACGGCGAATCAATCCTGTGAGTAATTTCTGAATTTGTGCGAACAAACATTATGGAACATCGTGGAACAGACGGTTGTTCACACCATTCCCAAGTTTTTCACAGCGCACTGACAAAGTTTTTCCCAATGCAAAAAACGCGATAAGACCAAATCCGCATTATCGTTCTTAATAACCCATCCATTTTTTATCATGCCTCCGCATAACTCATCCTTTAATTTGCTGGGCAACACCGCGTCCAAATTGCCGCAAGTTCCCGACAAAAACATCCTCGAAACATTTCCCAATCGAAACAGCCAACGTGATTACGAGATCACGTTAACTTGTCCCGAGTTCACCGTGCTTTGCCCGGTTACCGGACAACCGGATTTTGGAACGCTTACCATTCGTTACACGCCAGATCATCATTGCGTCGAAACAAAATCGCTAAAATTTTATCTCGCGTCCTTTCGTTCGCAGCATGCTTTTGGGGAGGATGTCATTAATCGTATTGCGGATGATTTGGTAGATGTACTCGCGCCGCGTCAACTTTATCTTCATGCAGAATACACGCCGCGCGGGGGTATAAGTTTGAGCATCATGGTCGCGCACCCATAGGAAACTTCCTAATCCTGTGAGCGAACAAAAGGTCATTGTGTTATTAAGCGGCGGCGTGGATTCTACGACGGCGTTGTATCACGCACATCGGACGTATGCCGTTGTGGAAGCGCTTTCATTTAGTTATGGCGCGAAACACAACGATCGCGAATTACCATGCGCTCAATGGCACGCAAAACATCTTGGTGTGTCTCATACGACAGTTCCCTTAAATTTTATCGGCGAATATTTTTCATCGAATCTTCTTAAAACGGGAGGGCCTATTCCCATAGGAAGCTATGACGAAAAGACGATGCAGAAAACCGTTGTGCCTTTTCGCAATGGCATCATGCTTTCGATTGCGGCGGGTTTTGCAGAAAGCCGCGAAGCAAGTGCCCTCGTGATTGCAGCACACGCAGGAGACCATGCGATTTATCCCGACTGTCGGCCGGAGTTTATGGAGGCTATGGAAAATGCTATTCAGCGGGGCACCTATGCTCGGCTGCATGTGTTGCGGCCATTTATTGCCATGACCAAAGCGGACATTATCAAACGCGGCGCAGAGCTTGGTGTTGATTTTTCTCGCACGTGGTCATGCTATGTCGGCGGTGAAATGCACTGCGGTACCTGCGGCACATGCCTCGAACGATGCGAAGCTTTCATTCAAGCTGGCATTTTCGATTTTACAAAATACCGCGAATAAAATGCCGCGATTTAAGCAGTGCGAGCACGGGGAAAGATTGACACTCCGCGTTGCATGACAAAATCTCTGGCATGGATTCCCTGCGAGAAGAGAATTTTAAGGATTACAAAAAGGCCGAACAAAAGGCGTTGGAAATTCTTCAAGAAATGCGAGCGGTTAGTGCCAAAAAAGTGGATATCGAACTTGCCTTAGTGGTGGCTCTTTTCGAGCTGCATAAAGGCGAGCTTCCCGCAGGACAAACCGCTGCTATTATTCACGACCACCTCAAAAGCCTTGCGCCTTTTTATAGCGGGCAGGAAATCGCTTAACGCAAAATTATTTGCTTTATTAGCCGACCGTATTGTGCCAATGAAAGATGACACCGAAGAGGAGTGGCATTGCGTCAAGTAGAATGACACCGGAAGTGGAGTTAAAAGTGCTGTAGAAGGTCGTTGCGTCAGAAAGAATGATACCCGGATGAAAACACTATCTGGGATCATGAGTAACAAGGGCAAAGAAGACTATTTGGAAAGTTGCCGGCAGCGGTATCCAAGCCACAATCGCATGGGAAGAAGTGCGATGATTGATGATGTCAGCGATACGCTGGGCTGGAATCGCAAGCATACGATCAAGGCACTTAATGGGAAAGTTTCCATGGGGTCAAAGGCCAAAAAACAAGGTTCCAAGCCGAGCTACGGTGAGGAAGAAGTTAAAATCATCGTTGTGATTAGGAAACGAAGCGAGCAGCGTTGCGGGGATTTATGATCAAAGTGCAGAGGCATGGCCGTGCAGATCACCAGCGGTTGCGTTACCTCTGCATTCTCAAGAATGTTCAATCCGCGCTCTCAAGCTTCACAATAACGCCGTTGCGCGAGGAGAATACCGAGCACTGAAATTTGGGCATCAAGGTATGTCACCGCGCCCGACGGGATCTCCAAGAATTTTTTCAAAGCCTTCTCAAACATACCCAATGTTTCGTAGCTGGAATCGACTGCGAAATGGCGACTTGCATCTCCCTCGGACAACCCGGAAGAATCGGGCGTTTGGAGACCGGAATCTTTGATTTCTTTCACGTTTTCTATCTACATTGGAATAAATATCTTCAAAGTCGTTAAATCATAAGATAGATGACTAAAAAGTTATGTTACTGAAACTTCTTTCCGAGAAAGGTCTGTCCTTCGATCGCCTCAAGAACTTTGTGTTGGTCGCCGATCGTGGGAGTATTCGTGCAGTGAGTGGTTGGGATGTGGTTCAGCATAGTCACATCAGCCGGCAAATTCGTGAGCTGGAGGTTTTTTCGGCAGGGAATTAACGCACCGCAAGGGGCGTGGGCTGGAATTGACCTAAGCAGGGCGCGAATTGGCCCGAACGATTCGCCTTCAATTTCAAGCCCTCTACGATTTCAAGCAAGCCCGACATCACGCACCGTTAGACATTCGGCTCGCCGCCGGCAATAGTGTTCTGGAATGGATGCTTTTTCTGGTTTTGAAGCAGATGGGTGAGGCGGCAAAAATTATCATTGGGGGTTTCAGGTTCTGTGCACGCGAGACATTACGGAAAGGCTGCTGCAACACAACATTGATTTCGGATTAATTCGAAAGGCGGCTATTGTCCAACCGCTGAAGTTTCTTCCTCTGCATCAAATTGGCTATGCCCTTTTTGCTTCGAAATCATGGAGTGGAAAACGTGGGAAAAAATTCTCGAAAGCGAAGCTTGGGCAATCACGTCAGGCGGGGAGTTTCGGCGTCAATTGGAATCTGCGGCCATAAAGGGCAAGGTGCTATTAATTCCTACGCATACATGTACCAATTTCACGCAGGCCCAGCGTCTCGTTGTGGAAGGCCTCGCTGCTGCTGTACTTCCGGATCTTGCCCGCTTCGACGCGGCGGTTTGTCGGAAACTGTTGCCATGGATGAAGGGCATCCACCGCGCCATCGGCTTAGCATGGTATCCACGAAATTTCATGGCGCGGATACACTTGGAAAGCGCGATCTCTGCTTCTCGATGTATTGCGGGGGTGATATCGCTTTTTTACGATGTTTCTCGCGAGGGCGCGGAAAACGGTACCCGAGGCGGGCGTGGTACCCAACGGAATCCGAGGGCCGTTTTTGACGGAACTTGACAATGATGGGGCGTTTTCAAAATGTGGAGTTATGACCTATGGGCTTTCATTTTTGATGATGATTTTCATGTTTGGGGCGGAGGTGTGGGCTGGGGCAATATCTATTCCTGAACACGCAATGCAAGAGGCGTTTGCCGGACGCGATGGAGTTTTTATTCTTGTGGATGCGGCGACGGGGGAGACGTTTCTATCTGATGTCAAAGCTGGAGCGGAAAAGCTTGCGCCTTGTTCAACATTCAAAGTCTGGAATGCCGTCATTGGACTGGAGACGGGGAAAATCAAGGATCCTGACACGTTGTTTTGGAAATGGGATGGGAAAAAACGGATGCTTGAGGCGTGGAATAAAGACCAGACCTTGCGCACCGCGTTTTCATCGTCTTGCGTTCCTGCTTTTCAGGAATTGGCGCGAAATATCGGTGCGAAGGACATGCAAAAATGGCTCGACGCTTTCGATTTTGGCGATCGGGATATTTCCGCAGGGATTGACGTGTTTTGGCTCCCGAGTCCCCCTAAGCGAAAGACTCTCCTTATCAGTCCGGTGGAACAAGCGCAGACACTTGCCAAACTTGTTGAAGGAAAGTTGCCGGTTTCAAAAAAAACACTGAAAGTCCTTGGTGATATTTCGACGCTCACGACGACATCGGGCGGAAAATTTCACGGAAAAACCGGCACGGGCGTGGATGAGAATGGGGCGTATAACATGGGATGGTTTGTCGGTTGGGTAGAATCCGGAGGAAAGACCTTCACTTTTGCCTGCCTCCTCAAAGGAAAAGGTGTCATGGGCAAAGATGCGCGGGCGGCGACGGAAGCGATTCTTTCCGCCATCGGACTTTTACCCCCGTCTTGCGGATAGCCGCGCTTTTACCATGGTTTCCGGCTTGACCTTCTGGGCTCGTACCCGCTGAAATGCACGGTTCTGTGCGCTTGGTGCTGCACCGCAAACCTACCATTATGAGACTACGCCTTTTTTTGCCGATTTGGTCGGCATTGCTAATTGCCGCATGCCCTGCTTGGGCCCAACTCACGGGCACCCCTGCGGGCCCCATCGTTAAATCCATTTCCATCGAATATGTGGGCGCGGAATCCATCAGCCGCGAGCGAGTGCTGGCCAACCTCAAAACTAAAGTTGGCGATCCTTACTCGGAGCGACTTGCCGAGGATGATGTGCGGGCACTTTTTGCGACCGGCGATGTGGGCAATGTCCGCATTTTTGCTCAGCCGGAAGGCGATGGGGTTCGGGTGACCGTGCTGCTTCAAGGGCGAGCGACCGTGGATGAAATTCTCATTGAAGGTGCCTCGACGATTCCGGTGGAGCGGCTGCGCAAAGACCTATCTTTCAAGGTTGGCGATCGCCTCAACGAAGAACTCGTCGAGCGCTCACGGCAAAAAATGCTGGAAAATTATCAAGACCGCAATTTTGGCGGCGTGGAAATTACGACCAAAATTCAGACCGACGAGCGCACAGGGCACTCGCGTGTGATTTACACGGTCAATGAAGGAACGAAGCAGGTGATTAAGCGCATTGAATTTGTCGGCAACGATTCGGTCTTAGCCAAAGATTTGCGCAAGGCAATGAAAACGAAGACACGTAATTTGCTTTCGATTTTCAATAAGAGCGGACGCCTTGTTCCTTCGCAATTACAGGATGATCGCGATGCCATTCGCGGGGTTTATCAAAACCGTGGCTATGCCGATGTGCAGGTGACCGATGTTCAAGTGTCGCCGCTCAAAGGCGATGGGGTGGAATTAATTTTCACTATTTCCGAAGGCACACAATACAGCGTGAAAGCCCTTAATCTTTCGGGAATCTATGTCACCAATCCGGACGAAGTTAAGGCGAAGATGGTCATGACCGATGGCTCCCTTTACACGCCGGATGGCCTTTCTAAAGACCTTAAAGCGATTCGCGATTACTATGGCACGCAGGGATATATTGATGCGAACATTGTCCCGGAAATTTCACCGGCGGGGCCCGGGCAAGTAAATGTGAATTACCGCATTGATGAAGGTGCGCAGTCGTTTGTGAATCTCATCAATATCCAAGGCAACACCCGCACGAAAGACCGTGTGATTCGCCGTGAGCTGGCTGTTGCGCCGGGCGATGTGTTTGACACGGTGTTGGTGGATGTGAGTCGTCAACGTCTCGAAAATCTCAATTACTTTTCGCAGGTGCAGACGATGCCGACCGACACGATGATTCCGGGCCGCAAAGACCTCAATGTGATCGTCGAGGAAAAACGCACGGGGTCATTTAACTTCGGTGCGGGATTTAGTACGATTGACAGCTTGGTGGGCTTTGCCGAATTGCAACAAACCAACTTCGATCTTTTCGGCTGGCCTAACTTCGTCGGTGCCGGTCAGCGATTCCGCATTCGTGGGCAATACGGTATCGAGCGTGCGGATGCGGTGATTTCGTTCACCGAACCATGGTTCCTCGGGCAGCAACTTTCGCTCGGAACCGAGCTGTTTTATCGTCAGGCCACCTTCCTCAGTCCGCTCTATAATCAAGCCAACTACGGTGGTGCGGTGCAGCTACGCAAACCCTTTGGACAATTTCTAGCGGCCAATGCGGAATACAAACTCGAAGGGATTGACATCTACGATGTGGATTACGATTCGCCGCCGCAAATTTGGACGGAGGCGGGGCTTTACACACGCAGTGCGGTGAGTGGGGGATTGACCTTTGATTCCCGTGACAACCTCTTCCTGACGCGTCGTGGAACGTATCTCTCGCTCAATGGCTTTGTGACGGGCGGTGGTCTCGGGGGCGATGTGCAGGATTACGGAATCTCCCTCGATGGGTCACAACACGTCTTGCTGCCATGGGACATTATTTTCCTCTTCCGCGGACAACTCGCGAGCGTGGACACATGGGGCGGCTCCGATAATGTACCGCTTTTCGATCGCCTCTGGCTCGGCGGTGCCAACAATCTGCGCGGTTTTAATTTCCGCGAAGTTGGCCCCAATGTTGATGGTGATTACTACGGCGGCGGCTCGCTGGGCTATATGACTTTGGAAACGACATTTCCCATCATTAGCCGCGTGCGCGGCGCACTCTTCACCGACTGGGGCTATGTGAATGTGAATCCCTGGGACTTCAACAGCTCCGGCTACAATGCGGATTATGGCTTTGGTATTCGCTTAGACCTTCCCATTGGCCCCATCCGCGTGGACTACGGTATTCCCTTCGCGACCGATGGAAACAATGGAAGCTCAGGGCGCATCCAATTTAATATCGGCTACCAATTTTGAACGAAATCGCCGCAGAAGCGTCTCACCAAAAGGCTTTACACCAGCCAATCAAACAACCAACTATACACATTCCATCATTTATGAAAAAACTGCTTCCGTTTCTAACCATCGTCATTGGCATCTCGTTCCTCGGTGCCACCACCGCCTCCGCCGACGTTAAAGTCGGCATCGTGGACATGAACAAAGTGTTCACGAGTTATTACAAAACCAAAGATGCCGAGGGGCGCCTCAATGAAGCTCGCACTCAGGCTAAGACCGATTTGGATGCCCGCCTCGAAACGCTTAAGGCCGGCATGGAAGCCATCAACAAACTCGAAGCTGACACCAAAAAACCCGAGCTCGCCGCCGACAAAAAGGAAGCCGTAATTAAACAACGGGACGAAAAAGTGGCCGAAGTTCGCAACCTTGATCGTGAAATCGGTGAGTTCCGCCAAACCCGCGAACGTCAGCTCCAAGAACAATTCATGCGCATGCGCGGTGACATTGTTCAAGACATCCTCAAAGTCGTAGAAGCTCGCGTCAAAGCAGAGGGCTTTGATCTTGTGCTCGACAAATCCGGTCAGGGAATTAGCCAAGTCCCCGTGGTGCTTTTCTCCGCACCATCCATGGAATTCAGCGATAGCGTCATTAGCGAGCTGAACAAAACAGCACCGAAGAAATAGTCTTCCGCTCGCACAAACGGTGCGAGACGTCGTGATGCTGACTGTCGCCGAGATTGCAGCCTCCGTGGGTGGAGATTTTCCACCGGAGGCTGCGTCCATTTCTATCACAGGTCCTGCCACCCTCGCTGCCGCGCAGCCGGGCGAAATTTCCTTCTTTTCGCACCCACGCTATGCGCCGGATTTACGTACAACCCGAGCGACGGCTGTTCTGGTAACGCGAGATTTTGCGGGTGAAACACCGGCGACCTGCATCCGCGTGGACAATCCTTCATCCGCCTTCACCGAAGTTACGGAGAAATTTTGCCCCGCTCCCGAGATCCCGCTCGCAGGTATTCATCCCAGTGCCATTATTGCACCGAGTGCACAAATTGCTCCCGACGCCTGCGTGCAAGCGCAAGCCGTCATCGAAGAGGGCGTCGTCATTGGCGCACGCTCCATCATCGGTGCAGGGGTTTTTCTCGGATGCGGAGTAACTGTAGGCGCAGACTGCCTTTTACATCCACGCGCCGTGGTGCGGGAGCACTGCATCCTCGGCGATCGCGTGATCTTGCATAGTGGCGTGGTGATTGGCGGAGATGGTTTTGGTTATGACACACGCGAGGGACGGCACCATAAAATTCCGCAGATGGGAAATGTCGTTATAGAAAACGACGTGGAAATCGGCGCAAACTCCACCATTGATCGTGCACGCTTTGGCCGCACTGTCATTGGCGAGGGAACCAAGATAGATAATCTCGTCATGATTGCCCACAACGTTGTTGTCGGAAAACATTGCATCATCTGCGCACAGGTAGGCATTTCCGGCAGCACGGAGATCGGCGACTACGTAATTCTCGCGGGGCAAGCCGGCATTGTCGGCCACATCAAAATCGGCTCCGGTGTTATCATTGGTGCCCAAAGTGGCGTAAGCAATGACGTCGAACCCAAGGCGCGACTCGTAGGAAGTCCGCCTCGCCCCATTGGCGAATGGAAGCGAACTGTCGTGCGCATTGACCGCCTTCCGGCTCTCTACGAGCGTGTCAAAAAACTCGAAGAACGCGCCGGTTAAAATGCCACTGCTCATTCTTTCCACATTCCCGGATGCAGAAATTGCCGCGAGCATTGTGCGTACGCTCGTCGAAGAAAAACTTATTGCGTGTGGAAATATTTTCCCGACCGTTCGCTCTATCTACGCGTGGGAAGGAAAAATTGAAGACACCTCCGAGGTCGCCGTGCTGTTAAAAACACGTTCCACGCTTTATTCAAAATTAGAAAAGCGTCTGACAAAACTTCATCCCTACGAAGTTCCGGAGATTCTCGCATGGGAACCGGGCGCCGCCTCCAAGCCGTATGCGGCATGGATTGCGGAAGCAACGGAAGAAACTTAATCTGCCTGCGTGACAATTCTCGACCGCATCCTTCCCGACGTTCACCGCGAACTTGACGCCGCACGTCGCGCTGTGCCCTTAGCCGAAATAAAGCAACGCGCCCACGCAGCACGGCCGCCACGAGATTTTGCGGCGGCCCTCGGCGCGGTGGGTTTTGGACTTATTGCGGAAATTAAACATCGTTCACCCAGCATGGGTGCTATGCGGGAAGAAAATGTCGCCGACGCTGCTGCTGCTTACGAAGCATCTCCCATCGTACGTGCCATCTCGGTGCTAACGAACGAAACCCATTTTGGAACAAGTCTCACCGAACTCACCGCGATTGCAGCGACATCCACCAAGCCGATCTTGCGCAAAGATTTTATTCTCGATCCTTATCAAGTTTATGCCGCTCGAGCTGCCGGCGCCGATGCTGTGCTCCTCATGGCCAATGTCCTATCATCTGCGCAACTAACAGAACTTTACCAATTGACGTGTGATCTCGGCATGGAGGCACTTTTTGAAATTCATGAAGATAGAGAAATTGCCGCGCTTCCCGCGAAGGCGCGTGTCGTCGGTATCAATAGCCGCAAATTCAAATCCCAAAGCCAACTCGTGGCCGCAGGAGATAGTGCTGAAAAAGATTTTACATTAGATTTCACCGCCTTCGATTTGGCAGAAAAGCTTCCTACAGGCTGCGTGCGCGTCGCCGAGAGCGGTGTTGCATCTCAAACGGTGGCCGCGCTGACACGCCATTTCAACGCCGCACTCGTTGGCACATCACTCCTACATGATCCGCGAGGCGTTGCTGCTTCCTTGGAAAATTTCGCACAGGCACTTGCGGAAAGTGCCCCTTAAAGTCCATGCTGAAAGACGGTATGGCCGGAAAAGATTTTTTACGCGAAACGGCGGAGGCACCCGAAACATCCTTGGATGTTTCGTTACGCCCGCCGATGTTTGCCGAATTTGCAGGGCAGGGGCGTGTTGTCGAAAGACTTCAATTGATGGTGGATGCAGCACGCCTACGTGGCGATGCCTTGCAACACATCCTGCTCTCCGGCCCGCCCGGACTCGGAAAAACAACACTCGCCCTCATCCTGGGCAACGCCATGGGCGTCGAAGTCAAATGTACCAGTGGCCCAACAATTGAAAAAGCCGGCGACCTCGCCGGACTTCTCACGACACTGCCCGAGGGAGCCATTCTTTTCATTGACGAAATCCATCGCCTCCAACCTGCCATCGAGGAATACCTTTACCCCGCGATGGAAGATTACAAGGTGGACATCATCATTGATCAGGGTCCCAACGCCCGCAGCGTGCGGCTTAATTTACCCAAATTCACCCTCGTCGGTGCCACCACACGCTCCGGGATGATCAGTGCGCCCTTGCGCTCGCGCTTCGGCATGACCTGCCGCCTCGACTATTATCCGGCAGAAGAACTCGTCCAAATCGTGGAGCGCAGCGCGGGCCTTCTCGGAGTGGCCATAAATGCCGATGGGGCGCGAGAAATTGCGAATCGCGCCCGAGGGACGCCGCGCATTACTAACAACCTACTACAATGGTGTCGCGATTATGCCCAAGTGCGAGCGGAAGGACGCATCACAGCAGAGACGGCGGCGGCGGCCTTAACGATGCTTGATATTGATGGTGATGGATTGGACGAAATGGACAAACGCATCCTCGAAACCATCGTCTTCCGTTTTGGCGGTGGCCCCGTAGGTCTGACATCACTCGCTGTTGCCATCGGGGAAGATGCGGGAACGCTCGAAGAAGTTCACGAACCCTTTCTCATCATGCACGGCTACCTCCAGCGCACACCTCAAGGCCGAGTCGTGATGCCTGCCGCCTACAAAAAAGTCGGTGCTCCCTTGCCTGCAGACAAGGCGGCAACGGGGAATTTGTTTGAGCAGACTTAACCCAGCTTTCGTATCTAGCAACGGCCAAAATTTAGGGTATCCTACCAAAGTGTCTGGCTAGGGGTCACGGTCGTTCCAAATATAATCGCAACACAAACACGGCCGAGACGACCGTGTCCCCTGGTTTTAATCGAAATGTGAGCAATAAAAAACCCCCTTCATGGCGAACCATGAAGAGGGTGGATTCTGGCAACGCCCTACTCTCGCACAACCTAGAGATGCACTACCATCGGGGCTGCAGCGTTTCACTTCCGTGTTCGAGATGGGAACGGGTGG
>JBDHQL010000138.1:0-3084 GCA_039807035.1 Chthoniobacterales bacterium
GGCTCGCGCTGCCGCTACCTTGCCCTGTCGGGCATTTGTGAATAATTCTCATGACGGAAACCTACAAGGCGCGGAGGGGAAGGGAAGAGAAGGAGGCTAAGAGACTAAACGACTAAAAGACGAAAAGTAGGGAGAGTTGGCGATTGTAGCAGCGTCAGTCTCTTGGCACTTTTTGCAAAGTTAAAAACCTAGGGGGAACGGGCGTCTCGTCCGATTTTCTTTTCTAACTTATTTCTTCCACAAACTCCTTCATGCGTTGCATCGCGATCTTAATTTGATCCAGCCCCGTCGCGTAGCTGCAGCGCACAAAGCCCTCACCACACGCCCCGAAAGCGGGTCCGGGAACAACGGCGACTTTTTTCTCTTGCAACAAACGTAGCGAAAATTCCCGACTGCTTAGCCCGGTAGATCGAATATCGGGAAAAACGTAAAATGCGCCTCGTGGCAACGGGCAAGGCAGCCCCATGGCATTCAACGCCGCCGTAATGTAATTGCGGCGTAATCCATATTCATCCCGCATGTGCCGCATGGCTGCCTCTCCATGATCCAGTGCCTCAATAGCGGCATCTTGCGATGTCGTCGGCGCACATAGAATGGCATATTGATGAATTTTCATCATGGCCTCAATAAGCACACGCGGCGCACACGCATAGCCAATGCGAAATCCCGTCATCGCCCAAGCTTTCGAGACGCCATGAAAAAACACCGTGCGCTCCCGCATTCCGGGCAGCGTGGCAATGGAAACATGGCCTGCACCATCGTACGTTAGCTCTGCATAAATTTCGTCGGAGAGGACAATGAGGTCATGCCGTCGGCACACATCGGCGATTTGCTCCAACGCCTCACGCGGCATCGTTGCGCCCGTGGGATTGGTGGGAAAATTCAAAAGCAGCACCTTCGAGCGTGGCGTGATGCGTTTTTCTAATTCCTCCGCACGAAGCTGAAAGTGATCTTTTTCATGCACAGGAACTGCCACGGGAACGCCATGGGCGAGGATGGCACTGGGGCTGTAACTCACATAGCAAGGCTCGTGATAAAGGACTTCGTTTCCCGGATTAAGCAAGGCTCGCAATGCCACATCCAAAGCCTCCGAAACGCCAACCGAAACAAGCACCTCCGTAGGCGCATCGTAGGTGAGGTGAAAATTTCGTGCGACATAAGCGGCGATGGATTCACGCAGACGTGGCAATCCGAGATTGGATGTGTAGCCGGTACGCCCTTTTTCCAACGAAAACAAAGCCGCCTCACGAATGTGCCAAGGCGTTGTAAAATCGGGTTCGCCAATGCCCAGCGAAATCACGTCGCGCATGGTTTGCACGACTTCAAAAAAATCACGAATACCCGAGCGGGGTATATCGCGTACATGGGCCGCAATTTTATCCTCCATAATGTGAATTAGGGGCTAACAGGCAGACGTTCATCCGGCGTGTCGCTCACAAGGAGGGCACCGTTCACTTTGTAAGCTTTGAGGCGAAAATGCGTGGCGGTAGAAATCACCGATTCTAAAGTGCTAAGCTTTTCCGTCACAAAACTGGCCACCTCACGCAAGCTTCCGCCCTCCACCACAACCATCAAATCGTAACCGCCGCTCATCAAATAGCAGCTTGCCACCTGATCAAATTTTGCAATCCGCTCGGCAATGCGGTCAAACCCTCCTCCACGTTCCGGAGTGATGCGCACTTCGATGAGAGCGGTGACCGTGTTACGATCTAGGCGTTCTTTATCCACGATGGCCTGATACCCGCGAATCACCCCCTCCTTCTCCAACTGGGCAATCTGCTTGCGCAGCTCATCAGGAGATAGGTTCAACAACTGCGCCAATTCCTCACGAGGTGTGGTACAGTCCTGTTGTAAAAGTCGGAGCAATGTTTCCATAAAAAATTGAATCGAAAACGCAGTATGCGTGGGGATCCGCTCGCAAGCAAGGCAGCTTGCGGGTGGGAGTCGGTTTTAGAAACGAGGTTTCCCGCGAGGGCGCGGGAAACAGCACCCGAGGCGGACACGGTACCCAAAGGCAATTTTGTGAGAAGCTAAAGTTCTTCGCTTGCGTCGCGGCTCGCGTTTCCATAATTTGTCCTCCTTACGCCACGCCGTTTTTTTGCCGACGTAGCTCAGTTGGTAGAGCAGCTGATTCGTAATCAGCAGGTCACGGGTTCGAGTCCCGTCGTCGGCTCCCTTGGTAAGCAAAGACTTACGAAGAATCTCGGTGCAGCATCAGAAATGCTGTCCTGCACTTTTCTTGCGCGGTTCGCTTTTCCTGAACGATTAATTTTCTAAGACCCGCCCACGATTTCTTCGATTTTTTGGAGGACGGTTGTCGGGCTTTGCCATTCATTGTCGGGTTGCCCCGTGAGGTCTTTACCATCCTCGCTGATCAAGACGAGGTAGGGAATGCCGTCGGAGCTAACAAACACGAGTTCAAAATTGGGATGCTTGGGTTGGAAATTTTTATACCATTCGACCAATTTTGGCGGAATTGTCGGCAGGGCGGACACCAGTGGGCAGAAAAGTAGAGTGCGGTGTACTTCGGAGTGGCTTTTACTTCGGGGTTGGTAAGATCGCTTCGAATGTCGTCAAAAAACTCGCTTGAGCAGAAGTGATTCTCAAGGAACAGAGCGCTGTAATGCCGCTAGGAGAGACAAGTGTTTCATAGAGCCTCATCATGGAGCCTTTTGCGGCAATTAGCAACCTGTGTTGAAAAATAAGAGCGCACCCAAATTCCAGAGGGTGCAGGACAGAAATCTTCTGAGGCTTTCCCAAATTCCAGACTATTTCAATTTTGTTCTTGCCTTAGAAGTCGTTTCTTGGTAAGGTTTCTTGTTATGCCGATTCAGAGAAAGAGTGCGTTTTCCCGGCGCCTTCCGGACTTAGTCACGGAGGAGTTGGTGAGCGTATTGTCCAAAAAAAAGTCGTTCGAGTTCAAGCAACTCTTTGATATAGTTCACGAAAATCTTCGCAAGCGTAATGCGGCCAGTGGTGGAGAAGAAATGTTGCGGTTGCGGACGTATGAAAAATTGTCAGGCCTTGTGGAGAACCAGATGGTGGAAAAGACGGGCCCGATCAATGCCAAAAAGTATCGGGGTT
>JBDHQL010000139.1:0-3071 GCA_039807035.1 Chthoniobacterales bacterium
GCGACTACGAATCAGCCGCAATGCCCGCTGGGCATCTTGCAAGGCACCCTCTCGATTTTTAGGAACACGATATTTCAACACGAAGGCACTCATGCCCAGACTTTGGAACCAACGTGCGACATCGGTACCTTCTTTTTCCATGGAAAGAAGTTCATAACCTCCATCGGGAAAAATAAGGACAGCAGCGCGAGGGGAATTTCCGGCAGCAGAAAACACTTCGAAGGTAGGCTGGCTGACGTGGGTGACGTGAAGCCGTCCGTCTCCCGATGGTGGTAGTATTGTTTCGGGTTCCGCCGTGCTTTCCCCGGGTATTTTCCCCTCTGGCCAGAGGGAGACTATCGGATTGGGTGAGGTGATCGTAGTTTGCTGTGTTATAAAAATTTGGCACGCCCGGCAGGATTTGAACCTGCGACCAATGGATTAGAAATCCACTGCTCTATCCCCTGAGCTACGGGCGCATAGAGTTCATACTATCGCGCAAGCTACACAATCTGCGAGGCGATTGTCGGTGGTGTCGTTGTAATTTCCAACCAATGACTGCTGAAAGGTGTTTTGTCCCAGAGCGGTTGGTGTTTCACCTGACAACCTGCGGTTTCAAAGGTCTGAATCAACATTGGCAAAGAGGGAAAATTAAGGCGCCCTCCTCGAATCCAACCGCTCCAACGTGTCCACCATTCTTCGAGGAACGTCGCTCCGCTTCTCCACTCACAGCCTCGTACGCCGGTGCGAAGCAAAATCACAGAGCCATTTTGAGCTGCGAGTGCCATCTTTTCGAACAACGCAGTTTGTGCGTCGAGCGGCAGATAATGAATGACATCGAAGGCACACACGATGGAGGGAGTGCCTAAGGAAGAAAGGCACATATTTGATTATTCGATTTTGAAATTTCCGAAGCCAAGCCGTTCGGCAGCCATGTTCCCAACGGCAATTTTCCAGTCGCTTAGATCGCAGCTACAATAGGCTGAAGTAATACCATGAATGCGCAGCCACAGACCGAGTAAGCCGAGTCCACAACCAAGGTCAATGATCGAAAGCGGAGACCGTGAAATGATCGTTTGTGCGGCGGAAAAAATCGGGTCGTAACGCAATTTTCCCCTTACATAACCCTGCAGCTAACGCCCGCCTTCGTAGGCGTGGGTGATAATATGCGCAGGATCGTTTACGTGCATGTTGTCCGCATTTGATAGCGAAAAAATGAGCAATGCGTTTGCGTACGATATCCGTGCGAAATTCTAGGCCGACGACAAACATATACAGCGCTAATCCCAGCTGGGACGCAGGGAATAGATAACTTTGCGTGTCGCGGGTGGCTTGGGTGTTATCCCACGGGAACAACCATGCCTGTGCTTCGGGTGCGAGCAATCCGAACAACGAAGGGCCGAGGAAAACTCCCGCAATCATTTCGGCGACCACTTGCGGCTGACCGAAACGCAATGCCACCGCACCGACGAGTCGGCAGAATAATAAAATGACGGCGATTTGTAGGAAAAATTGGACGGCGAGCTGGATGTTGTTCATGGAGAAAAAGGAGTGGTTACCCTTTTATTTCACTCGTCATAAACTCCACGGCTTGGCGTGCTGCGGCGGGATGACAGACACGCAGAAGATTTTCACGCCAACGACTCCACTCGGCGCCGTCATGATCCAGCATGGAGTGTTTGACGGCACCAATAATGGCTTCCGGGGTGGTGGCGAGTGTGCCTGCTTGTAAATTGGCCAGCAATTCCACATTGCCTTCTTCCTGCCCCGCGACCACATGGCTTATGATCATGGGGCGCGCAATCGCGAGAGTTTCCTGCACAATAGCCCCTCCCGCTTTGCCAATGAACAAATGATTTTCCGCCAAAAGTTCCGGCATATTGTTCACCCATCCCAATAAACGAAACGCCCCCACTGGAACATCGAGGCGTTTCAAAAAGGCGTGGAGATGTTGATGTCGCCCCGTGACGACGGTGAGCTGAATGCCGGGAAGGGATGTTAACCCGCGCACAACCGCCGCAACTCCATGACGGCTTCCCGAGGGGAGATAGAGGATTTTCCATGGCGGACCTGCCGGTAATGGCTGTTGGGCTAATGCCTCGAAACGTGGGCTCACAGGAAAGCCGAGCACTCGGATTTTCGTCGGCGCAACACCGCCACGTACCATGGCGTCGCGGGTCGGTTCGTTGGCGACGAGAACCCAATCTGCGGGAGCACGATTCCACACGCGGTTGATAACGATGGAGTCGGTGACAACCATGAAACTCGGGCAACGCGGCACTTTGCCTTGCGCCATGAGGCGATCAATTAAGTAATTGTAAACGGGATATGTCGTCACCACCGCAGACGGTTTTTTTTCGTCCAGCAGCCGTTGCAGTGCCGCTTCCAATGCCCCCAACGTCGGCATCATCCAGTCAAAGAGCGGCGTTTTGTCATAAACCCAAAATATGGCTTTCCACGAAATAGGTACGCGCTGAATGGAAAGGTTGTAGCCAAATTGTAGTACCTTGGCGGTCCGTGGACTTACCTCCGCATAGGTGTCATGCACCTCGGGAGAAATCGCGTCGTGACTTGCAAACGCATCATGAACATTACGAGCGGCGGAGTTGTGTCCATCGCCAAACCCCGTGGTGAAAATAAGAACTTTTTGAGCGTTCATGAAAATCGCTGCCAGTCGAGCGACGCGGAGAGGTTAGGGGAGGCAGGGGTTGTTCGGCGAGTCTCGAAAAAATAATGAAGGTGGCGAGGGCGCGGAGGGACGCGTTGTATTTTACTTCAAGTTTTTGATTTTTGTCTGCATCCTTGCTGATTGATCGGGGGTGTAGCTCAACGGTTAGAGCAGGCGGCTCATAATCGCTTGGTTCACGGTTCGAATCCGTGCACCCCCACTCGCAATCTTCACCCACGTATTATCCCATGCCTTCCTTTGACATTGTTTCCGAACTTGATCGCCAAGAAATCCTCAACGCCGTAGATCAGGCGCGACGAGAACTTATGAGTCGCTTTGATTTTAAAGGCTCTAAAGCCACACTCGAAATTGAGAAAGATGGCAATTTGCGCCTCACGGCAGAGGATGCTTCACGGCTAAAAGG
>JBDHQL010000140.1:0-2968 GCA_039807035.1 Chthoniobacterales bacterium
TTTCAAAAGGAATTGGATTTGGCGCGACATTTTTTCTCATTCTCAAAGGTGTAAAAGCAACCTTGTATGTTGTATGACGCTATAATTCCGCTTGCGTTATGACGTTGATGGTTTAAGGGTGCTGCGATGAAATTTGCCTGCTTACGCCAGAATGTCCGCCATCTTGCGATTGCTTTTTCGACGTTGATTTTAACGGGATTGACGGGGTGCGAAACTTTGACGACGGGAGGAAACACATCCTTTTCTTATGATCCTGTGGTGCAACAACCGCAGAATCGTTCCAATGTGAAGATGAAGTTAAGTACGAGCGCACAGCGTCTTTACGTCGTGGAAGGGGATAAGGTTCTTCTCGCGACACCGGTTTCTGTCGGAACAGCATCCAATCCGACGCCGCGTGGGAATTTTACGATTTATTCGAAGACGGCCAATCGTCGCCGTGTGAGCAGCCCGGGTGCAGGTTATCCGATGACTTATTGGATGGAGTTTGCGCCGGCGTATGGATTCCACTGGGGATTCGTGAAGCCCTATCCTGCCACGCATGGTTGCGTGCGGATGCCTTTGAAATCGGCTCGCAAAGTTTTTGCCATGATCCCCACGGGAACGCCGGTCAATATTGCGGCGACGCAGCCTTGGGATGAGACAATTGGAAAATCTTTGCCTCGCCTCGATGACTCCGCATTGCCTGATCCGCCGATGTCTTATTTGCTCAGCCCACAAGTTTTCTCGGATGCGCAGCAAGGTAAAATGTGGAACTTCTAATTTAGTCTTCCATTAAGCAGGGTGTCAGCAGATAGAGTACACCAGACTTTTCCTTAGCCAGTTGGATGGCACATTCTCGCCAAGGTTGAGCTGATTGCGGCCATGCAGCCTTTTCGCGTTCTCCCCAAAAAAGGTAATGAACACCCAGATGCCGTGCGGCATTGCGCCAATTATCGGTGCCGAGCATCAGATCATTCAACTCCCGTTGCACAGGTGTATAGTCGAGACCTTGGCTGTAAAGATGCCCTTCGTAACCCATAACCACAGGTTGCCCTAGCAACAGTGCGGGATGGTCATACCCGGGAGCGCACGCGAGACGCGCATTCACAGGAACGCGCCTTAGCATTGTCTGCATGGACGCAAGTTCCTCGCGATGGGCCAGCGGATAACCGTGCCGTGCATCTAACCCCGCGACGAGTGCCACAGCACCTGCGGCAAAAAGCAAAATGTACAACCCATTCCGCGCCCAGCCGGAAAGGCGTGCAAGAAGATGCGTGTACAAAAAGGGGAGCAATGTGAGGTAGCCCCAAATGAGGAGCTTCGTGTTGTCCCACGCCCATGGAGCCATGATGAAAAGAAAGCAAAAGGCTAATGTCATCACGCCTACGGCGACGAACGGGCGTACGGCGTTATCGGTTGAAGATGATTTCCAAAGCAACACCACGAGAACGATCACCAATGGTAGGAAGAGTCCAAAGTTTTGAATCCAAAACAACAGACTGTTTCCCTCGGGCATCCAACCCGGTGAAAACCGCAGTGCCGAAGGTGCCGTAAAATGGACGGTGACCATGCGAACGAGCCATGTTGCGGGAATGATGCTTACGATCCCTACGACGATGAAATTTCGTGCTGCACCCACGCGCCATCCGGCTATGGCGCAGGCCGCAAGGATGGTACTAAGAAAAAGAAAAGCGGGGGCATTGAAAAGGGGCATTGAGGCATAAAGTGTAACCTGCGCCAGTGCCGGAAGGTGCGGTCCTTGTGCGTCATTGTTTAACTGCGCCCGCCACACACTCATCAACACTAAGCCCGCCGGAAGCGAGTAAAGCATTCCTCGCTGCGTTACAAACATGGTGAGAAAGGAATTTTTCCATGCAATGTCCGCTTGCGTGGCGTCCGTATGCAGCATCAGGAAATACGCCAATCCTCCAAGTCCACCTGCAAATAAAAAGCCCGCTACCGCAAACCCGCGTCCCCAACGCCACAAGGCAGTAGCTGTTGCAGCGGCTCCCAAAAGTCCGACCCAACGTAAGCCTGCATAAAGCGGAATGCCCATAACACGCAAGATGGCGTTCCATAAATCCACGCCCGGGTGATAAGCGAAGATAGCACCGGCGAGGAAGGGGTTTTCTGGCCAAAAGGCACCGCCATTGGCCCAACGTTGAATGAGATTCAAATGTAAAGCCATGTCGCCAAGATTGTGCGGAGATAAAACCATCACTTCACTCCCTCGCGGATAAATTACCCACAAGAAGGCACGCAAGGACGCGAGCGCAAATACGACAAAAAGAATCACCTCCGCATGGGTAATTTTCTGCCGTGGAGCCTTCACGCTCCGCATCGTCAGTGCTGCGGCGATGACACCAAGGAACAACGAGAGCCAACAACTTGTTGGCGTCATCTTGCCGGCTAATGTAGCCATTCCGGCGAAAGCCGTGGTGGAGATGGCGACAAAAACAAGGCCGCCACAAAGCAAACGCCAACCCATCATGGCTCGCCTCTCCATGGATGAGGCATGGATGGGAGCGCCTCAAGTGCCTCGAGCAATTCTCGCGAAAAAAAGGCCGAACATTCTTCTACCCCCGAGCGTAAATGAAATCGCCGCTCCACAAATGCTGCACCTAATTTTGCACGTAGTTCGTCAGCACGGGCGGCTTCAATCACATGAAAATCGGCTGCTGGAAATTTTTCAGGAATTTTGCCGCCATAGTAACCAATGTTTGGAAAGTCACCGAGAATCCAAGGCAAGGGATAATAACTTTCGAGGTAAATCGCTCCGGCTGTCATGGCGCGACGTGGGTCGGCTTTAGCCAATGTGAGCAAGGGCACCGTGAGCGTTTCGATGTCGCGATACGTCTGAACATAAACGTAAGGTTCGGCATCATTTTCATAGTCGTAAAAATTGAGCCGCAACGTCATTCCCAAAGACACTCCAAGCAAAACGCCACCGAGCAGAAGATTCCATGGTCGTCGAATGAGAGCGAGGAGG
>JBDHQL010000141.1:0-2939 GCA_039807035.1 Chthoniobacterales bacterium
GAAATACCTTCCCAAACCCGGTCTATGGATGGATCGCCTTAAGCAATTCATGGGCTTCCCACTCATCGCCACATTGATGTGGCTGCTCTATGTGATCGGACAACAACGCGGAACAGAAGCTGTTATTTGGGCCTTGGCATCCTACCTTTTCCTTGGACTCGCTGTTTGGCTTTACGGTGCTTTTCTCGGGCCCCTTAGCTCCCCGCGCACCAAAACGCTGGCAACCCTTAGCATTCTCGCATCGCTCGCCGTAGGCCTTGGGTATTTTGCAGGGCAACTTTTCGCCGCTACCGCCGCGGCACAACCCACAAAGGCCGCCACAACATCCACCGATGGCATCCCATGGGTTCCATTTTCCCAAGATGCCTTAGACAAACTGTGCTCCGAAGGTCAGTCCGTCTTTCTCGATTTTACGGCTGACTGGTGCATCACCTGCAAATTTAATGAAAAAACAGCCATCAATACCCCTGCCGTTCGTGAAGCCTTAAAGCGACTCAACATCGTGCCCATGAAAGCCGATTGGACCAACGCCAATCCCGAAATCACCCGCAAACTCGCACAATTCGGACGCGTCGGCGTTCCATTTTACGTCTTCTATCCAGCCGGAAAAGCCAACGATCCCGTCACACTTCCAGAGCTTCTCACCGAACAAATTGTCCTCAATGCCCTTGGCGCCCCCCAACCCTGATATCTATGAAGCTTCAAAATAACTCACTCTCTCCCGTAGATCGCCGCATTCAAGAACGAGATCACGTTCTAAAAAAAATCAGAGGGCACAGGCTAACTCAAGAGACGGATCATCTTCAGAAAAAACCTAGGGAGCACAGACGCCTCGCCTGTGATTCTTTTCCCCACACCGGCAAAACAAGACAGACGCAAGGGCTTCTAAACACCCTAACCATCCTCCTAAGCACTCTCCTTTTAGCTCTCACCTCCGCCCACGCCGCACCCGAAATCGGACAACCGGCACCCGACTTCACCGTTTCCGATTCCAACGGCAAAACCCATCACCTTGCAGATTACAAAGGAAAATTTGTCGTTCTGGAATGGCTGAATCACGGCTGCCCTTTTGTCGCCAAGCACTACAACAGCGGCAACATGCAATCCTTGCAGAAAAAATACACCGACGCCGGTGTCGTTTGGCTTTCCATTATTTCCTCCAAACCCGGCTCACAAGGGCACGAAACACCCGACGAAGCCAACCAATCAAAGGTGCAAAAAAAATCCGCCGCTTCCGCTATTCTTCTCGACGAAGATGGCACCGTCGGACGCCTCTACGCGGCAAAAGTCACGCCCCACATGTTCATCATCAATCCCCAAGGAACGCTCATTTACGCAGGTGGGATTGACGATAAAAAGTCCACCGACATCGCTGACATTGACGCCGCCAAAAACTATGTTGCGCAAGCTCTCGATGAAGCACTCGCCGGAAACGCCGTCACCAAACCCACCTTCCAACCCTACGGCTGCTCCGTGAAATATTGAAATCAAGCAAAGGGAAAAGGCCCTCTATGCAAAAAAATTAGGGGGCATGGGCGTCCCGCCCGTGATCCAAAAACAATCACAGGCGAAATCCCGCACATGCGAGATGCCCCCTGACCAAGGCACATCGTTTGGATGCCTCAAAGTGGCTCACTCGTCACAGATGTCTCAGCTCTATCTAACGAATTGGAAAATTCGTTTTACGTTCTCCGTATCCTTCCAAACTTTTTCTCCCCTTTGCGCCTTGGTGTCCTTGGCGTGCTAATGCTTTTCTGCTGAACAGCAAGTCTGGCCTGTGCCTTGGTTCCATGGCATTTTGGCAAGGACGCCTGTCATGGGGCATACTCCGGTAATTCCCGAAATAAAGAGGCCAATGCCCATGAGCAACGGAATCCATACAAACAACGGATGAACTGTCAGGGCCAGTAATGCACCTAGAAAAATAAAAAATCCCGCAGCAGCTCGCATTTGGCGATCAAGCGGAATCACATTGCGTCCGCGACGTTCCACCGGCAACCCCGCCGCCACCCAAGCATCCGTGCCCCCTTCTACCACAACTGGCTGATTCACCCCTGCTGCTTGAAGTTTCTGCGCTGCCTGAGTTGCCCGAACTCCCGACTTGCAAAGAATATAAACCGGAGTCTCCGGCGAACTGTGGGTCGAAGCAAATGCCTTCGCATCCAAATCATGCAGTGGTTCCAGTCGCGCTCCTGCCGCGTGAACCGAGGCAAATTCGCCCGGCGTACGGACGTCAATAACTATCAAATCTGAATCCTTATTCCAAAGTCCCGCCAAATCTGCGGGTTTAATTGTCTCAATACAAGATGTGTCCATAATCGCCCACTCTACACTCCATGCCCAAGTATGGCAAATATTACCATCAGGTAATGAAATCCGAGGATGGAGCTAAGATCAAAAAAAGGGTTCATCGGGGAAGTTCATGTTTTTCCGTCAAGGCTGGTGTAGGATGAGGCGTGAGCCAAAGTTTACTTTATCATGCATCTGGAGTCCGAGAGGGCTATGATTATCGCAAGACGGACTATGTCGAGGGACGCGTTGAGTTTCATATGTCGGTCAAGGAAGATTTGCTCAAGTGCCCGGAGTGTGGGCACGGGCCGTGTGCGCGACGAGGTAAGCGTTGGCGATGAATATCCTCAGTGCCTATCGGCTTGAAGCCGACGGTATCAGTGGTGGAGGTTCTGGTCTGCCGCTGCCAAAGTTGTGGGAAGACCTTTGAGGTCTCCCCCTTTTGCCCGAGCCTATTGCCACTACACTCGAGGTCTGGAACGATTCGTCTGCCAGTTAAGCCGATGGATGACTTTGGCAGAAGTGGCGATGGTCGGTGGATTGGGCTGGGAGAGCGCCAAAAAGATCGTCAAAAGCGACTTAGGCAAGCGTTATGCAAACCTTCCGCTTAAGGGAGTAAGGTATTTGGCGGTGGACAAGATTTATATCGG
>JBDHQL010000142.1:0-2903 GCA_039807035.1 Chthoniobacterales bacterium
AAGCGATGATTTTCGTGACATCCCATCGCTCAAAAGCATGTTTACAACCTTCGTTGATCGCAGTCACTCCGTAACCGTGGCCGGTGAAACGTTCCAGCAGATAGGCGGTGATCACGCAGTTTTCAGGGGAGAACCGATCCAGCCGCACTAGCCCGACCGGCTCATGACCGATAAGAATAATTTTGATGCAAAGGTTAGGATTCTTGAGGGCGAGAGGGTACCATGCATCATGCTCGGCCTGTGAGAGAGGCCTTCGTGAAGAAGAGCGGGCCACGATGAAATCATCGTTGCGCCATTGGAGAATCATCGCCGAATCATCCGGCGTTGCAGATCGAAGGGAAATACTCAAGCAGGTTTCTCCGCCACAATACGCCACTCAGAATGGATTTGCCCCGCCTCCGGAAATTCTTCGTGAATTTCCATATGTCGGATTTCGCGAACAATCCAGCCGCTGAAAAGTCCGTCCACATCATTGCGGTCATAGAAACACAATTGACCGATGCCGGCGAGGGAACCGCCGGTAATATCATGACGCAGGCCATCCTCCCCCGGACGGCTGGCACTATGGCTGGTATGCGTGGCACTATACGGGTTGCAAAAAAAGCGTCCTCCCGGCAAAAGCACGCGCCGGATTTCGCGCACAGCTTGGTGAGCTGCGGAACGTCCGCAACAAACCAGCGAACCCCGGTCTATGGCGAGATCAAACGATCCATCAGCAAATGGCAATCTGGTAAAATCAGCAACCCGCAGATCAGCCGAGAGGCCTTCCTCCGCAAAACGCCAGCGGGCGTATTCGATGACGCTTGCACTGCCGTCCACCCCCGCCACCTGGAAGCCTTCCCTCGCGGCAAACCAAAGATTGGAAGCGGCCCCGCAGCCGATTTCCAAAATCCGGATGTCCGAACGCGGCTTGTTTTTTGGAGCGTTGGAAAAAACAAAGGAAACTACCGTATCCCAAGGATAACGGTTGAGTTGATGCCCTTCGCTATAAACGGACTCCCATTGGGGATCGAATGTAGATGCTGTCATTGGAGATGGTCGAGGGTAATAACACTACCGGAAGGCAGGTGGAGACGCAATGATCTACCCACCAGCAGACCGGAAAACTTTGGCGGGAGGCCACCTCCAGGACGACGGAAAGCAAGATCCTGCTCCGATAAAATATGACCCGCAGGCAGAGCGGTTTTCGTCACGCAGGAAAGGCGGAATGTTTCACGGGAATGTGATTCTCCATCAGCCGGTCCCAGCCTGCTGCTGCCGAGGGATTGTTCGACGATGCGGATACTCTTGACAAGTTCACTTAATTCAGCCGGGTCACAGGAAAAGGCATGGTCTGGCCCAAGCGCATTCTTGTCATAAGTGAAGTGTTTTTCCACGAAGCAGGCCCCGAGCGCCACCGAGGCCACCGCATTGACGATACCGTGGGAGTGGTCGCTTAGTCCAACCGGGCATCCGAAGGCGGCCTGCAATGCCGGTATTTTCCGGAGATGCGCGTCCTTCGGCAATGTCGGATAAGCCGATGTGCAATGAAGGAGAAGTAACTTTTTTCCCCCGGATTCACGGAAGGCGCGCACCGCATCATCCATCTCCGCGAGAGTCGCCATGCCGGTCGAAAGAACCGTGGGCAGGCCGGTTTGCGCCATGCCGCGGATGAGGGGAAGATTTTGCAGGTAGTCCGAACCATTCTTGATGAGCGGTGCCCCGGCCTTGACCAGATCGGCCAAGCCTTCGAGGTTCGTTGGGGTGGAAAAAAAACAGATGGCTTTTTCCCGGCAATGATCGGCCAGTTCCTGTATCCATTCGCGGGAGAGTTCGCAGCGTTTGAACATGGCGAATTGCGACTCTTCCACCTCTTGACCCCGGGAGACGTAGCAGTGCGTGAGCGTATGATCCGAAAGAAAATCTTCCGTACGGTAGTTCTGAAACTTGATGCCGTCGGCTCCCGCGGCCGCCGCCAGATCAATGAGCTGATGGGCGAGTTTTAAGTCGCCGTTGTGATTCAAACCGGCTTCTGCCGCGATGAAGACCCGGGAAAAATTGCTGAAATCAAATACTGATGAGGTCATAACAGGCAAAAGGTTTCCAAAGCTCCGGCAATGCGCGAGGCGCCGAGGCCGTCCACCAAGTTCCAGCCTTGCGCCCCGGGGTTTAATTGCTGGTTGATGGCGACCGTCAAGATCGTCTCGTTGATGTCCGGCACCATTCCGAGAGTCGGGGCGATACCGTTTCGATGTAGGCTTTCGGCATTGAGCCTCTGATTTTCCGCCAATACGACCGTAATAAAAGGTACACCGAGGCAGCAGAGTTCCCAGCAAGTAGAACCTGACGCCGTGATGGCCACCTTTGCTTCGCGCATAAGTTGCGACATGTGATTACTATGGTGAAGGACGGTGATTTGATGACGGCTCTGGGCTGCTTGTATCCCAAGTGTTTCAAAATGAGAATTCAACGCCCCCGCCACAACCACGATGCGACTTGCGGCCAGTGTAGATCGTTCAAAGGCATGAAGGATTTTTTCACAGGCGTTATCAGGATCGCTTCCTCCCATGGTGACAAGGAAGTCATGCCGGATCTTCGGCGCAGGAAGCGATCTGGCTTCGATGAACTCTTCTCGAAGCAAGGCGTAGTCTGGACCGAGGAGACGCGTGGTTTTCGCGCTGGTTGCATAGGTCAACTCAGGTGCAACCGGGTTTTGATTGATGATAAAATCTCCATCATAAAAATCGAGAAGACCTTGATCATCCACTATGGCCAGGCAGCGAGAAACCCGGTGAAGAGCCGTAAAATAACCAGCATCGAACTGATACCCATCAACCAGCGTCACGGCATATTCTGAAGCACGCCCACAAATTTCTGCGAGGTCGCGCTCCAGCGAAAGCAAGGGTATTTTCACATGACCAAGG
>JBDHQL010000143.1:0-2855 GCA_039807035.1 Chthoniobacterales bacterium
CCGGTAAAACAATCTGCGAAGGCCAACCCCAGCCGCCAACCGGAAACCATCGCAACCATAAACCAAAGACAAGTACGAGAAGGGGGCCAATAACAAACATCGGGATGGACAAGCCGAGCAGCGCGGCGGCCATGGCAAGTCGGTCGGACACCGTATCGCGTCGCACAGCCGCAAACGTGCCCAGCCAAATACCGCTGAGCGTTGCGAGAAAAAAGGCCACGGCACCGAGGGTGAACGTCACCGGGAGGGTTTGTGCGAGAATTTCATTCACGCTGCGATTGCGGTATTTCGTCGAAAGCCGTAAATCCCCACAGGCTATATCCGCGATGTAACCCGTAAATTGCTCCCAAAGGGTGCCGTCCAATTTATATTTTGCGAGAAGCTGAGCCTCAATGGCCGGGGGAATTTTTCGCTCTCGATCAAACGGGCCACCGGGCGCCAAGCGAATAAGAAAAAACGTCAGCGTCACCACGCAGAACAGCACGAAAAGCAGCGCGGGCAGACGGCGAATGATCAGTCGAAGCACGCCGTAAGGGTAGTCGCAAGACCGCTCTGCTTGGAACGATTTTGTTGCAACTCGCGCAGATTGCCTTCGTTACATTTTGAACTCCGGGATATTTTATATGGGCCGATTTTCTTCACGTAGATCGTAAGCCTTGATGATTTCTTCGGAGGCAATGACGGCCTGCTCGTAGGTCATGCCGGGTGGATCCTGTTTGGGGCGATCGAAGACAGGGAATTCAAGAATGTCCTCGTCGGGGGTGGACATGCTTCAATGCTCGCACATGCGGCGGATGTGTTCTAGTAGTATCAAAACGGTAAGAAAAATTTTCAGAAAAGCTCATTCATGCAATTTTAGGCAGCAGCAGTGCATCATACACCGACTGCGCCGGTGTGGATGTTTCGGGGGCGAGGAGTTTTTCGCGGAGGAGAGCGAAGTCAGACCGTTGCATGTTTCGTACTTCAGAATTGTTGAGGAGGCGCAAGCTTTCGGTGGCAAGCGCTTCGGCGGTGGCGTTGTGTTGAATGAACTCCTTAATGACTTCTCGTTCCGCGAGGAGGTTGGCCATGCCAAGATGGGGAACGCGAATGACGGCGCGTCCTACGTGGTAGGTGAGAGGTGCAACTTTGTACACGAGCGCGTACGGGAGTCCGCATAGCGCGGCTTCGAGGGTGGCGGTGCCGGAGGCCACGAGCCCTGCTGTGGCGGTAAGCATGAGATCGCGAGCATTGCGTACGCCAATGGGGCAATGGACATTGGCCTCCTGGGCCATGCGATGCATGAGTTGTTGTAGTTTTTCCGAAGATGCAGCTGAAGCAAACGTCGTTTGAGGACGGCGTTTGAGAATGATTTTTGCAGCATCAAGCATGACGGGAAAAATCTTCTTCACTTCACGGTCACGGCTTCCGGGGAGAAGGGCGAGGAGATGAGATTGGCGGGTGGTATCATCGGTGGGAGTGATGGTGCTTGCCATGGGATGCCCCACAAAATCCGTGCGAAGGCCGGATTTTTCGTAGAGGTTTTTTTCAAACGGAAAAATGCACAGCATACGATCAAGCCAGCGAGCCATGCGCGGGATGCGTGCGCGATTCCAGGCCCAAACTTGCGGACTAATATAGTAGAGAAGTTGCGTTGCCGGGCGCTGAGGTTGCAGTGCTTTGGCGAGGCGCAGATTGAAGCCGGGATAATCTACGAAGAGAACACCCTGCGGCTTTTCGTGGGCAATGCGAGCGAGTGTTTCTCGAAACTTTTTGCGAAACCATCCGTAGCGGCATAGAACATCCCACAATCCGACGACGGCGGCGTCATGTGTCCAATCTTCCACGGCGGATGAAAGCGCGTGAAGTTTAGGGCCACCGAGACCGGAGAGTTGAAGGTTCGGGTAGAGGGTTTGCAAATCCTTTAGCAAGGTTGCGGCGTGCGCGTCTCCGCTGGATTCGCCGGCAATGACGAAAATTTTTAACGGCTTCTGCGGTGACGTTGGGGTGGTTCCCGTCATGAAGTTCGTTGCGGAGCGCGTTCCGTAATTTGACGCGTAATTTGGAGAGCGAGATCAAGTGCGGCAGCAGCTTGCGAGCCCGTCACTTTTGGCGTTGCACCGGCGCGAGCACATTCGACGAAGTGGCGCAACTCGCGTAGTAGGGGTTCGCCTTTATTGATGGCCACACGTTCACGAACGATGCGTCCATTTTGCAAACGAAACATTTTCGCGGTTTGCTTTTGGTAGTTGAGCGAGAGGTAGGCATCCTCTTGAAAAAGGCGAATTTCGCGCATTTTTTTCATGCTGATACGGCTGGCCGTCACGTTGGCAACACAGCCGTTGGCAAAATGAAGGCGCACGCTGGCGATGTCTTCACCTTTGCTTAGAACGGCCACGCCAACGGCATCTACGTTGGTAACGGGAGATCGGACGAGATGCAGAATGATATCGAGATCATGGATCATCACGTCGAGAACCACACCGATATCGAGACTGCGTCCCGGGTAGGGTGAGAGGCGGGTGACTTCGAGGAAACGCGGACGATTGAGGCGTTGTTCGAGCGCATCGAGTGCAGGGTTGAAACGCTCAATGTGGCCGACTTGCAAAACGAGTCCGCGCTCCCGAGCAAGAGCGACCATTTCCGCCGCATCTGTGGGATTATTGGCAATAGGTTTTTCGACCAACACATGACGTCCGGCCGCGAGAAGTTGCATGGCAATGGGATGATGCAGATGTGTGGGCGCGGCGACCGAAACGGCATCGCATTGTTCTACGATGGCATCGAGAGATGCAACGGCGATGCCTCCATATTTACGAGCGGCACGTTCGGCGGAAGCGGAGTTGGCATCGTAAATCGCGGTGAGCTCGACATTT
>JBDHQL010000144.1:0-2844 GCA_039807035.1 Chthoniobacterales bacterium
ATTTCGCGGAACTACTACGAACCTGCCCTTTTGCTTATCCAATTTGTTAAAGAGCACAAAATTGAAACTCTCAATGTCGCGGGTTCAAGAGAAAGTAAGGAGCCGGGAATTTGGCAATGGGTGCAGAAAATTATCGAAGATGCTTTTTTCTGGTATGAAAACCATAGTACGATCGGTGGGCCAGGAGAGGGTTAATAAATTGGATCTTATGTAGCAGAAAGGAGCTGATTTGGTATAACAACCTGATCAGCAATGAAGAATAGATGCGAAAAACATGCCAAGATTTCTGAAGAAAAATTTCGAGAGATTTTGCGTGCCTACGCGCTAGATATTCCAGCGTTGATCACCTCGAAACTTTACCGAGTGAATTATCGCACTGTGCATCGCCTCTATGGGTTGTTAAGGGATCGAGTGGTGGAGTTGGCTCTGGTGGATCTAAAGCCTTTTGCGGGAGAGATCGAAGTTGATGAAAGCTATTTTGGAGCCAGAAGGATTCGAGGAAAAAGAGGACGCGGAGCCGGCGGAAAAACTCTGGTTCTTGGGATCTCCTGGTGATGCTGTAATCAGAAGGCGACTCATATCTTATTTCTTGCAAAACAAGTAATTCTGCCTATTTGGTTATCTGCCCGCGTCGGACAGATAACGCCAAGACCAAGAGGAGCGTTGACTGTTGGCAGGCAGGTGATGTTCAGGGAGGAGAGCATATTCGCCTGAGGAGGAAAAAGGAGCTTTTTTTCGTGGGATGTTTTTATCCTTCGGAACCGTCAAGAACAGATTCGTCAATCAATTGCCAATTCATCCGCCCGGCGTAATTTCGTCCGTCATGTCTGTCCTGTCTGCCCCTTCGCGCTTGACAATCCTGCATAGAGACGGAAAGTCTTCCACGGAAGCCTGATTCCCGGCGGTATTGGCCGTGCTGCGGGACGCCTCTCGAAAGAGAGTTGCACCACGCACGGGAATGGGCTTCCTCTTTTGCATAAAGACGCTCTACATCCGCAAACTGCTTCGCTGCCACACGGCTATCGCATATATGACTGTGAAAGAGTCCGTTGTCCATGGCCATCGGATTTATTCTGTCGAACTTACAGAAATGCGAAAGCTGCGGAGAAAGGGTGGCACACCATAAACTGGCGATACCACGTCCGCAGCCTTCGATGAGACATTGCGCCGCATCGCTGAGAAAGTCAACCCCGGTTGACAGAATGCCCCATTGGTATAGGCTGTTCTTGGCGAGTGAAGCTGAGCCTTCCCCCGGATTTGGGTTCCGGGTCGGTTGGCCTCCTTCCTCGTCACTTTGATTTACTGACAACACATTAACGCTGGTCGCGTCAGATCGTAGTGAATTTGGCCGTTTTCATCTTCGCGAACCACAAAACGCACGTAGGAATCCACCTCATTGCGACAAAAACCTTGCTAACGGTTTCAGGGTTGACGGCAAGCGCAGCGTTGAGTATTCATTTCCCGAGGCTCGAATGGGGTCTGGAGTTTAAAACGACGGTCGGCAAATGCGCCTTCCGATCCTCCAGAGTATCTTTCGGGCCTTGCGCTTTATGTCGCTTCGAATAATCAATCCTCGTACTCTCGCTAAACATCCTCTCGTTCGCCGCGAAATTTGCAAATTGTTTTGCCATCCCCGCAAGCGGTACTCCTTGCGTCCGTGCGACAAAATACCAGAGGCTTCAACCAAGGTTAAACAGAGAAGACCAACTTAAAAGTCTGGCTACACCCGCCCCAAAAACCGCAATACCGCCACCACAGCAACCACCACGCCCGGCAACGATGTTCCGATGGCGATCCATCGGATAGCTTTTTTCTCGAAGGCGTCAAATCGCTCGCACAGAATTCTCAGCTGCGCCTTCATGCCATTGCGCCCGTCCTCACCTCGCACGATGATTTCCAGAGCAAGGATACGACGATCAAAGCATGCCATGCGCCGCTGAAGCTCCTCGCGGCATGTTTCGCAATGCACCGAGGCGTTGTGCGGATTATCCATCTGGGGTTTATGCTAAAGTGTTATTCGCTAAGCTTCGTATATCCGCTTGCATCATCGAGATTGGTCGGGTCGGTTACGAGAAACACCGATGGCGCAACAGCGGCGGTTCCGTTAGTCACGGTCAATCCCAAGTATTGCGTGAAGGCGTTGATTACTCCTTCAATTACAGGTGAATCCGCAGGGCCAAGCGTTTTCCTCGTCGCTGTAACAATGTTGCCATCCAAGCTGACATCGAGTGATGCGTCCTCGCTCAATGCGTTATAGGTGCTTTGCGCGAGTTCGCCTTTTGTCATAGGTGCTTGTACGAACCATGTAGTTGGGTCGATGTGACACTCAAACTCATCAAATGCGCCAGGAGTGGTGACTTGAATTGTCGCATAATCACCTTCAACCGATGCACCGAGGGGAGCAAATGGGTTACCTGTGAAAGTCACGACATTACCGGAAATGGACGTTGTCCCTTCGCCGCTGTTATCTAACGCAGTCTTTATGAGGCCAGCATGTTCCGCTGCCGTAAGCGGCCCTAATGTTCCGATGCTGTCTGTGCCGCCCAGTTGGTCTGCGTTGAATTGAAAGTTGCTCGGTACTCCATTCGGCACAGCCATTGCAGTAATTTCGAGGACTTCGTGTGTGGGAGTTGGCAACGGGTGTAATGCTTCGACTTGGAAAATAAGCGGCGTTGCCGCTTTTCCTTGAACAACGATGTCACCCACGCCCCATCCTGCATGACTGGCAGTGAGCCGATTCTCCACCTCTCGCACCCTTGCACCAAGCGCAGGCAATTGAGCCAGCGGCACCTTGCCTCCTTCATCTAACCCGGCATACCCGTGGGCTTGCCCTTTGCGTGTGGT
>JBDHQL010000145.1:0-2828 GCA_039807035.1 Chthoniobacterales bacterium
AACCTGACGGGAATTGGAGGGGCTAACAGTGTAGCGGGGAGAGGGAAAATGAGGGGTTTGGAAAAGTGTGCCTGTAAGTCGTTGGGCGGCAATTCCTTCTAAGAGTTTGTCACCATTTTGTCACCACCCTGAAAATTTTTCGGAAAATCCGCGCCGAAAATTTGGCGTAAATAAGTGGTGGAGAGGGGGTTGCGGGGGCGGGATTTGAACCCGCGACCTTCAGGTTATGAGTGTGTAGAAGCCTCTGCCGCTCATGTCATTAGATGTCAGAAGATGTTGGATTATGTCCGTTTATTCCGCTCTCCCGCTCCCGCCCATTCAAACCAAGCGGCATAAAGTGACATAATCTGACATGTAAGTTGTCACCATTTGTCACCACAGAGAGGGCTCGTACGTAAATTGACATCTAGCGGCAGGAATGGACATAAACTGCCATATTCCGCCACAAACCGCTGCCCTCGACAGCACCACTAACATCGCCCAACCCGAACGTCTGTGGAAGTCCGACGACCTTGCTCACTATCTCGGCTGCAGCGTGCGTGAAATCCGTGATCTGCGACTCTCCGGCTTGCCCACGATTAAAGTGCGTCATTTGGTTCGCTTCGATCCCGAGGTTGTTAAGGCGTGGTTGAGGGAACTGTCGGCATCGGCATGATTCCAAACCACGCATCGGCTTGTTCTTCGGTGGCTAATTCGCGGTAATGCCGAAAAATAACATCGGGTGAATTTCCCGCCTCCAACGCCACTTCGTTGGCATTTTTGACCTTGGCAATGCGGTAGCTAATGAACGAATGCCGCAGCACATTGTTGGGCCATTCCATGCCGAGGCTGCGGGCTAAATTAGTGGCTTTGCGGTAAATTTCTTTGCTCGGAACAACCTTACCTCGACTCACGTGAGACCGCAGCCATTGACGCAAGTTTTCGCTGATCGGCACGATGCGCCGTGAGGCCGTCTTTGCCTGCCCTGCGCGGATGGTGATAAAACGGCGTTCAAGATCAATCGCCTTCCATTCAATGCGACTAATCTCCGCCGCACGTAATCCCGCAAAGCCCCCAAGCACGATGAAAGGAATTATCTCATCGGTAGCTGCGGCCAAGAGTTGTTTCATTTGCTCAGGCGTAAAAATTTCCGTCTCCGTATCGCCGACACGCGCCTTACGTACGCCCTCCGCTGCCGTCTCTTCGCCCTTGGGAAGATAGCTGCGCGACTTGGCCCACGAGAAAAACGTGCGGATAGAAATAAGCGAAGAATTGCGTGTTCTCGGAGCCTTGCCAATGCTCCGCAACAACTCATCAATGTCGTGGCTTTTCACTTGCAAAATTGGCCCAGTAAAACGCTCTTTGAGGCGATTGATGTCGCTGCGAAGTTGTCCCATGTAACGTTCGCTGGCTCCATCTTGTTTTTTGGATTCCAAAAATTCCACCGCCGCCTCCGCCACGGTGATTTCTCTCCGCACGCCCTTCATGCGCTGGAGATGCTCTTGCACAGCGGTAATCAACGAGCGTTCTCCGAGGAGATTTTTGCATTGCACGTATTCCTCCACGGCGACGACAAGCGGGCAATTAAGCGGATCGAGAAGTTTTTTAGCGGCAAGGTAGGCTTCACGTTCCGGCGCGGATAAATCGGTGGACTTACTTTGCCCCGCCATGATTTTTCGAGCCATGAGGCGTGCTTCCGTTTTGGCCGATTCCATGCTCCTGAAACTCCTCCTCACCCTGCGTCCCTCGCGGTAGAAAGTGACAAAATATCGTTCTCGTCCATTGCCCGTCGTTCGATAAATCGGCACGTTCACCGAGCCTTGTTTGACCGAAAACGCCGGGCCATTCGCCCCCCGTTTTCCCTCGCAATTTCGCACACCCGTAAGCCCCATGTCCTCATAGCCGATGTCAACAAGCAGCCGCTCAAATTCATTTTCCATGTCTTCATTTTGCCAGCCACCGCGTACGGAATTCCATGAGGGGAGGGGGTGCATGGGAGGTGCAGAGAAAGAGCCATTTGACACCACACCCAAGGAACATGAAATCGCTCCTTGCAAAAATCCTCGGCCTCACCACCGCCATTTGGAATTTCTACGCGCCTCTACTCCGGCAGCTTGCCCTCAATGGTACCGGGGCACTACTTCCCTTGGCTTTGGACATCGTGCGTTCCTTGGCCGACTCCGAGCGTACGAGTGCAGAAAAACGCGAAGAGGCGGTAGGCGCATTGAAAGCGGCGGCCATTCATCAAGGTATTGCGGCTACCGAGAGTCTTATTCGCTGGAGCATTGAATCTGCCGTGCAGCGCATGAAAACGGAGGGCAACTAATCATGGGAAAAATTAAGCTCAGCCTCCTGCGTTTTCTCGTCTCCAAATCCGGCAGTCTTCTCACGCCAATCATTGCCGGATTCGTTGCTGCTATCGTAGCAAAAGTTGCTTCCTTTGATTCCGCCCTCGCCAGCCAAATTGACCAAAGTGCCGTGGCAGGTTTCATTGTGGCGGCTTTGCTTGCAGCGGTAAACTATGCCACCAATTCCGTGCAGACCGATGGCGTTAAAAAGATTCAAGCCCTCGTCAACACCGATCAAGATGGCGTGCCCGGCCCCGTCACTTACACCGAAGTGCGCCGGGCAATCCCTGTGGAGAAATGACCGAAGATGACGCCATCCGACGAGTCTTGCTGGAGACCAACACGCCTCGTTTTACGAAGGAAAAATTACCTTGGTGGCGGCGACTTTTGGCTTCTCTGCATTTGGACATCAAGCCGGGGAAACGCCTCAGCCGCCCCGTGAATTACGTGGGTATCCGAGGCCGGATAAAATTTTAACCATCCACCAAACTATCAAAAATT
>JBDHQL010000146.1:0-2824 GCA_039807035.1 Chthoniobacterales bacterium
TTCACGGCGGTATTAGCTCCTAAATCAAGACGCAAGACTTGCCCGTTGTGAAGGTCAATATGCACCCGCGGCGGTGACAATCCACTTTCCGTTAGAATAGCGGCATCTTCGCCCGCAATACGATCGCGCACTTCGAGAAAACGTACGGCAAGGAGAAGGCGATCAATCGCTTCGGGCGATGCCCGATCCACCACAGGCTGCGTGAGGTGCCATTCTCCATGATCTCGTTCAAAGGAGATAGTTTCCCCACTGCGAACGATCTCAATTTTTTCAACGCTTTCAGGATCAAAGACGGCGGCATAACGTCGAAGTTCCGCCGCTTCATGGGTCGTTGGCACATGATAGCGCAGGTAAAACAGCCCACCTAACGCAAGCAGCACAACGAGCAAAAGGGCGATGGTGACGCGGGAGTTCACAAACTTAACGACGCCGTCTCCACCACACGAAAAAGCCGAGGACCAATGCACACGCAGGAATAATCACCAATGTATAAAGCCCGATACGACTGGTTTCTAAATCCGTGAGATTGAGGCTAAAGGCATGCACAGCTTTCGGCGCGATTCCCGTAAGATGACTGCGGTCCATCATCCAATTTAATGCACTGAGGACAAAATCAAGATTGGGTTCCGTGATAGAGCCATCTACCACAAACTCCGCATTACCTGTCACAATCATACGTGCGGAACTGACGCCTACCTTTTCGTCGCCGAGTCCTCCACGTTCGAGCATGGCAGCGAGAATCAACGGTGCCGGCGAATCTTTATCGGCATCAAAAGCAACGCCTTTATTTTCGTCAGTCACATATTCCGTTTCACCCCAAAATGGTGCTTCAGCAGTAATGAGCGGTTCAATCGAGATGCCTTGGCTGGAGGGATGAAGCGTTAGCGAGCAAGCTCCTCCCGGGAACATGGCCTCCGCGCCATAAAGTCGTCGCGTGATACGATTTTCCGGTGCAAAGCGACCGGAAACATCGCGCAAAATACCCGTGGCAAAACCCAATTGTACGGTGCGAAGAACACGATCGTCATTGGCCGCGACGCCCAAGGTTGCAAGAAACTCGCGGAGCACAGGCGTCGCGGAAGCCGGATCGAGAAGAACCATGATGCGCCCTTCCTTTTCCCAATAATTCCGCAAGATGCTCATGGATGCCTCGGGCAAATCGTAACGTGGGCCTACGAGAATTAGTGCCGCCGCATCCGCAGGTACAGCATCGGACACACCGAGATTGAGCGGTGCCGGTGTGACACCCTGACGTCCGATATATTCCTCCAACAAGGAAAGTTTCGAGCCTTCGCCAACGAGAGGTTCACCTTGGCCTTGGAGAAAATAAACCTTCCGCTCCTTCGGTTCGCTTAGGCTCATAAGAGCACTCGTGATTGCCTGTTCTCCCTTAAACGCCGCCACACGGGGCGGATCGCCGGTGAGCTGCGGCATCATGTCATAGTCGGCCATATCCACCGCATTGATCTGTTTGGAACGTCCGCCCATTTCCACAATGAGAAGATTTTCCCCATCGCCAAATTCAAACTTCGATTGCAATTCGCGGGCGCGTGCGAGGTTGCGAGTCGGGTCAATATATTCGACGGTCAACTTTCCGCCTGCGGCACCCTGGTATTCCTTGAGGAGGTTCAACACATCATTATAAACCTCAAATCCGGGAACCGCCGCACTTGGAGAGAAAAAAACATACACCGTCACCGGTGCGGTAATTTGTTGCAAAAGGCGCGTTGTTTGATCCGCGAGCTGAAACTTGCGCCCAGGTGACCAATCGCCTCGCTTAAAATAATGAAACCCCGCGTAATTCACCATCAGCAGCAGCACAAAGGCCAAAATGACTTGTGCCGTGACACCCAAGCGAGCACCGGCGCGATGACGTGATGATTCCTGCGGTGATTTCATACGTGTCAATTTCGCCAACGCCGCGACTGGAAAACGTGGAAAGTGAGGAAGAGAAAAAAGGCAGTGAGAGAAAAATAAAAAACAAGCGGACGCGAATCAAAGATGCCCCGCGACGCCTCACTCATGTGCTCCAACGCCGAGAAATAACTCGTCATCTCCCGCAGAGTTGCCGTGATGTTGAGAATAAAAAACGTCAGCAACCCCATAAAAAATAGCAGCGTAATAATGCTAAAGGACATAATCGCCGCAATGATCTGATTGCGTGTGAGCGCGGAGGCCAAACAACCGATGGAAAGATAAAACATACCGATCAGCAACAACATCGAATAAGCACCAAGAAATGGGCCGGATGCGCCTGCCCCCGCAAGCTTCGTCACGCGGCTAAACACTATGAAATAGAGCAAGCTCGGCAGCCAAAGAACAATGAAGAAAAAAAGTGCCCCGCAGTATTTTGCGAATACCACATGACTGTCCCGAACGGGAGCTGTCATCAACGACTCAATGGTGCCCATTTTATACTCCTCCGAAAAAAGGCGCATGGTGATAAGGGGAATCACAAGAACGAAACCGAACCAAAAAAAGATGGTGTTAAAAAAGGCTTCCACAACGGTTACCTCACTCGGCCCGCGATTAAGCGCGGCCACACCTGCATAAAAATTAAAGCCGGTCATGAGGAGGAAAAAGAACAGGACAACCCAAGCGACGGGAGAAAGAAAATAAGCGCGAATTTCGCGGCGGAGCAAAGTGAAGAAGTTCATAATGTTCACATCTCCTCCGCTTGGGTAATCGCCGCAAAAACCCGTTCGAGACTCACTTGTTCACGTCCGAGGGCCCTCAAAGGCCACCCACGCGCCGCCGCAAGACGCGCCACTTCCTCGCGCGGATCATGCTCGGCATCGGTGCGCAAGGTACACTCAATCCAGCC
>JBDHQL010000147.1:0-2780 GCA_039807035.1 Chthoniobacterales bacterium
TCCTCACATCCGTTCGCAGCGGATTGTCTGGTCAGGGGGGCACAGGCGTCTCGCCTGTGGTCCACAAACCATCACAGGCGAGACGCCTGTGCCCCCTCGTTTTTTTTCATCAGGCAACTCTATCTGAGTTATCATCGCCTCCGCAGTAGCATTAAGATTTTTCGATCGCTGGTGACGAAGGCTCTCTCTCGGGTGTCTTAAAAAGTATGGCTAGGCCCAAGGTGAAAATCGTGCCGATGAGAACGTAGTATGGCCATGCAATGGCGGGCCACCAATCCGGTAGAAAAGCACCAAAGGCCCAGTCAGCGGGAACGATTTTTCCATGGAGGAGAGTACCAAGATCAATGGCGGGGACTTTAATTTTGCACAAGACGAGCACCGCTATGATGCCGACCAGCATGGCAAAGACATTGACCCAATCGTGGCCGCGTTTTTTGGTGAGCATTCCCAGCAAAAAGACGCCGAGTAGGCTGCCGTAGCTGTATCCCAAGATGCCGAGAGCAAGCGGAATGATGGTGATGTTTGTTTGCAACACCGCGTAAGCCGCTGCCGTTGCCACGCCCACCATCGCTGCACCGAAAACGACCGTTGCGATGCGGGCGACTGTCACCGAACGCCGATCCGACACGTCGCCACCGCCAAGGTAAGGAAGATAAATATCGCGCACAAACGACGTGGCTAGGGCGTTGAGAGCCGCTGAAGTGGAGCCCATCATGGTGGCAAAAACACCGGCGACGATCAGCCCGCGTACAACCACCGGCATTTCGTTGACGATGTAATAAGCGAACACCTCATTGTGTTGCGCCGGCAACGTCGGATCAGGCGTCACCTCGTAATGGATGGCCAGCAACATTCCAATGGAAAGGAATCCCAAAACAATCGGAATGTCGGCGAATCCGCTAATAATAAGCGAGCGGCGGGCTTTGGCGGGGTTTTCCGCCGTGAGCAAACGCTGCACCATGTCTTGGTCTGTGCCATGCGTCGCCATTGTAAAAAAGGTCGAGCCAATGATCGCCGCAAAAATCGTGTAAGGCGTTTCCAACATGCCTTTGAGTGCCTCGCCAAATGGCTTCGCCGCATCCCAGCCTGTCTGGAACATCCCTGCACCCGGGTTGGCTTGAAAGCTCGCCGTCACGGTCGCCATACCGCCTGGAATAGCGTAAAGAATCGCCCCAATCGCGAATACGATGGCACCTAGCATAAGGCAGGCTTGAATGAGGTCTGTCCACACAACCGCCTTAATCCCCCCCACGGCCGTGTAAATGGTCGTCACGAATGTCGTAAAAAGAATGCCCCAAAAATACGTTCCGAGGGTGATCGGCGCATGGGGATAAAGAAAACGCCACACCACCACGATAATGACGCCGCCGAGATAAAGCCGTACGCCAATGCCGAGCACGCGTGTGATCAAAAAAATGCCGCTCGCCATATTGCGCGTTCGTGGTCCGAAACGCATGTCGAGAAATTCGTAAATGCTTTGAACTTTGTAACGGTAGTAAGGCGCAATAAAAAGGAAGGCGATAATGAAGCGTGCGAGAACGGTGCCAATGGCCAATTGCGCATAGGAAAAACTTCGTGTCGTGAAGCCTTCTGCTGGTGCTCCCAAAAATGTCGCCGCGCTGGTTTCTGCCGCAATGATCGAAGCCAGCACCGCCCACCAAGGAATCTTATTCCCGCCCAAGGTGAATTCTTTAAGGCTGTTGTTGCCCCGCCCCGCACGTAACCCGATGCCAACGATCACGGCAAAATAAGCCGCCACCACGATGGTATCTACCACGAGTGCCGTGGTCATGGGAGGGAGGGATGCAACATTGACATCAGGCTAAATCTTTCATCAGCACCTTCGATTGACGTCCGCCGATCTCATATTGTTTGAGCCGTGCGATCGGAAGCATCTTGGGTTCTACCTCGCGGAAGCCGCCTTTGATTTGAAGGTAGTTGTAAGCTTGCGTGCTGAGGGCAAAAAGCTGTTTAAGCCCCTTGTCCCGCGCCATGGTTTCAATGAAAGCCATCAGCCGTCCCCCATGCCCTTCGTTGGCATGATCTTTGTGAACATAAAGGCAGGCCATTTCCCCGCAGCCTTCCTCGGGATACACATGAAGTGCCACGCAGCCGGTGATTTTGTCATCAATTTCCAACACCCAATAATCCCCCATGCGCTCGAGAATATCGGTGCGCCGCCGCCGCATGAGCTCCTCGCTGTCCATGGACTGACGAATCAACGCCATCATGGTGCGCACATCCTTTTTGAAAATTTTCCGAATCTGCTGGTATTCGTTGGAGTGGATCATGGCACCCACGCCTTCGTTGCTGAACACTTCATCGAGCAGCGCTTCGTTGATATGACCATCGAGAATGTGAATGCGCGGCACGCCCTCACGGCAGGCTTTAGCACCGTATTCGAGTTTGGAAAAAAGATTCACACCCTCGGAACCCTTGCGCTTTTTGGCAATTTCCTCCGCTTCCGTAATGGCAAGCTGCCTCGGGAGAGTGATGCCACCCGGGAGTTTGTTTTCCGCTGACAAATAAACCACCTTCGTCGCCCGCAACGCCTCGGCTAATTCCGCTGCGGCATGATCGGAATTCACGCGGTATGTGTGCCCCTCGCCATCAATCCCCAGCGGCGGAATCACCGGAATAATCCCTTCGTTAAGCAGCATGTGCAGACACCGAACATCCACCCGCTCAATTTTTCCCGTATGCCCGCGATCAACGCCGCCCAAAATTCCAGCAGGATGAGCAATCACCGCATTGGCATAAGCCGCCCGCAAATCCACCGA
>JBDHQL010000019.1:0-13363 GCA_039807035.1 Chthoniobacterales bacterium
TTCGTTGTAGTGGTCAATATCGCGTACATCGATGGCCGCTAATTCTGCAAGGCGCAGGCCGCTAGAATAAAACAATTCCAGAATTGCGGCATCGCGCCAAGGCATCCATTCGGGCGCCTGCTTCTCCGGTTTTGCCTGATGCGGTGCGCGGAGGAGAGCGTCAATTTGCGTCGTTGTGAGAAATACCGGCAGATGCTTTTCCAATTTAGGAAGAGAAACGGCGAGGAGTGGGTTGGTGGAGAATGCCTGACGCTCGCTCAAGTAACGGTAAAAACTACGCAGTGCTGCAAACTCCAAACGAATGGTTGCACGGGAGCGATTCTTTTTCATCAGCGCAAAAAGATAGGCGCGAAAATCATCCGCCTGTGCCGTCCGCCAATTTTTTTCTCCAAGAAATTCCGCAGCCGCTTCGAGTGCGCGTTGGTAATTAATTATTGTGCGAGGTGAAGCATTTCGTTCATCGCGCAACGTCACAAGGTAAGCACGAACAAGCGGATCACGAATAGCAGCCACGCAGATAAGTTAGCGTAAGGTTCAAGCCGAACAAAGCCCGCGCTTTGACAACGACTGCGACGGGGTGCAGGACAAATCACTTCCAGCTTGAAGCGAGACGTTCTGGCCTGTCGGCATAAGTCATTTAAACCGCAAAGCGGTTACACACCTAAGTTACATCCTTCCGGGCACAACATTTCAGATAAATTCGGCAGCGACAACGGCGGCTCCGCCCCGCCGAATCTGGTCGCACTCGCCAACACGGAATCAAACGGAACCTACCAAGCGTATTGCCGGGCAAATAATTTGTCTGTGCATCTCGCGAAATTTCCTGCCCGACTCCCTGAGTATTTCATCAGAATGCTGACAAACGAAGGCGATCTGGTGATTGATCCGTTCGCTGGTTCCTGCGTTACCGGAGAGGCTGCGGAGGTATTGAAGCGAAACTGGATTTGTTGCGAGTTGGATGAGAAATTTTTGCAGGGAGCCCTCACTCGCTTCGTGGGGGTTAAGCCACGGCTGCCGAAATCTGATGTATCAGCATATCAGATTTATCCACCATGTTCGTTGAACGGCAAAGCTGGTACCTCTCCACTGGCTGAAGATGGCGGCTCGCTATCCGGCAAGCGAGTGATGGTAAACTATCGTCGAGGCTGAACTATTGCCCAAGTTCGATAGGTGCTTCAATTTTCTTATCATTGGCGTCAACATTGTGAATGCGGCTGTAGATTTTTCCTTTTTGACGGCGGATGCTGAGAGGTTCGGTGGCGGGCATGGTGAGTTTCATTTGGGTATTCTCGTTCGGAAAGGCATCGTTTCACCGTGGTTGTGCATTGATGAGGGCAAATCCGTTTATGGGGTGTGTTTTTGAAAAATGACGAACGTAAAAGTTCGTATGAAATAAGTTTGAGGCTGTGGGAAGAATGACATGAACGCTGATTTTTTGGAATTGCTACACTTTCCACTGGTGCGTTGGGCTGTTGGGCCGCATTCTTTGCGACTTTATGAATGAGGTGAATAGTTTAACGGCGGTGAGGATGGAAAAACGGGCGGCGTTGGAGGCGGCGGGATGTCAGCCTTATGGCGCGGCGTTTGCGGTCACGGGCGATGTGGGTGAGGTACGGGCGCAATTTGCCGATGGCGTCAAAGTGGCCGTCGCCGGACGTGTCACGGCGCGGCGAGATATGGGCAAAAGCCATTTTTTGGATGTGAGTGATCACTCGGGTCGGATGCAGGTGTATTTGCAGGATAAGACACTCGGAGTGGAGGGCGTGGAGATTTATGAGAAGCTCGACATTGGGGATTTTATTGGCGTGGAAGGGGAGTGCTTCACGACGAAAACTGGCGAGCCGTCCGTGCGTGCGAGCCGTTTTGTAATGCTCTCAAAAGCTCTACATTCGTTGCCGGAAAAATGGCACGGCTTGCAAGATGTCGAAGCGCGTCATCGTCAGCGCTATTTGGATCTCATTTCCAATGATCGTGCGCGTGAAATCTTTCGTCAGCGCTTTGCTATCGTTCGCGAGATTCGCCGCTTTTTTGAAGAGCGGGGATTTTTGGAAGTGGAGACACCGATGATGCAGACCGTGGCGGGAGGTGCGGCAGCCACGCCGTTTCAGACACGACATCATGCGTTGGGGTTGGATCTTTTTCTCCGCATTGCACCGGAACTTTATTTGAAACGGCTGCTTGTGGGCGGATTTACGAAGGTGTTTGAGCTGAATCGCAATTTTCGCAATGAGGGAATTTCGCGGCGGCACAATCCGGAGTTCACGATGCTTGAGGCTTATTGGGCTTATGCGGACTTTGAGATGATGGCGGAATTGGTGGAGGACATGGTTTGCCGCGTGGCGGAAAAGGTGTGCGGAGGTTTGCGTATTGAGCATCGGGATGCGGAGGGGAATGTGACGCGGGTGATTGATTTGTCGCGTCCGTGGCGGCGTGAACGGTATCGGGATTTGGTGGAAAATGCGGAACCCGGATGGTTTGCGCGTGATGTGGAGGGGCGTCGTGCCCGTGCGTTGGAATTGGGACTCGATATTTCAAACTGCACGGAAGATTACGAAGTGACGCAGCATGTTTTTGAAAAACTCGTCGAAGAAAAAACGATGAATCCCGTGTTTGTTACGCATTGTCCCAAGGAATTGATTCCGCTGGCAAAAACAAATCCGGAGGACCCTTCGGTGATTGATGTTTTTGAGCTGGTGATGAACGGGCAAGAAATCGCGCCGGGCTATTCCGAACTAAATGATCCTGTGGTGCAACGAGAGCGTTTGCTTGCGCAGTCAGGTGGTGAGCAGCAGAAAATTGACGAAGAGTTTTTGCAGGCATTGGAATACGGAATGCCTCCAGCGGGCGGCATGGGCATTGGCATTGATCGCTTGGTGATGCTGCTCACGGGCGCAGAGTCCATTCGCGAAGTGATTTTATTCCCGCACTTAAAACCACGATGAAGTTTGTAGGATTGCTCCTTGCTCCCATGTTCGTGTTGCCTCATAAAGCAACCCATGTGCGATGCTTTGCCTCAAAATGGTCAGGGCGGCGTTGACGAATTTTTATGGGTTTTGATGAGTTAGGTTTGTCTGAGGCGGTTGTTCACGGAGTTCATTCTATGGGCTTTGTGGACCCGACACCGATTCAATTGCGGGCGATTCCTGTCGTCTTACAAGGGCGTGATTTGATGGGCTCTGCTCAAACGGGAACGGGAAAAACTGCCGCGTTTGCCTGCCCCATTCTTAGTAAACTCGAAACGCATCAAGCAAAACCACGCTGCTTGGTTCTTGAACCAACACGTGAATTGGCGATGCAGGTGGAGACGGCCTTTCGCGACTACGGGCGGTTCACCGACCTCACCGTGGCGTTGCTTTACGGCGGTGTGGGCTATGGGCGTCAGCGTGAAAATTTGCAGCGCGGCTGCGATGTGATCGTGGCGACGCCCGGGCGTTTACTCGATTTTATGGAGCAGGATGAAATCCCCATCGATAATATCCAAGTGGTGGTTCTGGATGAGGTGGATCGAATGCTCGATATGGGCTTTCTTCCCCAAGTGCGGAAGATAATTCGGAAGCTCCCTAAAAAACGTCAGACACTTTTTTTCTCGGCTACAATGCCCTCGGAAATTGAATCGCTCGCCCAATTTGCCGTCGTCAATCCCGAGAAAATCGAAATCGGCATTCGCATGTCTCCGGCAGAAACCGTGACTCATGCCTTTTACCCGGTCGCGATGGACCAAAAATACGAGCTTCTTTCTTCGTTGCTGACAGCCACCAATTTCGATTGCGTTCTGGTTTTTTGTCGAACGAAAGATGGTGCTGACCGCATTGCGCGGCGGCTCAAAAAAGAAAATCATTCCGTGGTAGCTCTCCATTCCAATCGCACGCAGCGCGAGCGTGAGGAGGCACTCGAAGGATTCAAAAATGGGCGTTACGAAGTGTTGGTGGCGACCGATATTGCCGCACGCGGGTTAGACATTGCCGGTGTGTCGCATGTCATCAATTACGACATTCCCGGGCATCCTGAAGATTACGTTCATCGCATTGGGCGAACGGGACGCGCTCGGGCGATTGGGGATGCGTTTACTTTGGTGACCGCAGAGGATTTGGCGATGATTCAATCCATTGAGCGTTTCATTGGCATGAAAATTCCCAAGAAAAAGCTCGCGGGATTCAAATACAAATACACGACCCTCCTCGATCCGCAGGCTCCGCCTGTGAAAGCCCGCGCCGCTGGTGGCGGACGTCACCGAGGCGGTTATTCCTTCGGCGTTAAGCGTCGGCGTTGAGGAATGAGGAGATTGGTGCCCGCTCTCTTGACCATCTTCGACGTGCGGAATAACATCGCACCATGAGCGAAATAATACCGCCTTCGGATTTAATCCGCCGCCCTCCCCGCAGTCCTCGTGTGCGCCTTGGAGGTTATGCCATTCTTCCGCGTGCGATTGATAAAGGCCGTGCAACCGTTAAGGGTACGCAGGGGGAATACAATTACGATTGTCCGACCGATCAGCAATTTTTCGAGTTTGTCGGTGTGTCACCTGCCGATTTCAAAAAGCAAATTGAGGCCGGACTTGACGATGGAGAATTGCTGGCATGGGTGGAAAAAAATGCCACGCACAAACGTCTTCCTCATGAAATTGCGGCATGGTCTCACTACGTGGAAAATCGTGTGCCTTCCCTGCCGGAAAGCCGTGAATTTTTTCAAGAAGTTCACAAAACAACGGCTCCCGCTCGCGGTGATATTGGTACGTGGTTTGATCTCCTTGATTTGGATGACTACGCCAGCTATGGCGGTAAGCCCTAGTCATGTCGCTTCGCCTCGGACTCAACATTGACCACATCGCGACCCTGCGTCAGGCGCGTTATGCTCGTGATTCGCAGAGCATCCTTGTAGAGCCAGATCCCGTAGAAGCCGCTTTGGAGGCGGAAAGAGCGGGGGCGGATGGAATCACGGCTCACCTCCGCGAAGACCGTCGGCATATTCAAGACCGCGATGTTTTTCAGCTTAAAGAACGACTTACAACCAAGCTGAATCTTGAAATGGGCAATGCGCCCGAAATTGTGGACATTGCTTTGCGGTTGCTTCCGCATGACGTTTGCCTCGTTCCGGAAAACCGCAACGAAATCACGACGGAGGGAGGACTCGATTGTGTGACGCATCGTGTCGCCCTCGAATCAACCATCGGACGGCTTCACGACGCGGGAGTTATCGTCAGTCTGTTTATTGATCCCGAGCCGGAACAAATTCGTACGGCAGCAGAGCTTTCAGCGGAATTTATTGAGCTGCATACCGGCACATTTGCAGGGGCGACGGGAGAGGCGCGGCATACCGAGCTTCAACGTCTCGTGGAGGGTGCGCGGATGGCGCACACGCTGGGGCTGCGTCTCAACGCGGGGCATGGACTCAATTACACCAACACGCGCGAACTTTTTGCCGTGCCTCACCTTGTGGAGCTTAACATCGGCCATGCCATTATTTCCCGCGCTTTGCGCGTGGGGCTTGTGGCTGCGGTTTCCGAAATGAAAGCTCTTTGCGAGGAGTATCCGGCGGCGTAAAAGCTCACCGGAATCATGTCAAACGAACATTTCTCCTTGGAGCGTCGCCTGCGTCGCGAAACCCTTTTTGCCCGCGAACGGATTTATCATTTTGGTCAACCAACACCGCTCGAGCGTTTGGATCTGCCGGGGGAGGAGCCCGGGCCGGAGATTTGGGTGAAGCGCGAAGACCTCTCCGCCGTGAAGTGCTACAAATGGCGGGGTGCGGGCAATCGCATGGCCTTACTTACGGCAGAAGAGCGTGCGCGAGGCGTCGCGACAGCATCGGCGGGAAATCATGCCCAAGGCGTTGCTTTAGCCGCACGGCGCCTCGAAATCAAAGCTCGCATTCACATGCCAAAATCCACGCCCCGTGTGAAACGAGATGCGGTGCGAAGGATTGGAGGAGCCTTCGTGGAGCTGGTGTTTGCGGGTGATAGCTATGATGAAGCCGTCGCTTCCGCACGAGAGGATGGGAGGGCGCGGGGTGCAATTCACGTGGATGCTTACGATGACCTTTTTGTCATGGCGGGGCAGGGGACCCTTGCGGATGAAGTCGTACTTTCGGGGCGTGGCCCCTTTGATGCAGCGTATTTGCAAATCGGTGGTGGCGGCATGGCAGCCGGTGTGTCGAATTGGTTGAAAACGTATTGGCCTACAATGGCATTGATCGGCGTGGAGGCCGTTGGACAAGCTTCTATGAAGGCCGCGTTCGATGCGGAGAAACCGGTGACATTAGAAAAAGTGGACTTATTTTGCGATGGCACGGCTGTTGGAAAAGTAGGGGCGTTACCATGGGAAATTTGTCGTCAAACCCTCTCGCGCATTGAACTTGTGACCAATGCCGAGGTGAGCATGGCCATGCGTATTCTGTGGGAACAACTGCGCTGTATTTCCGAGCCTTCGGGCGCGATGGGCTTGGCAGCGGTGATGCGGGAGCGAAAGGCACTGGCGGGAAAGCGGGTGTTGATTGTGATTACGGGTGCCAATTTAGATTTCTCGCAACTCGGTCTTATTGCGCAAAGCCAGGGTGCCACCGGAGGGCACGCTCGAACGATTCGTGTGCGTATTTCGGAAAAAATGGGTTCGATGTTGGGATTGTTAAATGGGTGCTTTGAGGATTTGAATATTGCGGATTTTCAATACGGCAAAACCGATACGCAGTTTGCTTGGCCCGTATTTACCCTCGGGAGTGAGAACGCAGCGGCAATCGAGAATCTTCCGCAGCAGCTGACGGCAGAAGGTTACGAATGGGAAGATGCCGCAGGCGATGTGGATACCGATTTTCGCGCGATTTCTTTGCGCGGAGATTTGCTGGTGGCACCGCTTTTTTTACGCTTGGACTTTTACGAACGTCCCGGGGCGTTGAAGGATTTTTTGAATGATGTTGTTCGAGGCCGTGCTGACATTGTTTATTTCAACTACCGGCAATCCGGCGAACGCATTGGGCGTGCTCTTATTGGATTGGATTTTGCAAATGATGTCAGTCGAGCGGAATTTTTATCATCTCTTCCCGCACGGGGTGCAGGCTATCGAAGCTGCAAGGCCCTTGATCCCTCTACGCAGCATCGCCTCTTAGCAACATCCACAAGTGAGTGAAATGGAGACTCCATGATCTCGAAGATTTATTAGTCACAGGCTTCGCTAGATTTTGCTTCGCCCCGCATCACGCATCATGGTGGTGATGCGCTCTAATTTTTGCGGCCATTTTGTGGCCCATTCATGAATGGGAATGGGAAAACGTTCTGTCCAATTGTGCGTGCTTGCGGAACCGGGGACGTTAAATCGCTCGGATGTTCCAAATAAATCGGTGAGCATATTTACCGCCAACCAAGCATTCGAGGCGAACAATCCGCGAAGCAATCCTTCGTGAATTTCATCACTCCACGGTGCAGGTAAGGCCACATTCATTTCTGCAAAGCGGGTGATTTCTTGCATCTGTCGCAGGGCCCTTTGTGCTCTGGCTTCATCTCCCGATTGCGTGTCAGCAAACCATCCATCCCAGAGCGTGTGGAGCGGCGGATGATCATGCGTTGCGTAGGTTGTTAATGACAGTCGTTCGTAGTCACGTCCGGGAATAGGCCAACCATCCAACGCGATCTCCCATTGGGGGATTTTGAATCCGGGGATTTCGAGAGATTGAAGTGTCGGGCGTACGTAGGGTGAAAGCTCTCCGAGGTCCTCAGCGAGAATGTGATGATTGCCCAATTCCTCCGCCATCATGCGGAATAATTGCTCTCCTTGTTGACGATTGATCTCCTGATTTTCCGTCGTCGAATCATCGCATGGAATAAAGCGTGGAAGCTCGCCTCCCGTTCGTTCTTTTGCTTCATCTTCGCTTAAGGGAAGAAACTCCGCATTGCGTTCAGGCCGCCATGGGAAGCTATAAATACGAAAAAATCCCAACGCATGATCCACACGTAGAAAGTGAAAAATGTCACGTGCCGCTCGCAAGCGACGTCGCCACCAAGCATAATTGTCCTTGGCCATGACATTCCACGCATAGAGCGGGAAACCCCAATTCTGTCCCCATTTGGTCGTGAAAGGATCTGCAGTAAAAACTTTTTCCGGCGGCGCACCTGCGGAACGCGTGATGTCAAAAATTTCCGGCTCCGCAAAGACATCGGCACTATGAATACTCACGCCCACAGGCACATCGCCCACGAGCGCGACGCCACGTTGATCCGCATAGAATTTAAGCTTGCTCCACTGGTTGAAAGCTATCCACTGAATATAAGAAAAAAGATCACGCCACACGCGAATTTGGCGACGTGTGGGGAGGGGAGCGGACTCCAACCATGTTTGCGCGCTTGTAAAGGTACGCTGATTTTTGGGCCACAAAGCGACATCATCGTTTTCCTCGTGCAGCCGTATTAACGCCCGAAAAAGTGTGTAGGGCGTGAGCCATGCTTTGTGGGTTGTCTTCCATACCGAAAAATCTTTGGCGCGTTTTGTCTTTCCCTTAATTTCTTTCGCGCAAAAATTTTGCCATGCCGCTTCGAGAAGTTCGCTTTTCAGCGTACGCACACCCTCATAGTTCACCTGCGGTTCACGAAGAGCTGAGATATCATGCCGTGCGCAAACTTTTTTGAAATCGTGCGCGGACAAATCAGGGAGAGCCTTGGGGTTTGTGGCGATGGTCGTCGGTTCGAGTGCTATGGAGCTGAGAATGTTGTAGGGGCTGTTGTCTCCGGCGGTTTCGTTGATGGGGAGAATTTGGAGTGCTCCAAACCCACGTGCTGCCGCCCAATCCACCAATTCCCTAAGCGATTCTGTATCACCAATGCCTAAATCTCGTTCCGTCCGTAATGCAAAAAGTGGAACCAAAATGCCAGATATTTTTTGGTGAGGAGTGAGTTTCATGGAGCATTGCGAAGTTGCCCCTGCACCATACTCGCCGCAAAAGTTTTCGGGAACTTTGAACGTTATGGGCGACGACATTTCAATAATGCTGCGAATTTTTTTCACCTCTCCCAACCAATGTCTCACCCCGTGTGTTTTGCTGATAGGCATGAATACATTTATAGATGTGCTTTTTCTTGTCCTTACTTCCTGTGCTACGGTCGCCACCATTTTGCTCTTGCAGGAGCTGTGGGATGGAGGACGCAGTTGAGGCAAGTCGTGGGTGGATACGGCGCAAGGATACGGCGGATAATTGTGCCTTTGAGATTGACGACACGGCGGCGAAACCTGCAAATCAAGATGTGGTTTTGCGCTTTCTTTTTTTCCTCGTGCTTTGGCTTATTTTGGATGGCGCGAAGTTTGCCGGTTTGATTGTTGGGCTGCCTGCCGCAGTGGTGGTCTCATGGATAAGTATTCGGATTTGGCCTCTCGCATCTACCCGCTTTAGCTTGAGTTCTGCTTTTGCCTTACTGTGGTTTTTCCTGCGTCATTCTTTTGTCGCCGGTGTGGATGTTGCATGGCGTGCATTTCATCCGAAGCTTCCGTTATGTCCTGGATTGGTTGAGGTGGAATGTACATTGCCCGTGGGTTCAAAACGGGATGCGCATTTGGCTTTGGGTAGCTTATTGCCGGGCTCGCTTCCGGTGGAAGATAGGGGCGGTCAAACTGTAGTTTTGCATTGTTTAGACAAGCGTCAGCCGGTGACGTTGCAAATGAAGCAACAGGAAAAACTTTTGGAGCGCATGGTGGGGGGAGAATCTTATGCGTGAGTTTTATTACGTTGCCGCCGTTTTTGTTTTTATGACGGTGGCCGTTGGTTTGGTGCGCCTTTTGTGGGGGCCTCGTGACGTGGATCGCATGATGGCCGCACAGCTCCTCGGTTCCGGCGGCATTGCTGTGATGTTGTTGGCGACGGGAGGTGGGATTACGGCAGCCTTGGATGTCGCTCTCACTTTTGCGCTTTTGGCAGCTTTCGCCGCGGTGGCATTAACACGCGGTAGTAGTTTGCGACGAAAACAAACGAGAGATTCATGATGACGGTAGTCATGGCCATTTTTACCATCATCATGGTTTCGCTTGGGGCACTTTTTTTCTTCGCAGGAACCGTGGGATTGTTGCGCTTTCCGGACACCCTTTCGCGCCTGCACGCCCTCACGAAGGCGGATAATCTCGGCCTTGGGCTCATTATTCTCGGATTGCTCCCGCAAATTGACTGGCCGTTTGGAGCGTTAAAACTTGGATTGGTGTGGGTGTTGATATTGGTGGCAGGATCGGCTGCTTCGCAGATTGTGGGGCGTAAAGTTTATGAGGAGGACAAATCGTGAGCATCGCCCCCATTCTTTTTTCTACACTTGCTGCACTTGTTGTCGTGCTGGCCGCATTCGCTGTATTTGGCCGTCGGCATTTTGCATCTGTCATTGGCTTTGTCGCCTTCGGGCTTTTACTTGCACTTGTGTGGATGATTCTCTCTGCACCGGATGTTGCCCTCACCGAAGCTGCCGTGGGCGGTGGAGTGACAGGCGCGCTGCTCTTATGCGCTTGCGCACGATGGCGGGAAATCCAAGGTGTCCCTCAACCTCCCATCGTCCTTCGTATTGCCGCAGCGGGACTCTGTGCTGCTGTCACAGTAGGCCTTATCATCGTAGTGCTTTCGCTCCCTTCACCTCCTCCGACGCTTGCGACGACGGCATGGGATTCGTTGGATGTCACCGGAATGGGTAATGCGGTCACCGCAGTGCTGATGGCATTTCGTGCCCTGGATACGATGCTAGAAAAAGTGGTGTTGTTGCTGGCTCTTATTGCCGTGTGGTCATTTGGGCGTGATTGCGTTTGGGGAGGACGTCCTGACTTGATGTTTCTTCCGCAAAAAAATGGACCACTTACTTTTCTCGCGAAAATCCTTATCCCCGTCGGCGTGCTCGCCGGCATTTATTTATTTTGGGTGGGAGCCGATAAACCCGGCGGTGCTTTTGCCGGAGGTGCCTTAATAGCGGCCATGGGGTTATTAGCCATTTTTTCGGGTTTGATTCGTCCGCCTTCCATAGAAAACCTACGCCTACGTTGGGCTCTGGTCTTGGGCATCCTTGTTTTTCTTGGCGTAGGCTTCCTGGGTTTTGCCATGGTGGGAGACTTTCTTGCTTATCCTTCTGCATTGGCAAAACCCATCATTGTGGTGATTGAGATTGCCATGACCCTTTCCATAGCTTTTACGCTTTTCATGCTGGTGGTGGGGCCTGCGGAGAAAAAACCATGACGACAATTTTCGGCATTTGTGCGGCGATTCTCGTGGGTTTGGGATTGTATGGCTTAATAATTCATCCAACACCCCTGCGGAAAATTCTTTCATTTAACATCCTCGGAAGTGGAATTTTTTTACTTTTTGGAGTCATTGCACGTCGTGGTTCTGTAGATGTTCTTGCTGCCGATCCCGTGCCACAGGCGTTGGTGATTACCGGAATCGTCGTGGCATTTTCTGCAACGGCCTTGGGCGTAGCTCTCGCATTGCGCCTTAATACTGCGGATCAAGACCAGGAGAATTCGTGAGCATTTCTCTATTATTTATTTTAGCCCTTACATTGCCGGTTCTTGGCATTGTATTGATGGTTCCCGCTGGTGGCCGTTGGGCGCGTGAGATCGCCCGAGGTGTTCTGCTCCTTAATCTCATTGTTGCCGCAAAAATTACGGCCGCGGTATGGCAAGCGAAGGCGACATTGACTTACGCTTCGGGAGGGTGGTTGCCGCCTTTGGGGATTCAATTGCGAGCAGACGGACTTTCGGCGGCTATGCTGCTGCTGACTGCATTCGTGGCTCTCGCGGTAGGACTCTATGCGCCCAAGGATTTTTTCGTGCAACGAGGCGAGCAGGAAACGCGAAAATCTTTTACCTTTTGGATTTTGTTCATGGGTGTGTGCGTGGGGATGAATGTCATTTTTTTGGGAAATGATTTTTTCAATCTCTATGTCGCCCTCGAACTTGTCACCTTTGCGGCGGTACCTTTGGTTTGTTTGAGCGGGCGCCAATCCACGTTGGAGGCAGCCTTTCGCTATTTGCTTTTTGCACTCACAGGCTCCGCCTTTTATCTCCTCGGCGTCGCTTTGCTTTACGGCGCCTATGGCACGCTCGATATCGGAAAGCTATCCGGCGTTGTTCGTCCCGAACCTGCATTGTGGGGTGCCGTGGCTTTCATGACTGTTGGACTTGCTGCCAAGACGGCTCTTTTTCCGCTTCATCTTTGGCTGCCCCCGGCTCATGCGGGAGCACCACCGGCGGCGAGTGCGCTGCTCTCGGCACTCGTCGTGAAGGGATCATTTTTCCTTACGGTGCGACTATGGTTTGATACCGCTCCCGAAATTCTCAATCCCCGAGCCGGGCAAGTTTTAGGCTTGATGGGTGCAGGTGCCATTGTTGTCGGCGGTGTGATGGCTCTACGGCAAGAGCGACTTAAATTACTTATTGCCTATTCGACAGTGGCGCAGATTGGGTATTTGTTTTTAATTTTTCCGTTGGCGGAGGAGAGCACGGCACTCTCCGGTGGAATGTTTCAAGCGATGTCACACGCCTGCGCCAAAGCGGCGATGTTCCTCGCGGCGGGACTCATGGCAGAAGTGGCCGGAAGTGATCTGCTCGTTGATTTACGTGGCGTGGGGCGGGTACTTCCGCTGACAGCTAGTGCATTTATTCTCGCCGCCGTGTCGCTCGTTGGTGTTCCTCCTACCGGCGGTTTTGCAACGAAATGGCTTCTACTTTGGGCTTCGTTTTCGGCGCAGCAATGGTGGTGGACTGTGGCAATTTTTGCCGGCGGATTATTAGCCGGTGGCTACATGTTTCGTGCCGCTGCCCCCGTGTTCTCGCAAGGCACCCATGTGGTGCCCGGCATTTCACGTCTTCGCGAATGGGTCGTGTTGATTTTGGCTCTTGCGGCGTTGTTACTGGGTACATTTCCACAAAGGCCACTGGAACTTTTAGCCATTGGACATCCTGAGTCGGCGGAGGTGCAACAATGACACTCCCCCAAATACTTCTCCTCGCCACCTTAGGTTGGCCATTGCTTCTTCTTCTCGGATTACTTGGGCACCGCACACGGAGCAGGATTCCGGCTCTTCTCGGAACGGCATCATGGCCGATGGGAGCTTTGCTCGTTTTTGGAAGGGCGGATGACGTGATTACTTTGCTTCCGTTTTCATTCGCCTTGGATGTTCCGGGTGGCATTTTACTGGGAGCGGCAGCCGCCCTTTGGAGTGTGAGCGGCTTTGCCATTCCTTCCTATTTTCCCCATGGAAAACCTGGTGTTCGTTTTACGATTTGCTGGCTGCTTGTCTTGATTGGGAGCGTGGGTGTTTTTCTTGCCAGTGATCTTGTGGGGTTTTTGGTTTTCTATGCGCTGGTAAGTTTGCCTGCTTATGGCTTGGTGGCCTACGAAGGGACGCCGGAGGTGCGACGGG
>JBDHQL010000148.1:0-2714 GCA_039807035.1 Chthoniobacterales bacterium
GCGACATGGGATGACGCAGATGCCAATACAGACCTGTATAAAAAATTCCTCGCGTGTGCTCTTAAGTGCGCCACCGCTCCCGATGCACCCGTTTATATTTGGCATGCGTCACGCCGTCAGAAGATGCTGCAAGATGAAATGGAAGCAGCCGGACTTCTCGTGCATTGTCAGGTCGTTTGGGTAAAGAACCGCCCTGTGATGACCCGCACATGGTATCTCTGGCAACATGAACCTTGTCTCATGGGTTGGATTAAGGGTAATCGCCCCAAGCGAGTCACTAAGGATTTTGAAAGTACCGTTTGGAACATCGACACGCTTTCGGGTGAGGAAAGGCCAGAACATCCTACGCCGAAACCATTGGAGTGTTTCCAGATACCGATGAAACAGCACACCCGTGTGGGTGGCATTTGTTACGAACCTTTCTGCGGTTCGGGCAGTCAGATTATCGCAGCCGAGCAACTTGATCGGCGTTGTTTCGGAATGGAAATTTCCCCGCAGTATTGTGACGTAATCGTCCAGCGATGGCTCAATCTCGGCGAAGGCCGCAAGGCAATCCGTATTCGAGATGACAGCGAGGAGGATGTGAGTGACGAGTTTGAGCAACTACAAGCCGCAGCAAAGGCGTAAGGATTGAGCCTTTAGAGCGAGAGAAAAAGTTGAGCACTTGGCGGGCCTAATCCGCTCACACCAAGGCCAAGCAATCGCACAGGGCGATCAATAAGTTGGGAGCGACGGAGAATAGCGCAGGCGATACGGTAAATTTCCTGCGAAGATTCCACGGGTTCTTCGATGCTTGTTTGACGCACTCGCGTTGTGAAGTTTCCGTAGCGCACTTTGACTTGCACGGTGCGAGCAGCGAGACGTTCACGCCGGAGCTTTTCGGCGATCTCCTCGGCTTGTGTTTTAAGTGCGGGCACTAAGATGCGGCGATTTTCCGTGTCACGATCGAATGTTTCCTCAGAACTAATGCTTTTGACCTCTCCTTCGATATCAAGAGGACGGCTATCTTCGCCTCGTGCAAAGTTAGCGAGTGTGTCGCCGAAGGAGCCGACTAAAGCTCGCAGATTACCTTGGTAGTCTTGTAAGTCGGCAATGGTTTCTATGCCTGCGCTGGCTAAGGCTTGGGCCGTAACTTTACCCACGCCATGAATGGCTCGTGTGGGGAGGGGTCTTAAGAAGTTTCGCTTTGTGGCTTCATACACCACCAGCAGCCCATCGGGCTTGCATCGTCCGCTGGCAATTTTTGCCAAAAGTTTGTTAGCGGCGATGCCAATGCTCGCAGGGAGTTGTCGCTGAGAAAAAATCTCCGCCTTCATTTTCGCTCCCAATTTGGTCGCTGCATGCAATGCCGTGTCGGGTTCTGGCTGCTCGTAATGTTCGCTCATATCCAAATAAGCCTCATCTACGGACATCTGCTCGATAACGCCCCCAAACTTGGAAAGTAGCTCCATGATTTTTCGGGATTCCGCGATATAAGCATCCATACGCGGGCGAATAAAAACGCCATGAGGACAGAGTCGCCCTGCGGTGCGCGATGGCATGGCAGATTTCACACCGAATTTTCGAGCTTCGTAGCTGGCCGCGCAAACGACTCCGCGTCGGTCCGGTGAGCCGCCAACAATGACCGCTTTGCCTTTGAGCGTCGGATGATCGCGTTGCTCGATAGACGCATAGAAAGCGTCCATATCGAGATGAAAAATCACGCGAGCCATAGCGTCATTTTTACCATGTTCCGTAGATTAAGCGGCAGGTTTTCACGTGGGGTGATTGACACGGGAGCATGGGAGATGAAAACCCTTCTCCAATTTGCATTTGCCACCATTGCTCGGATTGATCGCGGAACGCTTCGAAACATTTGGGCAACCATTGAACGTATTGTCTCGGGATTTGAGCGCACAAAGTTTCAAGACAAACGCAGTGGAGAACAGAAACTCGACTATGTGCTCGAGCGAGTGAGTGATTTGGTTCCTGAAAACCGCAAGGAAATCGGCTCTCAGATTATTCGTGCCATTGTCGAAATCGTTCTCATCGGACTCAGAATTAAGGGGCTAACGAAATGAAGTTTTCCAAGGTTGAGATGCTCCTTATTGCAGGAGCCACCATTAACGCATTGGCTGAACTGGCGAATCTTTTGCCTGTTGAGTGGGGCGGAAAAGTTACTGCCGTGCTATTGGCAATTTGGGCTGTGCTGCGTTTCCTTCTGCGCTTTGTCCATGCCTCACCAGCTTCCCTGATGGAAATCGAAAACCTTCGTGGCGAACTTCACGGGCGTGTTGATGAAATCCAATCCAAGCGGGCTGAGCCCGTCGAACCCCGCAAATGAAGATCGAGGCATCCATCGAGAGTCCTCGCTTTCGGCGGGCACTCGATTTCGCCCTGAAATGGGAAACCACCTTTGACCGAAAGGGAAACCCGGTCGCCGAAAACGATCCCGACGATCCCGGTGGGTTGACCAAATTTGGTATTGATCAGCGCAGTCACCCAAACGTGGATATTCGTCGTCTCACCAAGGCCGACGCTGCAGCAATCTACCACCGTGATTATTGGCTTCCAGTCCGTGCCCACGAACTGCCGCCACCGATCGGCGAGATTGTTTTCGATATTGCCGTGAATAATGGGAAGTCTCGGGCGATTCGTTGGCTTCAAGAGGCTGTGGGCGCGAGGGCGGATGGATTTATCGGCCCCAAAACTTTACGAGCAGTTTTTGCTCATAG
>JBDHQL010000149.1:0-2668 GCA_039807035.1 Chthoniobacterales bacterium
ACGTGACGCTATTATTTCTGCAGCGTTCAGTACCGATCAGCACTATTCCGTGGAGGAACTTCTTACCATGGCGCGAGCGATTGAAAAAACCGTCAGCCGCGCCACGGTCTATCGTACGCTGGGCATTTTGGTGGAAAGCGGCCTGTTGCGTGAATTGGAACTTGGGAAAGGCCGCAAAGTTTATGATCCGAATTTTTTAGACCATCCGCATCACAACCACCTCATCTGCCTGGATTGTCAGGTCATTTTAGAATTTGAAGACCTCAATATGGAACTTTTAGGAAATTGTATGGCGACGCGGATGGGATTTACGCCCGCTAACAAGCAGGTGCGCATCGAGGCCCATTGCGATGAATTGCGTCTGCGAGGAGTGTGTAAAAAGGGCGGACGCGAGGTGACGACGGAAGTTTAATTATGTGGCACGGGCGGTTTTCCCAAGATCCTTCAGCGCGACTCCGCGCTTATGGCGAATCAGTTTCTTTCGATCAACGCCTGGCGTTGGCAGATATCACGGGCTCGAAAGCCCACGCACGCGGTTTGCGGCGAGCAGGCATTTTAAATGACGCTGAACTTGCAGCTATCGTGTCCGGCTTAGATGGCCTTGCGCAGGACATTCGCGAGGGACGTTTCGTATGGCGGGAGGAGCTGGAGGATGTTCACATGAACATTGAGTCCGCCCTCACCGAACGGATTGGTGCTGCCGGTGCCAAGCTCCACACCGCGCGTTCGCGCAATGACCAAGTGGCTCTCGATCTGCGTTTATGGCTGCGTGAGGAAGTGGCTGGGCTACTCGCTTCCGTGCGTCGTTTGCAATTTGCATTATTGGGCCTCGCCGAGCGAGCGGAGGGTGCCATCATGCCGGGTTACACCCATTTGCAACGCGCCCAACCTGTGCCCGCTGCACATCATGTGTTGGCTTACATCGAAATGTTAGAGCGCGATGCAGGGCGTCTGACGGATGCAGCTCAGCGTGCCAATGTGATGCCGCTGGGATCGGGGGCAATCGCAGGTTCGACGATTGTGCTGGATCGCGTGGCGATGGCAAAGGAGCTGGGGTTTGCCACTGTTTCGCAAAATAGCATGGATGCCGTGGCCGACCGCGACTTTGCGTGCGAGTTTTTATCCACCTGCGCGATTGCCGGAATGCATCTCTCGCGTCTGTGCGAGGACACCGTCCTGTGGGCGTCCTCCGAATTTGGATTTCTGCGTTTAAGCGATGCGCATACGACGGGTTCCAGCTTAATGCCGCAGAAAAAGAATCCCGACATTGCCGAGTTGGCTCGAGGGAAAACCGGACGTCTTTACGGTAATTTGCTGTCATTGCTGACAACGCTTAAAGGTCTGCCGCTGGCTTACAATCGCGATATGCAAGAGGACAAAGAACCAGTCTTTGATTCTGCCGATACCCTCGGTGCATCGCTGGAGATTTTGGCAGAAATGTATTCTGCGGCGCAGTGGGATTCCGCACGAATGGAAGCTGCGGCGAACGATGCGTTGCTTGTGGCGACGGACCTTGCGGACTACCTCGTGCTTAAAGGTCTGCCTTTCCGCGATGCCCATGCGGTCGTCGGAAAACTCGTGGCCTTGAGTGCCGCGCAAGGAGTCACCTTGCGTGAGTTGGGCGATGAGACCATGCAAGCGGCGAGCCCGCTTTTTGAAACAGGTGTGTTGGCCATGCTGGATGCACGTCGTTCGTTAGCTGCACGAAAGGCCGAGGGCGCGCCCTCACCCGAGCGCGTGGCCGAGCGATTGAATTGGTGGCGCAAGCATTTGGCGGAAGCGGAGACAACGTGATGCCAGACGATTGGGAAATTTTGCGTGAGGAGATTTTGCTCGATGCGCCGTATGTTCACGTCATTCGCGAAGTGGTGCGAACGCCTTCGTGTCCGCAAGGCCGCGAGTGGACAAAGTCGGTGCGCAAACCCGGCGTGACAATGGCACCGCAGTTGCCGGATGGGTCTTTTGTGATGATTCGTGAGGAGCGGGTTCCGGCGCGTCGGGATTTTTGGCAGTTTCCCGCAGGTCAGGTAGATGGCGAGATCACGCCGGAAAGTATCGAAGCCGCAGCGCGGCGTGAACTGAGAGAGGAAGCGGGATGCGAGGTGGGAGTAGGATTAGAATACTTGGGAAAATTTTTTACCTCACCGGGATTTACCAATGAATGTACCCATCAATTTTTAGCGAAAGATGTGCAATGGAATCCGGCCAATATCGAGTTAGATGCCGGGGAGTACATTCTCGAAAGCCGTTCATTTTCGGTGAAGGAATTGCGTGAGATGATTGTGAGCGGCGTGATTGAAGATGGTAGTACTTTATCGCTTTATGCACGGCTTGTCGCAGGAGGTTGGATTTCGTGAGTTTGCGGCGTTTTCTTGAGTTTCGCGACGGACGTGACACGCCGAAGCCCTTTATTGATCATCTTGAGGATTTGCGAATGATGATTGTGCGTATGGCCATTGCCTTGGGGCTGGCCATGACGCTCGGATTTGTTTTTCGCTCCGAAATTGCGAGCTTTGTGCAAGCGCCCCTTCTCGCCGTGGACCCCTCACGTGCCGACAATTTGCAATCACTTGGTGTTGCCGATTCAATGACGATTTCGTTTAAGTTGGCGTTTTATGCCGGATTGATTTTGTCCTTTCCCGCATTGCTGTATTTTTTGGCGACTTTT
>JBDHQL010000150.1:0-2594 GCA_039807035.1 Chthoniobacterales bacterium
TTTCCCGCGAGGGCGCGGGAAACGGCGCCCGAGGCGGGCGCGGTACCCGAAGGCAATTTTACTTCATGAGCGTCAGGAGCGTGTCGGCGATGGAGCTGGGGGTTTCGGCGATAGCAATTCCTGCTGCTCGGAGAGCATCTTTTTTCGCAGCAGCTGTGCCTTTACCGCCGGAAATAATGGCACCGGCGTGACCCATGCGGCGCCCGGGAGGTGCGGTAGCACCGGCGATAAATCCCGCGACGGGTTTGTCGCAATTCGCCTTGATCCACTCGGCAGCTTCTTCCTCGGCACTTCCCCCGATTTCGCCAATGAGAATGATGCCATGGGTATCCGGGTCTTCGGCAAAAAGTTTTACCGCATCGAGTGTTGTGGTTCCAATGATGGGATCACCTCCGATGCCAATGCAGGTAGATTGGCCTTTGCCACGGCATGTCAATTGCCACACAGCTTCATAGGTAAGCGTACCCGAGCGCGAGACAACACCAACATTTCCAGGCTTGTGAATGTAGCCGGGCATAATCCCGATTTTACATTGTCCGGGAGTAATGATGCCCGGGCAGTTCGGACCGATAAGACGCGAGGGGGAGGATTTGAGAATTTCTTGAACGCGCATCATATCCATCACCGGAATGCCTTCCGTGATGCAAATGATCAACTCCACGCCGGCATCTGCGGCTTCGAGAATAGCATCTGCGGCGAACTCCGGCGGGACGAAAATCATTGTGGCATTGCAGCCGGTTTTTTCCCGCGCCTCGCCCACGGTATCGAAAATGGGAACTTTCGCTTCAAAAGTTTCACCGCCGCGGGCGGGAGTGACCCCAGCCACGACTTGTGTGCCGTATTCCATGCATCCGCGAGCGTGAAAGGCTCCGGATTTACCTGTGATGCCCTGCACGCAGAGCTTCGTATCTTTGCCGACGAGAACTGACATAGTATTTACTCCTTAGGCGCGAGGGCCACGATTTGTTTAGCGGCATCATCGAGATCGGATGCCGAAGTGATGGGAAGGCCGGATTCCGCCAAAAGCCTACGGCCTTCTTCCACATTGGTTCCTTCGAGGCGGACAACGAGAGGGATGTAAAGTTTCAAGGCTTTCGCAGCATTGATGATGCCTTTGGCAATGATGTCGCATTGCATGATGCCCCCAAAAATATTCACGAGAATGGCTTTTACTTTGGGGTCTGACAGCAGGATTTTGAAAGCGGCGGTGACTTGTTCCTCCGTGGCACCGCCCCCTACATCGAGAAAGTTCGCGGGTTCGCCGCCATGATGTTTAATGATGTCCATCGTCGCCATCGCTAATCCGGCACCATTCACCATACAGCCGATATTGCCATCGAGGCCGATATAGCTGAGATGGTATTTTGCCGCTTCCACTTCGCGCGGGTCTTCTTCCGCAGAGTCACGCAGTGCCACGATTTCGGGGTGACGAAACAGCGCGTTATCATCGAAAGAAAACTTAGCATCGAGGGCAAGAACTTCTCCGCCCTTAGTGAGAACCAAGGGGTTAATTTCGACCATCGAACAATCCAGCTCGCTAAAGCAGCGATAAAGTGCGGCAAACAATTTGCATGCGGCACGCATTTGCGTGGAGGCAAAGCCCAATTCACGTGCGAGCTTACGTGTTTGGTAAGGCTGCAAACCAAAGGCTGGGTCCACCGCTTCACGGATAATCCTTTCCGGAGTCTTTGCGGCAACTTCCTCAATATCCATCCCGCCTTCACGGCTGGCAACGATGACCGGTGCCCCGCTGGCGCGATCCATGAGAACGGCAAAATAAAACTCTTTGACGATTTCTATGGACTCCGCCACGAGCACTTGATTTACCACACGGCCTTCGGGTCCTGTCTGATGCGTGACGAGAGTTTGTCCAATCATTTTGGCCGCGAGATCACGCGCTTGACCGGCTGTTTTGCAAAGCTGAACTCCGCCTTTAAAGCCATTGGTGAACGTCCCCTTCCCGCGTCCGCCCGCATGAATTTGCGATTTCACCACCAATTGGTTGGTGCCAAGTTCACGTGCCACACGTTCTGCTTCGGCGGGCGTGCGAGCGACGCTTCCTCGAGGCGTCTGTGCCCCAAAACGTGCTAACAATTCCTTAGCCTGATATTCATGAATATTCATAAAATGTGATGCGCCTCTCGCACTTAAGCTTGCTCGCTGTTCATAGCTGCCAACGTTGCTTGTTCAATCTCCTTGTAGAGATTTTCATCCGCCTTAAGGGCCACCTTCGCCGCGTCGCGGCCTTGTGCTAATTGATTGCCATTATAACTCAGCCATGACCCACGCTTTTCCAAAATACCTTTTTCCAAAGCCACATCAATGAGCGAGCCAACGGCGGAAATGCCCTCGTTGTACATGATGTCAAACTCGGCCTCGGTAAAAGGCGGCGCGACTTTGTTTTTGACGACTTTCACGCGGGTGCGATTGCCGGTGACGGTTCCATCGCCTTGCTTAATGGCTCCAATTCGACGGATGTCACAGCGGACAGACGAGTAAAACTTCAGCGCTGTTCCGCCGGGAGTTGTTTCCGGATTACCGAACATCACGCCGATTTTTTCGCGAATGTGGTTCGTGAAAATACAACATGTACG
>JBDHQL010000151.1:0-2574 GCA_039807035.1 Chthoniobacterales bacterium
CTGTTCGTTGATGATGAGGGATTTTAATTCGGACATTTCTTCCATGGAATAGCGAATCCCTTCGCGTCCAAAGCCACTGTCTTTAATGCCGCCGTAAGGCATGTTTTCGACGCGAAATGTTGGGACTTGATTGATGAGTACACCTCCGACATCGAGGGTGTTGTAGGCTTGAAGTATTTTATCCGAATCGCTGGTGAACACGCCGGCCTGTAGTCCAAAACGCGAATCATTGGCGGCGGCTAAACCTTCGGCAAAGGTGTCATAAGATTCCAAAATTACGAGGGGAGCAAAAGCTTCTTCACGCATGATGGACGCGTGATGCGGCACATGTTCAAGCACCATGGGGTGCATAACACGGCCCTCAATTTTCAAGGGCTTGAGCAAATGTGCTCCTGCATCCACAGCCTCTTGAATCCAACGTTTCACTCGTGCAACCGCTGCGGAATCAATCATGGGCCCTACGAGCGTTTTGGGATTGGAAGGGTCACCTGCGGGCGCGGCGGAGGGAATTTGCGCGAGAAATGCCGCGCGGAAATCGGCGTAGATGCTGCGTTGTGTAAAAACGCGCTGGACGCTGATGCAGGATTGTCCGGCATAACCGAAGGCAGCGGAAATTATTTTTGGGATGTGCGATTTCCAATCGGCGTCCGGTTCGATAATGCACGCGGCATTGCCACCGAGTTCGAGGGTGGATTTTTGCTTCACGGCCTCGGCTTTGAGTTTCCATCCTACGGCATCGCTTCCGGTGAAGGTCAGCATTTTTACCCGCGTGTCTTCGAGGAACAGCTTTGTGTGCTGGGGTTCAAAAGGTAGCACTGTTATTTGCCCGAGGGGTACGCCGCACGCTGTGAGAATTTCGCTCAATAACAAGGCACACAGCGGGGCTTTGGGCGATGGCTTGAGAATCATGGTATTTCCCGTCGCGAGGCAGGGGGCGACTTTGTGCGCGACAAGATTGAGGGGAAAATTGAAGGGCGTGATGGCAAGTATAATTCCCAGAGGAAAATGTCGTACACTTCCACGATGTCCTGTACCTGCTGCTGTCACGCTCATATCCAACGGCGCATCTCCGAAATGGAGAGCCGCTGCGGCGGAGAGCGAAAATGTTGCTTGCGCACGTTGCACTTCTGCCTTTGCCAATGTCATGGGTTTTCCCGCTTCGGAAATAAGAAGCTCCACAAAGTCTTGAGCGCGGCGCCCTATTTCTTCGCTGATATGACGCAACAGCTCCGAACGTTCGGTGGGCGATGTGTGGCGCACGGAGGCAAAAGTTTTTTCCGCAACATCGAGAGCGGCAGAAATTTCGGCTGCACCCGCAAGGCATATTCGTGCAAGGAGCGCATCATTATAGGGATTGCGTACCTCCACAACATCCCGTGTGATGACTGGTTGGCCATTGATAAAAATGGGACGCGGATTCATGGCTTGTTCGTTTGGTGCAGGACTAAATCTCCGAGAACAGCAATGCCTTTGAGCGTCCATAAAGGGTCAATGAGAGGTGTTGCTCGTGTGAGTTTTGCCACCAACCGTGCATCACCTCCGGTAAAAACGAGTCGTCTATTTTTTTTTGCAAGCTGCGCGAGAAGATGCTGTGCCATGCCGGCATAGCCTCCCACGACGCCTGCTCGCAAAGCTTCGGAGGTGTTACGTCCGATCCATCGCGTTGGGGCGGTGAGGGAGGATTCAGGGAGTTGGTCCGCCGCCGTGGCGAGAGATTGCGCCATTGTTCGCAGTCCGGGAGCAATGGCACCGCCGAGGAAGTTTCCACGGTCATCGAGAACATCCCATGTTGCCGCTGTTCCAAAATCTGCCACCAGCACATTTTTGCCAAATTGGTCCACGGCCTGAGCCATGTTAGCAAGACGGTCAGCTCCTACGCTGCGCCGATCTACCGACGTAGAAAAATTGAGAGGCGTCGCTGCGTTCACGATGTGGATGTCGGGCCATGCCGCTTGCAAAAGACGTGTGATTGCTTTCACTACGCAGGAAGCGACTGCGGCGTAGCAGCCGGATTGCGTTTGGATTTTTTTGATGTGTGAGACTCGAAGTTTGTGAGAATCCCATGTGGCTAAAATTTGCGGTAAAGCCTTCCGACGGTTTATCCGCGCAAATTTCACCGAAGTGTTTCCCGCATCAATCACGAGCATCGGATAAATCGGTGGTGGCATCATACGCTTTGCTTTTTATCCATAGTGGATTTGCGTGCTTTTGCGGCGATTTTTTTAAGCGAAGGGTCTTTGGAGAGAAGCGTCAAGGCACGGCGAAGCAGTGTTTTCCCGGGTTCCGTCCATCGCCATGCGGAGGCACCGGAGGGGTGGGGGAGGGCAATAATGTCGAAAGAAACACCTTCGCGAAGATGCGGGATGCGGCGGCCAATTACATCGGCAAGTTTGGCTTTGGGGAGAAATTGGTGAATGGCGAGTTTGCCGATGAGGATGACAAGCTTGGGGCGCAGGAGCGTAATTTCTGCGGTGAGCCACGGAGCGCAGTTGGCAATTTCGGTCTCATCGGGCACGCGATCGCCGCTGCCTTTGGGATGTTTGCCGGGGAAACAGCGGCATACGGCAGCCATGT
>JBDHQL010000020.1:0-12459 GCA_039807035.1 Chthoniobacterales bacterium
GACATGCCCACGCCAATGGCCAAGGCCCGATTCTGCGGAGTCCTCCTCGCTACTCTCGAAAAGAATTTGATAGCCAAGGCAGATTCCCAAATACGGACAGTCCGCAGCCAACCATTCACGGAGAGGTTCGGTGAGTCCGCGCGTGCGTAGGCTGCGTGCGCAATCTCCAAAAGACCCCACACCGGGCAACACGATGGCATCGCAGGTGGAGAGAGACTTCGCATTTTCGCAACGTTCCACATGCGCACCGGCATGTTGCAGGGCTTTTTCGACGCTGCGCAAATTGCCGCTCCCGTAATCAATGAGCGCGAGGCGCGGAACCATCAAAGTGATCCTTTGGTGCTGGGAATACCTTGCACCCGCTCATCGAGGCGCGTCGCCTGATCCAGCGCACGGGCCAGACCTTTGAAAACCGCTTCCGCCATGTGGTGAGAATCGCGACCGTCAAGCAGCGTGACATGCAAATTGAGTCCGCCCTGCACGCTGAAAGCACGCAAGAATTCCTCGAGCAATTGAATGGGAAAATTCCCAATGGCCGCCGCGCCTTTGGGTGCTTTGTAGGCAAGGTAGGGGCGTCCGCCACAATCTACGGCGATTCGGGCCAATGCTTCATCCATAGGCAGCAAGCACCATCCGTAGCGCACAAGCCCGGCTTTATCTCCCAACGCCTCGCGCAAAGCCTGCCCAAGCGTGAGCCCCACATCTTCCACGGTGTGATGCGCGTCCACCTCAAGGTCGCCTTTAGCTTTGATCTCCAAATCAAACAGCCCATGTTTCGCAAACAACGTCAGCATGTGATCAAAAAATCCAATGCCGGTCGTGATGTTCGATTGCCCTGTGCCATCAAGGATGAGGCGCAGGCGGATGTCTGTTTCTTTCGTCTTTCGATGGACTGTGGCTTCGCGAGTCATAGCTACCAAAACCTAGCCTGACTTACGTTGCGACGAAAGAATTAAGCGTGACGTTGCCACGTTTAGGCGGCGGGAATTTCTCCCATGATATAACGACCTATCGCCAAGGACGCGGTAGCTGCGGGGCTTGGGGCGTTGAGAACATGAAGGGCGCGTTGTCCGAGAACGAGACGAAAATCCTGCACGAGAGTTCCGTCATGAGAAATTGCCTGAGCACGCACGCCGGCACCCCCGGGAATGAGATCGCTTTCGCGAATTTCCGGTACGAGCTTTTGCAGAGACTCACAAAACAAACGGCGGCTGAGAGAGCGCCAACCTTCGTCCCAGGTCATGCGCGGATGGCGGGCGAGAAATTTCCAGAATCCAGAAAAACTCACCACAGAGCCAATGTCGCGGAGATTCCACTGCGTTTTGCGATAAGCTTCGCGGGCCAGCGCAAGTACCGCATTGGGCCCCGCCTCAACACCACCGTGGATAAGGCGCGTGAAGTGGACGCCGAGGAAGGGAAATTTAGGATCGGGAACGGGGTAAATAAGATGACGAACGAGATGCAGGCTCTCGGGGCGAAGTTTGTAGTATTCACCACGAAAAGGAATGATGCGTTCCTTGGGATTTTCACCGGCCATTCGACAAACACGATCGCTATGGAGTCCGGCGCAGTTGATGAGATAGTCGCCTTGAAAATCGCCGACCTGCGTGAGAGCAACCCAACCTTGGGAAGATTCCTGCAGACGGCGGACGTGAGCACTCGTGACAATACGCCCGCCGAAACTCTCGATGTCCGCTTTTAATGCGGCACACACAGCGGCATAATCCACAATGCCCTCCTCGGGAACATAGAGAGCAGCCACTCCCGCCGCGTGGGGTTCAATCTCCCGCAGCTCCTCGGCTTCAAGCCAGCGAAGATTTTGGAGTCCATTGGCATGGCCTCGTGATTCCAGTTCTCGCAAACGCGGAACATCGGAATCATCGGCAGCGACGACAACCTTCCCGCAAATATCATGAGGGATATTTTTTTCACGGCAAAAGGCTGTCATTTCCCGAATACCTTCCACGGCAAGGCGAGCCTTGAGAGAGCCGGGTTTATAGTAGAGTCCGGCATGGAGCACCCCGCTGTTGTGCGTGCTTTGATGGGTGCCAAGGGTGGCTTCCTTTTCGAGGAGCGTTAGGGTGCTGACGCGACCGGAACGAAGCGATTGCCATGCGGTTCCAAGGCCGACGAGGCCGCCCCCAACAAGGAGTGGAGACTTCATAAAAAAGAGCTTACTCCAATAAAAAGGCGGCCCAACATCGGATGCGGGCCGCCTTCATGAAAAACGGAATAATCCGTGTCTCTATTTCTTTTTCTTGAGCAACGGAAGGCCCGTGCGCTCATTTTCCGAGATTTCGTAGCCCGCAGGAATGGCGTTAATGGCGCCTTCCTTCGGTTCACCGGCGAAAAAATACAGAGTGACTTCATGTCCGCCGCGCAACTTCTGGAGGCGCGAATGAAGGTAGTATGTTTTGCCGCTTTTTTTGCTAATTGTGCTGAATGCCATAGTGTGTTTTTTCCTTTCTGGATGTTTTAGTGGGAATCAAAATGGCCAATCAAACGAGACCAGCCTTCTTGAGAGTCGTATAGGCTCCGTTCTTATTCATGGTTTTAAGAGCGCGAGCGGTTAATTTTACTTTGACGAACCGCTTCAGTTCGGGAACCCAAATGCGTTTTTCCAAAAGATTTGGAGTAAAATAGCGCGGGGTATTTGCGGTTACGTGACGACCAACGCCGCCCTTTTTCTTGGCCATACCACGACGATGAATCACTGATCCCCGCTGGGGCTTGGCTCCGGTCACTGTGCAAACTCTAGACATAGATATAATGGATGTGTTTTGACAAATTAAGCCTCATGTTGATGGATTTGGCCTCTTCCTTCAAGCAATTCCAAATCGGCATCCACCATGATGCGTACAAGTTCCTTAAAGCGGACTTTTGGCTCCCAGCCAAGCTGTTTTTTTGCTTTGGCCGGATTTCCGATCAACAAGTCCACCTCCGCCGGGCGCTCATAACGAGCATCATGCTTGACATATTTTTCCCAATCCAGCCCCAAATGCCCGAAAGCTTCCTGCACAAATTCCTTCACCGTATGCGTTTCATTGGTGGCCAAAACATAATCGTCCGGCTGATCCGCCTGGAGAATACGCCACATGCCCTCGGCATATTCAGGGGCATATCCCCAGTCGCGCTTTGCATCGAGATTACCTAAGTAAAGGTCCTTTTGCAGACCAAGTTTAATGGCTGCGGCCGCACGGGAAATTTTGCGCGTGACGAAGGTCTCCCCGCGGCGCGGGCTTTCATGATTGAACAAAATGCCATTGCTGGCAAAAAGCCCATAGCTTTCTCGGTAATTGACCGTCGCCCAGTAGCCAAAAGCTTTAGCACAACCATACGGACTACGCGGCCAGAAGGGCGTTGTCTCCGTTTGCGGAACCTCCTGAACTTTTCCAAACATCTCACTACTCGACGCCTGATAAAAACGCGGCTTTACGCCGGATTCCCGAATGGCTTCCAGAATCCGAATCGTTCCCACCCCCGTCACATCCGAAGTGTACTCCGGAATTTCAAAACTCACACGCACATGGCTCTGCGCCCCAAGATTGTAAACTTCATCCGGCTCCAACTCGTAGAGCAATTTTGTCATGTGTACCGCATCGGACAAATCTCCATGATGCAAAAACAAACGCACGCCATTGACGTGGGGGTCTTGATAAAGATGGTCAATGCGGGAAGTATTGAAGGTGCTGGCGCGGCGAATAATACCGTGAACTTCGTAGCCCTTCGCGAGGAGGATATCGGCCAAATACGAACCGTCCTGCCCGGTGATGCCTGTGATGAGAGCCTTTTTCATTTTGTTGATTCGGCGGAGAGACTAAGAGCCTTCTCTTGGAGCACAAGCAAACTTTCGATGCCGGCGCGTCCTGCTCGCAGCATTTCAAAAAGCGCCTCCTCCCCAAAAGTCGCTTCTTCACCCGAGCCTTGCACCTCCACAAACTCCCCTCCTTGTGTCATCACCAAGTTCATGTCCACACTCGCATCCTTGTCCTCGAGATAATCCAAATCGAGCAACACCTCACCGCCAACAACCCCCACACTGACTGCTGCCACCCGCTCACGTAGGGCCGTTTCTTTAAGCTTTCCCTCGGCCATCAGTCGCCGACAAGCCAACTCGATCGCCACACAGGCACCCGTGATGGCCGCTGTCCGCGTCCCACCATCCGCTTGCAACACATCACAATCCACCCACAAAGTGCGCGGCCCGAGCTTTTCCAAATCCACGACCGCACGTAAAGCGCGACCAATAAGCCGCTGAATTTCCGTGGTGCGCCCGTCTAATTTTCCTCGCGAAATATCACGCGCTTTCCGATCAAGCGTTGCGTAGGGAAGCATGGAATACTCGGCTGTTAACCAGCCCCCACTGACTTTCTGAATCTGCATCCAACGCGGCACAGCTTCATCCACCATCACTGCACAAATCACCCGCGTGTTGCCGAAGGCCACCTGCACCGATCCCGTCGCATGAGGCGCGACGCCTAACTCAAATATCACCGGACGCAAACCATCCGCCACCCGACCAAAAGAACGTTCCATTCTCGCATCCAAAAGCGTGGAAAAGGTGAAAGCAAGCTTCAACGCGGGTGCGGAGCGGGGTCTCTTGTGCTTCTACTATCAAGAAAACGAATTGGAAAACTCGTTCTACGCTCGCTGCGAGTGTCAATCTGAACTCTTAAGCCGCACTTCCGGCAGAGTTGGCCAGATCGGCGTCTTCGGGAGGGAGGTAGGCTTTGAAGCGGTTTTTATCAATCGCTTTCATGAAAGCTTCATGGGGCGCAACATGACCCTGCTTCAACTCCGCCCAAATGGCATCGTCCATAAACTGCATCCCCAACGCCCGTCCGCCCACAATGGCATCTTGCAATTTCTGCGTGGCACCTTCACGGATAATGGCAGCGACGGCACTGTTGACGACAAGGATTTCATTCACGGCGATACGGCCCTTGCCATCGTTCCGCTTAAGCAACAACTGCGCAATGACGCCGCGCAGCGACGCGGCCAGCATGGTGCGCACCTGGGATTGTTGATCGGCAGGAAAGACGTCAATCATACGATCCACCGTCTTACGGGCGTTATTGGTATGCAGCGTGCCGAAAACAAGGAGTCCCGTTTCCGCTGCGGTGAGAGCCAGCGAAATCGTTTCCAAATCGCGCATTTCACCCACGAGAACAATGTCGGAATCCTCACGCAAAGCGGCTTTGAGGCCGGTGGCAAAATTCGGGGAGTGTTCTGGCACTTCACGCTGGGTAATGATGCTTTTCTTATTCGAGTGTACAAACTCAATCGGTTCCTCAATCGTCACAATGTGACGCGTGAAGTTGACATTGATGTAATCCATCAAGGCGGCCAGCGTCGTGCTTTTTCCGGACCCCGTGGGCCCTGTCACTAAAACAAGGCCGCCGCGCAGATGACCAAATTCTTTGATGACCGAAGGCAAACCAAGTTCTTCAAGCGTGGCAATGCGGGTGGGAATAAGACGAAAGACAGCACCGAGGCCATTGACTTGCTTGAAATAGTTGCAACGAAATCGGCTCTCCGCATTCATTTCATAAGCGAAATCAAGATCGCCCGTGCTTTGAAATCTCTCCCAATTCTTAGGCGTGCAAATTTCGCTGAGCATGTAGCTCATTTCTTCCCCCGTGAGAATTTCTTCGCGAATAGGAATCACGTCGCCATGACGACGAATTTTGGGCGGCTGCCCCTGCGCGAGGTGCAAGTCGGAGGCACCGGCTTGTATCAAATAATCGAAAAACTGATCAATGTGAGCCATGACTTATAAAATGCGACAAATTTGCTTCATCTGAATTTTTTGCTCCGCTCGCGCCACGGCTTCGTCCGCAGAAATGAGACCCGCCTTAAATAATTCCGCCAACGAATCGTCCATCAGCTTCATACCAAGCTTGCGCCCCGTCTGAATAATGCCTGGGAGCATGAATGTTTTGGCCTCGCGAATGACGTTACCCACAGCCGGTGTGTTCATCAGGATTTCAATGGCTAAAACACGTCCCGTGCCATCAACACGCGGAACAAGTTGTTGCGAAATGATGCCGCGTAAGGACTCACTGACCATGGTGCGAATTTGCTCTCGCTGATCCGTGGGAAACACATCGAGCACACGATCCAAGGTACGGGCCGCATTGCCGGTGTGCAAGGTGCCAAGAACCAAGTGACCGGTTTCCGAAGCCGTAATCGCGAGCGAAATGGTTTCAAGGTCTCGCATTTCTCCCACCATGATGACATCCGGGTCTTCGCGCAATGCACCGCGCAATGCCGCGCCAAACGATGCGGTGTGCGAATGAACTTCGCGCTGGTTCACCTGACATCCCTGCGGCTTAAAAATATATTCAATCGGGTCTTCGAGAGTAATGATGTGCTCACGCCGCGTGCGATTCACTTCTTCAACTAAGGCGGCCAATGTCGTGCTCTTGCCGCTGCCTACAGAACCAGTGACTAAGACGAGACCGTTTTGGTATTGGGTGAGCAGCTTCAATTGCGCGGGCAATCCCAATTCATCCATCGTCCGCACATTGGTTTGAATAATGCGAAAAACGAGATCGTAGCCCAGACGATGCCGCACGACACTTGTGCGATAACGACCTTCGGCATTGGAATACGCGAAATCTACATCGCCACGCTCCGCCAATTGCTGCTTTTGAGCGTCATCAAGAAACCCCATCGCCAAACGCTCCGTATCCGCCGCCGAAAGTGTGTCTGCCTGCAACCAAATTGGCTCCAAGGTTCCAAATCGCCGCCATGTCGGGCGCATGTTGACGCTGAGGTGAATATCCGATGCGGCAGATTCTTTACCGATGGCAAGGTACTGATCTACGTGCTCGAGAACATGCACCGGTGCCTGTTCGGCGACAACTTCGACAACCGGTTGTGAGGAGGAGACAGGGTCAGACACGGCTAAAGAAACTTCACGGCTTGCGGCTTGAGCACAAACTTAAAATTAAGGGAACAATTTGTACAAGTGCTGCGGGCATGAGTTTTAATAAAGTAGGAATCCAAAAAGCCGCGCCGCTGACGGTCGCCACTTCCTTGGTTTTCTTTTTTCCACGAAAGACCGAGCGCAACAACTTCGCACCCGTAAAGCCAGTAACAGCGGCACTTGGCAGCCACCATTGCCAACCGCGAGAAACACTGCCACGCAATAAGCTCACCGGATTCGCTGCGGTAACGAAGCGTTGAATGCTGATCGACAAATCCTGCCCCGCAGATTCCATCTCGCGCAAATAGTCTTCTTTTTTCATGAAAACCTCCCCATTTCTCGACGCAAAGCCTCACGCGTCCCGGGAAAAAGCGGCTGCCGAATTCGATCACGAAGAATGAACCATAGCGCCACCGCAAGGATGCCATGTAAAAGGGCGAGCCCAAAAAGAATAATCAACCAACCCCCACCCAGCCAACTCACGAGGAGAACAATCAATCCTGTGAGTACAAACAAATACGCAAATCCACACGCCGCGAGAAAGGCTGCCACTAAGGAAATGAGAATGAGTGCCTGAACACCTGTCTCACGCAGCTCCAATCCAAAAAGCCCGGCAAAAGCTTGAAAAAAGCGCGTTGCCGCCGTTGCAACATCGCGAGTTGCCGAGGGCAATCCCGATGCTTCCGGCGACGCAGTGTGTTTTGCGCCGGTGGCAGAATCCATGCTTGCCTCGAAGTCAGCGACGAAGAATCACCCCAAGAACAAAGCCCACCGCAAGGGCAATACCCACCGCTTGCAGCGGATTCTCGCGAATATAATCCTCACCATCCTCGCTCAAGGTGCGAGCGCGTCCGGCTGTGTCGGCCCAAACTTGCGAGGCTTTTTCCCGATAATGACTGGCATGTTCGCTAAACTTATCACGCACGTCTTGGAACTTCGCCTCCGCAGCAGCCCGCAGTTCGCTGGCAGCCTCAGCGGCATGAGATTTTCCGCTCTGTAATTTTTCGGCGGCTATATTGGAATTTTTTTCACTCATAAGTTTTCTCCTTACAGCAGCAATTCTTACAGGTGCATTTGTGACTGGCAAGCACGGCGTCGTATCGTTTTTCTTGAAGCGAAGGCACTCTTGGCGGACAAATGGACGTTCATGACCGACGCCGCGCCACGCCAAGCTGATAAAATTCCGTCCGAACTCGAGGCTCGAATTACCGAGGTGATCACGCATTACCCGGTATCCAAACGAAGTGCTTCCTTACCCGTTTTGCATTTATGGCAAAATCATTTCGGATGGATGGACCCAAGTGCCGTCGAATGGATCGCCGCCCGCCTAGAGTTGGAACCCATCAACATTCTCGAGGTGGTGAGCTTCTACCCGTGGTTCCGTGACACACCTCCCGGGCGCAAAACCATCCGCGTCTGCCGCACTCTTTCCTGCGCCATGGCAGGTGCTCACGAGCTGCGTGATGAACTTTGCCACGCCACCGGCGCCAATCCGGCGGACGATCATGGCCATGGCGTCACCAGCCCCGACGGGCAATACACCATTGAGTTTGTGGAATGTCTTGCCAGCTGCGGCTCCGCACCCGTGTGCCTTGTGGGAGATGATTTGCACGAACGCGTGCAGGTTTCCGATGCCGCCGCTGTGCTCGATGACACACACCCTTCCATGCCCCGCACACTGCGTGCCCCGCATCCCTTGGAGCGGCGTATGATTTTAAAAAATGTCGGGCGCGACGATTATGACACATCGCTCGACTGTTACCTACGGCATGGAGGTTATGAGTCCTTAAAAAAGGCACTCGCCATGGAGCCTTCCGCCATCATCGGCGAAATCAAAGCCGCCAATCTACGTGGGCGTGGTGGAGCCGGATTTCCATGCGGCGTGAAATGGAGCTTCATCAAACGCGAGGATGGCAAGCCGCATTACATCGTGGTCAATGGCGATGAATCCGAGCCCGGTACTTTTAAGGATCGCTATATTTTGCACGAAGATCCGCATCAATTACTGGAGGGGCTCATGATCGCCGCATGGACGATCAACGTTCCACTCAGCTACATCTACATTCGTTGTGAATTTCCCGAAGCCGCCCGCATCGTCGAGCGAGCCATCGCCGAAGCACGGGCCGCGGGATTCATCGGTAAAAATATTCTCGGCACCGGCTTTGACAGCGAGGTCTATGTACACCAAGGTGCGGGGGCCTACATTTGCGGTGAAGAAACGGGGCTTCTCGAATCACTCGAAGGCAAACGCGCTTACCCACGCATCAAACCACCGTTTTTCCCGGCGGTCTTTGGCCTCTACAACTGCCCCACCATCGTCAACAACGTCGAAACTCTTTGCCATGTAATACACATCATCACCATGGGCAGCGACGCCTTTGCCAAACTTGGCTCCCCCGGCGACGGCGGCACACGAACTCTTTGCGTAAGCGGAGATGTGCAAAATCCGGGCTATTACGAACTCGGTTGCGGACAGCTCACCATTGGCCAAGTCATCAATGACCTCTGCGGCGGACTTAAACCCGGACGCAAACTCAAAGCAATTATCCCGGGCGGCAGCTCCGCCAAAGTTCTTAAGGCCGGAGAAAAATTCAAACAAAAGCGCAAGGGCCCCGATGGCACCGAAACGGTAGTCGAGGTTGATCTCATGGACTTGGTGATGGATGCCAACACCCTAGCCTCCGCAGGCTCGATGATCGGAAGTGCCGGCGTCATTATTCTCGATGATTCGCGCGACATGCTTTGGGTACTCAACAACCTCAATGATTTCTACGCGCACGAAAGTTGCGGACAATGCACGCCGTGTCGCGAAGGGAGTTTGTGGATGTCAAAAATGACCACCCGTATGCTCCGAGGTGACGTCAAACCCACCGATGCGAAGCAGCTTGTGAGTATCGCCGGCAACATCGCCGGACGCACTATTTGCGCCTTCGGCGAAGCCTGCTCCTGGCCCACCCAAAGCTTCGTCGGAAAGTTCCGCGAAGAATTCGAGCCGAGGCATTCGGAAGAAAAGTAGGCAGTTGACAGTCGGCAGTTGGCAGCTCCTGAATTCGCTTGCGCTCGATTTGCCTTGATCAGAGGCACAGGCACCACACCTGTGATAGCTTGCCTTGGCCAAGGGGCACAGACGTCTCGCCTGTGATTGTTATACCTTCACGGTCGAGACGACCGTGCCCCCTGGTTTTTTATGGAAAAACTCGTTTCTCCCCTTGCGGCAGATCGCGCATGAATGGTCGCGATCTGCCACGGGAGAGGGTTTATTCGGCTGCGGGCTTATCGTCTGCTGTTGCCTCGGCTTCTGCCTTGGCCTTTTTTGCTGCGGGTTTTTTCTTTGCCTTCGTCTCGGAAGCCGTGGAATCCGCTGCCGCCTCGGCAGGTGCAATATCCACCCATTCGAGAATCGCCATGGGTGCGCTATCACTACGGCGCGGCCCGAGCTTAACGATGCGCGTGTAGCCTCCCGCACGCCCTGACGTGCGAGGAGCAATTTCCGCAAACAGCTTTTTCACCGCATCGGGCTGATGCAATGTGGCAATGGCCACGCGGCGGGCATGAAGGGTTCCTTTTTTGCCGAGCGTGACCATCTTTTCCGCAAGCGGACGCACCGCTTTAGCCTTAGCCAGCGTGGTGCGGATACGCTGATGAATAATCAAGCTGCATACCTGATTAGACAACAGTGCATCACGATGGGCCTGCGAACGCCCAAGTTTGACAGTTTTATTTTGATGCCTCATGAGATGAAATTACTCCTTTTCCTTTTTATCTTCACTCTTCTTCTCTTCATCCTCGGACTGCAATAAACTCGGGTCGAGTTTCATGCCCAAGCTCAGTCCCATTTCTTCGAGCTTATCTTTGATTTCGTTGAGAGATTTTTTACCAAAGTTGCGGTACTTAAGCATCTCTGCTTCCGTTTTCGCAGCGAGTTGGCCCACCGTTGTGAGGTTCGCATTGTTGAGGCAGTTGGCCGCTCGAACGCTAAGTTCAATTTCATTGACGCTCGTCGCCAGCTTCTTGCGGAGCTCCTGATTCTCCTGACTCGGTGCTTCCTTTGCCTTAGGAATCTCGTACTCACCGTCCTTAAACACATCGAGGTGATGAAGGAGAATGGCGACGGACTGCTTTAAGGCCTCATTAGGGCTAATGCGACTATCGGTCCAAATTTCCAACACGAGTTTATCGTAGTCGGTGCGCTGACCCACACGCGTTGCCTCGATGGCATATTTCACGCGCGTCACAGGCGTAAAAATGGAATCAATAGCAATGACTCCGATGGCTTGCTCGGGATGTTTGTTTTCATCACCTGTCGCAAAACCGCGCCCTTTACGCACGGTAAGCTCGGCGGAAAATTTCATCTTCTTATCAAGCGTCGCAATGTGCTGCTTGGGATTGAGGACTTCGCAGGTGTTGGTGGATTGGATATCTCCGGCGGTGATGGCCCCCTCTTTATTCACGTTAATGACAACCGTGTGGGTGTCATGGTCGGGTGTATTAAATTTGACCTTTTTGAGGTTGAGGATGATTTCCACAACGTCTTCAACCACCCCAGGGATGGTCTGGAACTCGTGCTGAACTCCCTCGATTTGAACCGAGGTAATCGCGGCACCCTCGAGCGAGGAAAGGAGCACGCGACGCAGGGCATTGCCAATGGTATGGCCATAACCGGCGTCGAAAGGCTCGGCAATGAACTTGGCGTAGGTATCTGTGGCTGTCTTCTCATCTTTAATGAGGGACTGCGGCATTTCGAAACGTCCTAAACGAACGGGCATAATGTTATATCGTATCTATCGCCGGGTTTCCCTTGACGCGTTTGATTTCTTAGACGAGGCAAAGAAACCCAAGGACCAACGGCGTTTTTTATTGGCGCGTTTAGGCATGATGCACAGAACCGCCATCGCTCGCAATACCAATTTATGGAATGGTCGTCACCAACACGTTGCATCCACCGGCCACTGGAACGACAGGCGGCGCATCATTCGCAGGTAAAAGAAAAAAATCTCCCATCTTAAAAAATTGCTCTCCGCACTGCGCCAGCCCACTCACTATCGTGACAATCGCAAAATCTCCGGACACTCCAAGATGCCTTGGCTCTGCAAGGAAGAATCTCTCGACGCAAAACTCCGGGCATGTCGCCAATGTTCCTTCCTGCGGAGGTGCAAGCACCGGCGCAACGTCGTTGAAGTTGGTTGAGAGTAATGCTTTTTCGCGGTGCAATTCGCGGGGCTTTCCATCCAGCCCCATCCGGTTCCAGTCAAACACGCGGTAGGTCGTGTCGCTGTTTTGCTGAATTTCCACGATAACATTTCCGCCCCCAATGGCGTGCAGCCGCCCGCTTGGAATAAAAATGCTATCGCCTGCATGTGTCGGCAACGCTTGGATACATGCCTCAACTTCTCCTGCGCGAAGCTTATTCTCAAACTCCTCCCGCGTCGTACCCGAACGCAATCCCGCATAAATAAGGCTCCCTGGGTCGCAAGCGAGAAAGTACCACATCTCCGTTTTCGGCTCGCCGCCGAGCTGCGAGGCCACGG
>JBDHQL010000152.1:0-2560 GCA_039807035.1 Chthoniobacterales bacterium
GCCATACGACAGCAGCATTACGGATTTCTTTTTCCCAGTGCCGCTTTACTTCCCTCGTTAAGTGTTCTTGAAAACATTGCGTTCAGCGTGCTGAAAGCAGGTGTTTACGATGAGAAACAACAAGCCGCCCTCACCCTCGCCGCGTTGCAATTTTGCGCGTTGGAAAAAGAAGCAGAATGTTTGGTGGCCGAGCTTTCCTCCGAACGTCAAGCTGTCACCGCATTTGCCCGTGCCATTGCGCATCGTCCCCTGCTTCTCATCGCCGAATCTCCGCCCGAGGAAAAGACTCTCATTCCATTTGCGCAGCGGGCCCTTGAGGAACTTGGCATCACGGTGATTTGGAGTACGGAAATGGGCAATCCCGCAACCCTTGTGGCGGATCATATTTTGACGATGGACGAGGGTAAGCTTTTGGCGTGAATTTTTAGAGAGGGCTTTATTGAAATGAGAAAAAGCAGAGGACACTTTAGGGAACAACGAGTTGGAAAACGCGTTTTACGTTTTTTATGACGATGAATCCTCTACTGCCCCCATCGCATCTCGAGGCGCAAAAGATTTTACAGACGAGCAAGTCGAACTTTGCGCCCGCATTCCGATTGCTTGCTCCTGCGGCTCGCGAGGATTTGGCGATACTCTATGCTGTCTGTCGTTTGGTGGATGATGTGGCGGATAACGAATCCTTCGATCTCTCGTCACGGCGCGAAGCTCTCGACGCATGGCGTAAGGGATTTTTGCATCCGGAGGGATATGGACTCCCTGACAATTTGCGCGAACTTATGCTACGGCGGGCGATGCCTTCGGCGTATTTTCTCGAATTATTGGAGGGGGCAACGACGGACTTGGCTGCGTGCGTTCGTATGCCAACGCGTGCCGATCTCAATCATTACTGCTACTGCGTGGCGGGAACGGTGGGGTTGCTTTGTTTGCCGATTTTTGAGGCGGATAGCATACGCTGTTCGGAATACGCGAAAACTCTCGGACGCGCCCTCCAATTTACCAACATTCTCCGTGATACCGCTTCCGATCTACGACGAGACAGACTTTATTTTTCTTTGGATGAATTGGCGAAGGATGAATTAACTCCGGAAAATTTTTTATCCGAACACGCATTGCGTCAGCGTTATCTCGAGCAATTCGCCAAGGAGACGGAGAATCTTTTTACAAAAGCCGCAAGTCTTCTTCCTGCGGAAGACCGACACGCCTTGCAAGCGGCGCGTGTGATGGCGGCACTCTACATTCGTTTGCTTCGCAAGATGCGTCGCGACAAACTCCGTGTGATGGAAAAGCGTTACCGATTAACCACCGCCGAAAAGTTGCGCATCGTTGCCGCCGAACTCCTCTCAAATCACTACTAATATCCGGCTTTTTTCAGCAAAGTTGTCACGCCTTTGGAATTGTCGGCAAGATTTCCCATACGAAAGAAAATATGCCCCGAAGCGCCACGCCCTACGGTGCGTGAGAGAGCGACTTGACGGACAATTTCCTGCGGAGGCCAACCTTGTTCGCTCACACGATAAACGGCGATACCCGGGTAAATGGGGATACCACGCGGATTGGCGTCATTCCCACGCCACCATTTAAGCAATTCGGTGAAAGATTGTGCCGATTGATCTTTCCAATAAAGCTGCGGCGCTAGGTAGTCCACCCATCCACTCCGCATCCACCGTACCGGATCGGCAAAAATTTCATTCAACTGATCCAAACCCGCCTTCACTGTGCTAGGTTGTCCCTTGGTATAAATCCCAAACGGACTCACCCCAAACAGCGTTCCCGGGCGAATACTTTTGACGGCTTGGGACACGCGCGCGATGAGGCGGTTGACGTTGTCGCGTCGCCAATCAGCTAAATCAAGATTGCCACCGGACGCTCGATAGCGCGCATATGATTTTCCATCGGGAAATGTCCGTTTTCCATGCTCCGGCGGATACGGATAAAAATAATCGTCAAAATGAATTCCCGCCACATCGTACCGGCGCACGACATCGGAAACGACTTTGACGACATGATCCTGAACTTCTCGCGAGCTGGGATCCATGGAGAGGACACCTCCGCTTTTGTAAGCATAGGAGCTAAATCGCCGCGCCATGTGATTGGAAGCCAACGGGGCGTCGGCATGAACGGAAGCGCGGTAAGGATTAAACCACGCATGAACGCGAAGGCCGCGTTTTTTTGCCTCAGTAATACAAAACTCCAGCGGATCGTAGCCAGGGTCTTTCCCTTGCGTTCCGGTGAGAAAGCGGCTCCACGGCTCCAATGACGAGCGATACAATGCATCGCCTTCGGGACGAACTTGGAAAAGAATATCCGTCAATCCCAGCGATTTCGCGGCGTTAAGCAAGCGCACCAACTCCGATTTTTGCTGTTCCTCCGAGGTACCTTTTGTCGGCCAATCAAGATTGTGAACCGTCGAAATCCACGCCCCTCGAAACTCTGCCTGGGCCATGCTTCCCATGACCAAAAACAGAGCGATCACCCAAACTCCTAAACGCCGCCAACGAGTGTGAAATGTTGCGCCTTTTGTGTTCATACTATGCCAAAATTTCGGTTCCGGTTCCTTCAT
>JBDHQL010000021.1:0-12387 GCA_039807035.1 Chthoniobacterales bacterium
CGCTTTTCTTGCCCGTGTGTCATGGCAGCCCGCTATCACAGCGAATGATTTTTCCAAGAGCTTTCTTCCCTTGCTATTCGGGGAGAGTGCCGCACCCGATTTCGAGCTAGGACTCCGGCAAGTGGAAAAAGCCGATCGGGAGGTGCGTGGCGGTTTGCTCTATGGCTACTTGTTTATTTACACGCCGTATTTGATCCCGGCTCTCCTGCGCGGCGTGGACCGAGAGGGCATCGCAAAAATTTTAGCACAACTTCAAACCGCACAAGTCTGCTTCCTCGAAGCCTCCACCAAGGCGGGTCATCATGGCCATGCCCACACGAAATTTTGGCTCATCCGCACGCGCTTTGCCATGGATTGGCTCGAGATGGTTTTGTCCTGCGATGATCTTGGAAAAATCCTCGGCGACGCTCTCGCATCCGGCACGCCCCTTGATGCGGAGAAAAAAGCATTGGCTTTGCCTGCGCTGGAGAGCCTGATCCAACGCTCCGAAGCATTGATCCGCCTCATCGCCGACGATGCCACATCCATGGGCGATCTCGGGCAAATCGCCGCCATCAATCGCTTTGTCACCGCTGTTTTTCGGGAGATGAAAGGCGAACTGACGAACGGAAAATCCGCAGTCTGAAATAGGGGGTGAAGACGCTATGTCTGCTCACTTTCCCAATGATGACGCCGAAATCTTGCTTTATTAACTCGTTGGTGCTGTGAAATAATTTTCCGGACTACCAATAACGGTGCGGGCGATGTATGAGCGGAATGCGTCTGAAGCGGCCTTGGTATCTACTGCTGCCACGGAGAGTGAGTGTGCTGCTTTCGATCTGATTACTTGCGACCATGAGCTCAAGATCGAATGCCGTACGCTGTTTCCAACCCGCCGCGCAGCAGAAATGATCGGCATTTGGGCGCCCTCAAAAGAAATTAAAAAAACATTGGTTTCGCAGTTTCAATCTACACCCCATGATTGCTCACGGGGCGATAGGGTGAGATGAAGCTGCATTTGTGGAGGTTTCCTTTTGATCGTGGAGGGACTTGTTGAAGTCCGCGATGGCGAGTTCAAGGTGGGATTGCATAGAGTCCGAACGATCGAGGATGAAGGAGATTTCGGTGGTGAATGTTTTTATAACGGGCGAATCGTAACGGATGGGGTAGGACATCTGCAGGGGGACGTCTAAATAATTTTCCTACGTTTTTTTGCAGGATTTGACATGCTGAAGGGCGGCGTTTGCGCTTGTTGTTTGGAGGGCTGAGGAAGGCGGCTCTCTAATTTTTTACGGCAAAATTGACGAGCTTTCCCGAGATGACGATGACTTTGAGAATTTCTTTGCCTTGGAGATGTGCGGCAAATTTTTCATCAGCGCGGGCCGCCGCTTCGATGTGAGCGCGGTCGGCATTTTTTGAAACTGTGAGTTTTCCGCGCACCTTGCCGTTGATTTGCAGCACGATTTCAATTTCGTTTTCAATGAGGAGAGTTTCGTCGTGCTGCGGCCAGGTTTGCGTGTGGGCATGGCCTTCAAATCCGATGAATTTTTTTCCAAGTTGCTCCCAAAGTTCGTCAGCGATATGAGGCGCAAAGGGGCTGAGGAGGATGAGGAGAGTGCGTAGTGCCGAGATGGGGCGTTTTTCGGCGGCGGTGAGTTCGTTGACGCATACCATCATTTGCGCGATGGCGGTGTTGAAGGAAAGGGTGCCAAGGTCGGCGGTGACTTTTTTGATGGTGGCGTGCAGAACGCGGAGTTGTGCTGCGGCGGGCTCGATGTCGGCGGGTGCGTTGGAGAGATGCCATGAACCATCGGCGTTTTCGTGCATAACGAGACGCCAGACGCGGGCGAGGAAACGATAGACTCCTTCCACGCCTTTCATGCTCCAAGGTTTCATTTGTTCCAGCGGGCCCATGAACATTTCGTAAAGGCGAAAGGCGTCGGCACCATAGTCGTGGATGACTTCGTCGGGGTTGACGACATTGCCGCGGCTTTTGGACATTTTTTGTCCGTCATTTCCGAGAATGATGCCTTGATTGACGAGGCGTTGGAAGGGTTCGGGAGTCGGGAGATGCCCGAGGTCATGCAACACCATGTGCCAAAAGCGTGAGTAAAGGAGATGCAACACGGCGTGTTCCGTGCCACCTACGTAAAGGTCAACGCCGCCGGGGTTTCTGTTGCCATCGCCGAGCCAATAATGGGCGGCTTCTTTGCTGATGAATTGCGAGGAGTTTTTGGGATCACAAAAGCGCAGGTAATACCAGCAGGATCCTGCCCATTGGGGCATTGTGTTGAGTTCACGTGTGGCGGTATCGGAATAATGCACCCAGTCTTTGGCTTTGGCCAAGGGGGGCTCGGCGGTGCCAGTGGGTTTGAAGTCGTCAAGCTCGGGAAGGCGCACGGGGAGATCGTTAGCATCAAGGGCGCGGTGGTGTCCATTTTCCCAAATAATGGGGAAGGGTTCGCCCCAATAACGCTGACGCGAAAAAAGCCAGTCGCGGAGTTTGTATTGGACAGCGGTGCGACCGAGAGAGCGTTCTGTAAGCCATGTGGTGATTGTGCGTTTGGCGTCTGCGGTGGGGAGGTTCGTGAGGAGGCCGGAGTTGATGGCGATGCCTTCGCCTGTGAAGCAGGTGGTGGGAGGGGGCAGTGGGGTGGCTTGGATAACGGGCGGGACGCCCGTTCCCCCTGGGATTATGTTCCCTAGTGTTAATTCTTCTGAGGTGATTCCTCCGTAACTCGTGTTTTCTGCGACTTGCGCCTCGGAGGCTTGTTCTTGGGAGGTTGGTGCTATGGGTCTGACGACTTCTAGGATGGGGAGGTGGAATTTTTTTGCGAATTCATAGTCGCGGTCGTCATGGGCGGGGACGGCCATGATGGCACCGGTGCCGTAGCCCGTGAGGACGTAGTCGGCGATCCAAATGGGGATGTGCTCTTCATTGACGGGATTGATGGCGTAAGCCCCGGTGAAGACACCGGTTTTTTCATGCGAGGCATCTTGACGATCGCGTTCGGATTTTGAGGCAACGGCTTGAATGTAATTTTCAACGTCAATTTTTTGCTCCGGCGTAGTGATGGTGGCGACGAGAGGATGTTCGGGAGCCAGTACCATGTAAGTGGCACCAAAAAGGGTGTCGGGGCGCGTTGTGTAAACTTCGATGGGGGTGCGATGTTCGCCGTTCTCGAGTGTAAATTTTACGAATGCTCCCTCGGAGCGACCGATCCAATTTTTTTGCAAAAGCTTAATGGATTCCGGCCAATCAAGAGGCGCGAGTCCGGAGAGCAGGCGTTCGGCAAAGGCGGTGATGCGGAGCATCCATTGGCGCATGGGGCGGCGCTCTACGGGAAATCCGCCGACTTCGCTTTTTCCATCCACGACTTCCTCGTTGGCAAGGACCGTGCCGAGAGCGGGGCACCAATTGACGGGCATTTCGGCGACATAGGCGAGGCGAACGGAATCGGGATCGGTTTTTTGGTAAGTGCTGATGTGCTCCGCACGATTCGTCTCGGGATTAAACCACGCGTTGTAGATTTGCAGAAAAATCCACTGGGTCCATCGCACGTAATCGGGGTCCGTGGTGTTGACTTCGCGTGACCAGTCGTAGCTGAAGCCGATGCGCTCGAGTTGGATTTTGAAGCGCGCAACATTGCGGGCGGTGGTGGTTGCGGGGTGTTGTCCGGTTTTGACAGCGTATTGTTCCGCCGGCAGCCCAAAGGCATCCCAGCCCATGGGATGAAGAACATTGTACCCGCGCATGCGGTGCCAACGAGCGAGGATATCGGTGGCGGTGTAGCCCTCGGGATGGCCGACATGCAGACCTTCGCCGCTAGGGTAGGGGAACATGTCGAGGACATAGTACTTTGGTTTGGATGAATCAAAGCCATCGTCTCCCGGATTTGGCGTGCGGTAAGTTTGCGATTCGGCCCACCGGTGTTGCCATTGGGGCTCGAAGTCGAAAAAAGGGTACTGTTTACGTTGGCTGGACATGTGGTTGTGGAATCGCGCATTTTGACGGGAATGACGCATGTGTCAAAACAACGCCTTCTTTTTGCGACGCGAAATGAGGCAAAAGTACGTGAAGTTCGTGAAATTCTTGGTGCTCGTTTTCATGTGGACGATCTTTCGGTTTGCCCGGAAATGCCCGAGGTCGAGGAAACGGGAGTGACGTTTGAAGAAAATGTACTGCTGAAAATACGCGAGGGAGTGCGTCATTATGCGGGGTGGGTGTTGGCGGATGATTCGGGTCTCGAGGTGGACGCCTTAGATGGTGCGCCGGGTGTTCGCTCCGCACGATTTGCAGTGGAAAATGCAACGATGGCAGACAATCGGGCTTTGCTACTTGAACAAATGCGCGGTGTTCCTATGGAAAAACGTACCGCACGTTTTCGATGCGTGGTGGCACTGGCGAGTCGCGAGGATAGCCCTCGCCTATTTTGTGGTGCCGTGGAAGGACGTATTGCGGCGGACGAAAAAGGTGAACGGGGGTTTGGCTACGATAGCCTTTTTATACCTGCGGGGGATGAACGGACGTTTGCCGAGATGACATCCGAGGAAAAACATGCGCTGAGCCATCGTGGGCGTGCGCTGCTGGCATTGGCAGATTTTCTCGCGAACGTTTAGCGAGCGGCGAACGTTTGATCCGCGATTTTTTGCGCACGCAGACCTTTAGAATTGATGCGGCTGATGACGCGCTGTTCGATGCCCGGAGGGGTGTTGGGATAATTGAGGTCAGGGAGATGCCCCGCCATGCCCCAACGCCCGGTGATTTGCCGACGCGTATCCGGGCCATACCACACGGTGGTTTCACGAGGTGACCGCAATAATTCTACGGTTGTCTTGTTGGGATCGGTTGGCTTGGGCTCGGTAAAGGGAATGGGCAGATAAGGATAATAAGGGCCTGTAAGCTCGCGACGATTTTCGGGAGTGGCGCAACCGGTGAGAAATGCAGCCGCCAGTAAAAGGAGGGGAAGTATTTGCATGACCTTGTCTATAGCGGATTTTTTGCCCAATGGGGAGTTAAAATTTTGAGATTTCATAAAATTAGTACTTTTTGGAAAATCCGACGGCGAGAAGAGCGATCAATTGCGTCGAAGCCGCCTCCAATTCCGCGATGAGAGATTGGACGCGACCGCGAAAAAACGAATAGGCAACCATGGCGGGAATGCCGATGAATAGCCCCGCCGCAGTGGTTACGAGGGCTTCTGCCACGCCATCAGCGAGCATCATGGGCCGCGAGGAAACGATGTCGCTGGCAACAACGCTGAAGGATTTAATCATCCCGAGCACCGTGCCGAGAAGTCCGAGCATAGGCGCAATTGTTCCGATGTCCGCCAAATACGCGATGCGTTGATTGAGTGCCGCAGCTTGTCGTGTTCCTTCGGTCTCCGCGATTTCGCGAGCTTGATCGAAGGTGGCTCCCGGGTTTTGCGTGATGAAATCCAAGGTGCGTTGCATCACACGGGCGACAGCTTCACGATGACGGTTGGAAATGGCTAGGAGCCCAAGGTAATCGCGTTTGCGTAGCAAAGCATCCGCCGTTGCCATGTAACGCCGCGTCACGACAACGCCATGGCGTAGGGTGAAAAGATAAACGAGTACTAAAGCCACCGCGAGAATGGAAAGGACGGCCAACGGGATCATGACGGGACCACCGGAAACAATGACTTGCCACAAATTCAACGATGCTGCGGGCGTCGGTGGGTGCGCGGTTTGTGCCGACGCGACGGTTGGTAGCAACAGAGCTATGAGTGTGAGAATCCTCATGTCGCGGTGAGATTAGCAATCTGCGGTCATCATGCAAGGATGGCGGTAGGGGCAACTGTGGATATATTGGAGATTCATGTCATCGGAAGAACAGCCAGATTTGCGTTCTCGTTTGTACGATGTCCCGCACAAGCCGGGTGTGTATTTGATGCGCGATCGTTTTCGGCGCGTCATTTATGTCGGCAAAGCGCGGGATTTGCGAAAGCGGCTTGCGCAGTATTTTACGCCGGCACGCTCGCGGATGGCGGATTTAAAAACTCGCTCCTTGCTCGCTTCGGTTTGGGATTTTTCTATTCACGAGGTGCGCTCCGATGCGGAGGCCGTACTTCTCGAAGGGAAGCTCATTAAGGAATACCGACCGAAGTACAATATCTCCTTCCGCGATGATAAAAACTTTCTGCAAATCAAAGTGAATCTCGCAGACCCGTTCCCGCGTTTTCAGTTAGTGCGACTGCGCAAAGAGGATGGAGCACGCTATTTTGGACCTTATGCCCATGCAGGAGCGGCGCGGGCCACCTTGGAAGTTCTCAAACGCAAATACGGCATTCGTTCCTGCCGCCCGCGTGTGCCGACGGAAAAGGATTACCGTCATTGTCATGATGACATTATCAAAAATTGCTCCGCCCCATGCATTGGGAAAATCACTCCCGAAGCCTATCGCGAACGGATTCTCGAAGCCTGTGCGTTTCTTGAAGGTAAGGGCAAAGGCGTGACGGAAGATTTGGAAACGGAGATGCGGGCGGCGGCGGCGAAGCATGATTTTGAAAAAGCGGCAGCCTTGCGCGATATGATTACCGCCCTCGGACAAACCACGGCACCCTCGCGTCGTTTCCTGCGCGGTGATGTGTTGGCACGGGTGGATAATTCCTCCGAAGACCTCAACGCATTGGCCGAAGCACTGGGGTTGTCACGACCACCGGCGATCATGGAATGCTTTGATATTTCCAACATCACCAACACGCATATTGTGGCCTCCATGGTGCGCTTTAAGGACGGCGCCCCCGACCGTTCTAATTACCGTCGCTATCGTATTCGCACGGTGGAAGGGCAGGATGATTTTGCCAGCATGGCCGAGGTGGTGCGGCGGCGCTATGCGCGACTGTTGATGGGTGCTCGCGAGGCGGCACCGGAAACCTCGGAGTTTTCGCAGGAAAATGCGCGTGAGGCCGTGAATCGCTTGGAGCTTCCTACTGCAGCACGCCTTCCCGATCTTGTGGTGGTGGATGGCGGACGAGGGCAGTTGTCGAGTGCATGTGCGGAGCTGGCACGCCTTGATTTGCGGGGACAACCTATCATTGGATTAGCCAAAGAACGTGAGGAAATTTATTTTCCGGGTGACCCACAACCCTTGCGACTTTCGCATGAGAGTGGTGCTCTCAAAATGCTGCAACGCATCCGCGATGAAGCCCATCGCGTGGCCAATGGTTACAACCGCCTCCTCATGCGACGGCGTGTTTCCGAGAGCATCCTCGATGACATCGAAGGCGTGAGTCGTTCGCGGAAAGCGGCTTTATTACGGGCTTTCGGGTCGGTGGAGCGTTTGCGAAAAGCCGATGTGGAGAGCTTAGCGCGTGTGCCCGGAGTTGGACGAAAAGTGGCGGAGAACATTGTGACGGCTTTGACAGCACATCGTGAACAACGTGGGAAAGCTCTCGCTTAAAAGGCCCTGCGCAAAGTAGGCGATGCAGCGGTATTTATTCCGAAACGATGTCCAACGCGAAGTCCACAGCGCGTGCGGAGTGGGTGAGGGCACCGACGGAAATTTGATCCACACCCGTGGCAGCAATGGCGGCCACGGTTTGTAAATTCACCCCACCACTGGCTTCGAGCGTAATGGGCTTTGCTCCGCGCAGGGCAACAGCTTCTCGCAGTTGTTCGTTGGACATGTTGTCGAGCAAAATGATGTTCACGCCACGCAGATCACAAAGCATGCGAACTTGCTCAAGCGTGTCGGCTTCGATTTCGATACTGATTTCCGGTTTAAGCTTCCGCGCTTGATCAATGGCCGATTGTATTTTTTCCGCGCTGTGAGCGACGGCGAGATGATTGTCTTTAGCCAACACGCGATCAAAGAGCCCAAAGCGGTGATTCGTGCCCCCTCCGGCCTGCACCGCAAGGCGTTCAAACTCACGAAGCCCCGGCGTGGTTTTGCGTGTGTCGAGAATGACAGCCTTTGTTCCCGCAACCGCTTTCACAAACTGCTGCGTGAGGGTCGCGATGCCCGAGAGACGTTGAAGAAAATTGAGAGCCGTACGTTCTGCCGTCAGCAACGAACGCGTCGGACCGTAGGTGGTGAGAACAATGTCGCCGGTGGTTAATGTCTCTCCATCTTGTTTATGCGGCGTGATTTTGATGGAAGGATTCGTTTGACGAAAAACTTCCGCCGCAACTTCCAATCCCGCAAGAACAGAGCTTTCGCGAGCGATAAGGCGAGCGGTAGAATGATGACTTTCGGGAAGAAAACATTGTGACGTGATATCGCCGTCTCCGATGTCCTCGCGTAAGGCACGCTTAATAAAATCACGCGCTGACGAGGTCATGGGATTCAAGAAGTTCGCGCTGCCATGGTAAAAGTGGGGTGCCGTTATTGGTAGCTACCGACATGAGAGTTGCCCGCGAGGCAATGAGGGTAGGATCGAGTTTGAGTTGCTGCGCAATATGATCGCGCTTCTCTCTCAATTGTTCAAAGCGACGACAAGCTTCATTGCAAGGACGCGGTTTTCGTTCGTGAATAAAAACAGGGCAGTCCTCTTCCGGAATTGCAAGAGCACCCTTAATGGCATCATTCATGCGACCATAGCGAGAGGACGGCATTCGGTGAGCTTCGACTTTCTGCCGTGCTGCGGCGGCGCGAGCGACAGCAAGGAGACGGTCGTTGGAAAGAACATGAAAAGGCGGACGATCCCATGCACAGGATTCCGCTTCACGCCAATGCCAAAGCGCACGAAGAACAGCAGCTTCACGAGGAGAAAATTTGCTGCTTCCGCTAAGTCGCCACGCATTTTCCAAATCACGTTCGCGCGGTTCACGCGTATGTTCCACCATCAAATCTCGCGATTGCAAATACCACTCCCAACGCCCGAGTTCGTGCAGTTGCGTTTCGAGAATTTCTCCCAAACGCAGCAGATAGCGAACGTCATTGAGTGCATATTCTTCCATCTGCGACGTAAGCGGACGACGCGCCCAGTTGGCACGTTGTGACGATTTGCTGAGCGTGACTCCGAAAAATTTTTCTACGAGCGACGCATAGCCGATTTTTTCCAATCCGATAAAACGTGCCGCGATCGAGGTGTCAAAAATATCAGTTGCCGTAAATGCCGGATGCCGTCCTAACATACGTAAATCGTAGTCCGCCCCGTGAATGATAAGCCGTCGCTGCGAAAACAATTCGTAAAGTTTGGTGAGATCAATATCCGCCAACGGGTCCACTAGCCACTCGCCGTCCGGGGAGGATATTTGCACAAGGCAAACTTTTTCATGGTAGCAGTGGAGGCTATCTGCCTCAGTATCGAGTCCGATAACAGGATGCGTTGCGAGGCGAGTCACGAAGTCCGCCAGTTGTTCCGGCTGCGAGATCAAGGCTCTTGAGGAAAATCTTCGGTATGCACCGCCACCTCGGTGCCTCGTGCGCGAGGCTCGCGATTCTTGGCATTGGTGGAAGCTGGAATGGTGACAAACGGACCACCTCCTAGCGGTGCCACTTCGCTGAAAGTTCCTTCGGGAACTTCGCTGGGTTTGCCTTCAATGGGGAAGTCTTTGCGCAGGGGATGATACGGATAACCTTCCCACATGATGATGCGACGCAGGTCGGGATGACCTTCAAAACGAATGCCCATTAAATCCCAAACTTCACGCTCATGCCAATTGGCTCCGGGCCACACATCACACACCGAAGGAACGGATGGCTCACTCTCCATGGCCGTGGTTTTTAACCGCAGATGAATTCCATCTACGATCGAGTAAAGCTCATAAACCACCTCAAAACGCGGCTCGTAGTCGTAATTATCCACGCTGGAAATATCGAGCAGTAGCTCAAAGTTTAGCTCGTCATGACAAAACTTTCCCACCTCCCGTAGAGCATGAGGAGCGACCGTGAGGGTCAGTTCGCCACGAAATTCGTTGGTGGCAGTAATGACTTCCTTAAAGCGGGAAGTGATGGCGTCGGCAGCTTCGGAGAGTTTCATTATAACGCAGCGAGAAGTTCTTTTTTCTGCTCGAGGAAAGAGTCCTCGCTCATGATTTTTTTCTGCAAGCGAATGAGGCCATCCAGCAACGCTTCGGGGCGCGGCGGACAGCCGGACACATAGACATCCACGGGCAGAAGTTGGTCAATGCCTTGCAGCACAGGATAGCTGCGATACATGCCCCCGCTCGAGGCGCACGCACCCATCGCAATCACCCATTTTGGCTCCGCCATTTGATCGTAAATACGCTTTACTGCCATCGCCATTTTGTAGGTCACAGTGCCGGCGACGATCATCACATCGGACTGACGCGGTGAAAAACGCATCACCTCCGCGCCAAAGCGGGCGATGTCAAAACGCGAGGCACCTGCGGCCATAAGCTCAATCGCGCAACAAGCCAATCCCATCGGCATCGGCCAAAGAGAATTGCCGCGCATCCAATTGATGGCTGCATCCAAACGTGTGAAAATGATATTGCCTTCGATCTTCGAATCGTAAGCGTAGGGCTGTCGGTCGCTCATGTGTGAATAATAAGAGTCCGTTTCCAAGGCTAAATCTGCAAGTGCAATGTTGCAGAGAGCGCCGATGAATATGTCAACGACGTGATTTTCCTCCGTGTTCCCCCATGACGGGAAATGCGGCGGTAAGGAGCGAAATTTCATCCGGATTAAGACCTCGCGGAATGCAAACAATCCCGTCGGTCACCGGACGATCCACGAGAAGATTGCTGATTTGTCTGCCATTGAGAAGAACCACAAGCATGGTGCCACGAGCCGTCATGGTGTTCTGCTCCAACAAGCGCGATCCGTGCGCTCCAAGCTTGAGATAAATGCCTTCCGTTCCATCTTTCGCCGCAAATGGAAAAACCGACACAACCTCACGCTGTGTGAGCAACGGCATTCGTTGTAGAAAAATGGGCGTGCCATTGAGTAGCGTCGCTGGGTAGGCAAAGGTCGGTGCTTCCGCTGCTGTTCCCAGCGCATGGATTCGTAAATCAAGCGACGGACGTTTCGCCGCCCCCATGCAAAAAATCAGGCTCGCCAGCAAAGTCAGTCGCACAAAACGCATGGCAAAATCTACACCCGTGCGCCGTGGAATTGCAACCGTGGGACGACATGCTTTAATGGTGTCATGCGATCAACTCACCGCTTTTTCCTTTTCATCACGCTCCTGCTCACAGCTTGTGTTGCGCCACGCAAGGGTCAGGAAGACACATGGCTGCACCGTGCTTCCGATTTGGTAAATCCCGTGGTGCCTGATTCCCTCCGGCTCGGGCCGAAGGAGCCTGCATTGAGAGCCTTTGTCCGCGCTGAACCCGAGGAGTTTCCCGCTGCAGAACGCCGTGAAGTGCGTGTGATTTTCACAATACAAAACACCACCAACAAAGCCGAACGCCTCGAGTTTCCCAACGAACAACGCATCGAAGTTGCCGTGCGTGCGCCGGACGGAAAACGCATTTTTCTATGGTCGGAAGACCGTATTTTTCACCCGCGTTCCGCCATCGTCGTCGTCAATCCTCGCGAGCGCATCGAGTATGAAGCCGCGATTCCCACGAGAGATATGGTCGCCGGACGCGATTACACCGTGGAAGCCTCATTGTTAGGACGCCCCGAAGTCGTCGCCTCGTCCATCATCAAGCCGCGTTGATTACAAAAAGTAGCAGCGGCACTCTGCTGCCGCTTTCTCCAATTCGCGTGTTTCTTGACACCCTTGTCTATTCACCGTTTAATGCAGGGTCTCGAAGTTTTGGCAAAATCCTGAGTAGCTCAGTGGTAGAGCGGTCGGCTGTTAACCGATTGGTCGTAGGTTCGAATCCTACCTCAGGAGCCAACCTACCTCAGCTAAGAAAAGCGGCTGGCTCCGGTTAACGCCCGACCATTTCCATCCTATCCGCCCGTAAACCCGCTGTTTATGCGCCTTCGCGGGCTTTGGATGTTTTTTCTTCTCCAAAACAGAGAGTCCCTAAAATCGCCTTTCCCTCTCGTTTTCTGCCTCCCGTCGCCTCAAACTCTCACCCCTCTCGATTTTCCCCCGAGTTGGTTAACACGTTTTTTTGCGTGGGCACCCATGCACAACGAGTTTCGGAAAATGGAAATATCCCGGCAAGGCGGAATCGAGTTGTCGCTGGGCAGCGGATAATTCACTATGGTTTATCATGAAGTGTTGTTCCCAAAAAATTCGTCCTTCCGTCGAAGGGGAGAGTGCAGATCGGATCATTGTGTGGATCATCCGGGACACGATCACCCAATACTCGTTGCTCCCGGAGCACGCTTCGATCCTCCAGAAGTCTGAGGGGTAGAAAAGCGGCTGTCCCACTGGATCGCATGTTATTAGGCTTTTGCCAAAATCATGACAGAAAGCTCTCTCGGAAACATTGAAAAACTGTAACTGCTCAGGTATGAGGGCGTGAAAAAAAGTCAAAAATAAAACTGTACCCCCGGATTTGAAGAGAGTAATAAAA
>JBDHQL010000022.1:0-12382 GCA_039807035.1 Chthoniobacterales bacterium
AATACGGCCCTACGTGAAATGGGCATCGTCCTTTTTCTTGCCTGCGTGGGACTCAAGGCCGGTGGAAGTTTTATACCCACGCTCCTCAGTCACGACGGCCTTATCTGGCTTGGCATCGCCTGCGTGGTGACGACGGTGCCCTTGCTCATGGTTGGCCTCGTAGCGCGGCTGGCATTGAAGGTGAATTTCATTGCCATCTGCGGACTCCTTGCGGGCAGCATGACCGATCCTCCCGCACTGGCTTTTGCTAATGCCATCAGCAAATCCGACGCCCCTGCCGTCGCTTATGCCGCAGTTTATCCTCTGTCCATGCTCTTGCGCATTCTTTCGGCACAGCTCATGGTTTTGCTCTTGGCCTGATGAAAAAACGCGTACTTTGCCTGCTGACCGATGGTGTTGAGGAATTGGAATTGATCGCGCCGGTGGATGTCCTGCGCCGTGCCGGTGCGGAAGTAATTTTAGCGGTTGTGGGCGCACATCTTGATATCACCACACGCAATGGCGTGATCTTGCGTGGCGATGCATTATTGGAAAATGTGAAAGCCGAGACGTTCGATCTTCTCCTCCTTCCCGGAGGCCCGGGTGTCACACATTTGCGAGTAGATGGGCAGGCAGCTCTCGAGGTAAAAAGATTCGCAAATGCAGGCAAAGGGATTGCCGCAATATGTGCGGCACCTCTCGTGCTGGCAGATGCCGGCGTACTAAAGAACCGGCGATTCACCGCACATTTTTCAACCCTCAGCGAGCTTCCCGAGGCGCAATTGGGAGAGCGTGTCGTGGAAGATGGGCAACTCATCACCGCGCGGGGCGCCGGTGTCGCCTTGGAGTTTGGCCTCGCCCTCGTGAACTGCCTTTTTGGCGAAGCCGTGGAGGAAGAGATCGCCCGCAGTATTATGGCGTAGTGAGATTCGACAAAAATTTCATAAACGCCGGTTGACAAATCCGCGTTATGGGTGTTTGCTGGAGGGGTTCCGATTGTTCGCGCCGATATCGCGCTCCCTTTTGACGTGAGGCCGGCAGAAGTCTGTCCAAGCCCGACGCGCAATCCTCCAAACGAACACATAACGCACAACGTATTTCCACAATCCGGGGTTCGGAGACACATCCGAGGTATTCCATGGCCGGTCATAACAAGTGGTCCAAAATTAAACGCCTTAAAGGCGCGCTCGATGCTAAGCGGGGGAAAGTTTTTTCTCGCCTTGCAAAAGAGATTGCTGTCGCCGCGAAGTTGGGTGGCTCCGATCCGGGAGCCAATATCCGACTGCGCACGGCTATCTTGTCAGCTCGCACGCAAAACATGCCTAACGATAACATTGATCGCGCCATTAAACGTGGCAGCGGAGAGAGCGGTGAAACTACGCTGGAGGAAGTGATGTACGAAGGCTATGCGTCCGATGGAGTGGCGTTGCTTCTCGAAGCCGCGACGGATAATCGCAACCGCACCGCTGCGGATGTACGCTTAATTTTTTCTAAGCACGGTGGGCATTTGGGAGGAGCGGGGAGCGTGGCTTATCTTTTCCAACGCAAAGGCGAAATTACGGTGCCGGAAGACGCTGCCAATGCTGATCACCTTCTCGAAATCATTCTTGAAGCAGGGGCGGATGACCTAGCTAGTGAGGCCGAACATCCCCATACCATCACCACAGCACCCGACCAATTAGCAGCGGTAGCAGAGGCTTTACGCACGGCATCTATCCCGATTGTTTCGCAAAAACTTATTTTTGTCCCACAGACGCTTGTCACCATTCACGACGAGGCCATAGCTTCCAAAATCCTGCGTCTGCACGATGCCCTTGATGACAATGATGACGTGCTCAACGTCTATTCCAATTTTGATTTACCCACGGGAGTGCTCGAGCACCTCTCCGAAACCAACCATTCTTAAACGAAGATACCATGGACGAAACACAGGCCCTTGAACCATCCGCACCGGTAACACCACCGGTTCACGAAAATGAATCCGCATCACCGGCACCGGAGCCGCACTCGCAGCCTCAAGCTGCCCCCGCGAATCCCGAAGAGGCAGCCCCTCGCGAAGGACGCGAACGCCGTGGGCGTTACCGTAATTTCCGCCAACGTCGTTCACGGCGGGGACGTGATGATGATCGCGGCCCTCGTGGCGATACCAATGGGGATCCTGCCGACGCCGGTGTTCCCGTGGAAACCGGAGAACCCGAAGGCGAGCCGGTTTTTGCCGAGGGCATTGTGGAAGTTAGTGGTAAAGGATTCGGATTTCTCCGCAATCCCAAGCGCAATTTCACGCAATCCAATAGCGACATTTTCGTCACTCCCGACGTGGTGCGCCGCCACAATCTGCGTGATGGCGTTTGGATTAAAGGCCAAATTCGCCGCGGCAGCCGTGGACCTCAGCTTTTCCTTTGCACCGAAATCGAAGGCGAGGACCCGGAAAAATATGCCAACATTCCGATTTTTGAGGAGCTGACAACCATCAATCCCAACAAGCGGATTAACCTCGAAACATCCGCTGATCGTTACACGACACGCGTCATGGATATGATGACGCCCATCGGCAAAGGACAACGCGGGTTGATTGTGGCACCTCCGCGCACCGGTAAAACTACGCTGCTTCAACACATCGCGGAAGCCGTGGTGAAAAATCATCCGGAGATGAAACTCATCATTCTCCTTGTGGACGAACGTCCGGAAGAAGTCACCGAAATCCGTCGCACGGTTCCCGAAGCGGAACTCATGGCCAGCTCCAATGACAGTGACCTCAAAAGTCACACCCGCATTGCCATCCTTGCCATCGAACGCGCCAAACGGCTTGTCGAGATGGGCAAGGATGTCTTCGTACTCATGGATTCCCTTACCCGTATTGGCCGCGCCTTCAACAACGCGATGAGCGGAGGCGGGCGTACCATGAGCGGCGGCGTGGATTCCCGCGCTCTGGAAATTCCGCGCAAACTCTTCGCCGCAGCCCGCAACACCGAGGAAGCAGGATCACTCACCATCATGGCCACCGCCCTCATTGAAACCGGCAGCCGCATGGACGAGTTGATTTTCCAAGAGTTTAAAGGAACCGGTAATATGGAACTCGTGCTTGACCGAAAAATAAGCGATCAGCGCATTTATCCGGCCGTAGATATTTTCCTCTCCGGCACCCGTCGCGAAGAGCTGCTCTTGCCCGAAGACCAATTGTACAAAATCAACGTCATTCGTCGTGGCCTTGCAGGACAAAAACCTCTCGAAGCTATCGAACGTCTTTTGCATTTCATCCGTAAGCATCCCACCAACGCCGAAATGCTCAAAAGCATTCCGGGATAAAAACGCCTGCCATGAGTTTTTTTTGGAAAAGTGTTTCCTCGCCCGTGGGAACGCTGACGCTCATGGCGCGTGACTCCGCCCTCGTCGCAATCTTTTGGGAAAACGAATCATTTCCGCTATTCGCACGAGACGCGGTGGAACAGGTAGCGCATCCCGTCCTTCGCAAAGTCGAAACGCAACTGCAAGAATACTTCGCAGGACAACGTCAGGCGTTTTCTCTCAAGCTGGATTTCCACGGCACAGAATTTCAAAAAGATATATGGCACGCCCTTTGCCCTATTCCCTACGGAAAAACCGAGACTTACGCTCGCATCGCGGAAAAGTCCGGCCACCCACGAGCCATTCGCGCCGCAGGTGCTGCTATCGGTAAAAACCCAATACCTATCATCGTCCCCTGCCATCGTGTGATTGGAAGCAATGGAAAACTCACGGGGTTTGCAGGTGGCCTAAAAATTAAAAAATTCCTCCTCGAACTCGAAGGTCGCCAAACTCAATAACTCTGCGAGTTCAATTTTACTTTGCCGCGAAAAATGTAATAGATGCACGCGGTGTAGGTGAGAATCATGGGTACGCCAAGGAGAGCAACAATGAGCATGATAAAATGCGTCTTCGGCGTGGAAGCGGCATTGTAAATGGTGAGGCTATACTCCGGATGTGGCATCGAACGCAGCATGTTGGGAAAAACGGTGAGCCCGAAAAGAAGCATGAGCGTTCCCATCGCTGCGCAGGATGAAAAAAACGTCCGCAACTCATTCCCTTTGTGATTTTCACGAGGGATATTGAGAACAATCAGCATGTTGATGACAAAGACCACGAGAATCCACGGCCGTTCCCGCACAATTTCCCACAAGTGCGGCGCGTAAAAGAATGTGGCGATGTTGAGAGTCACATAACACGCAAGAAACACAGCGATGATGCGATTAACCCAACGCCGGACTCGCTGCTGAAGGTCGCCTTCCGTTTTCATCACGAGATAAATCGAACCGTGCATGGCAAAGAGCGCAACGGTCGTGACGCCCAAAATAAGAGCATACGGATTGAGGAGTGCGAAAAATCCTCCAATATATTCGCCACGTGCATCGAGGGGGATGCCTTGAAGGACATTCCCCATGGTAATGCCAATAAGAAATCCGGAGATGAGGCTTCCAAGGGAAAACCCAATGTCCCACATCGTTCGCCACCAACGCCACGATTCTTTGCCGCGAAATTCAATCGCCACGGCACGAAAAATTAACGCTGCAAGCAACGTCATAAACGCGAGGTAAAACCCCGAGAACACCGTGGCATAAACGGCAGGAAATGCCGCAAACAACGCTCCTCCGCCGGTCACTAACCAAACCTCATTCCCATCCCACACCGGCCCAATCGCATTGAGAAAAATGCGCCGATCTTCATCTTTTTTAGCAAAAAGGTAGAGCGTCCCAACCCCAAGATCAAAACCATCGAGCATCGCATAACCCGTAAAAAGTGCGCCCACGAGAATGAACCAAAGGATATTGAGATCCATCGCCATATTAATAAGACGCCTGTTTGCGACGACGCGCTATAACGGCAGCCCAACTGGCCGGCATCGCTTCACCACCTTCTTCCTCATCGGGCCCTTTTTGAATTTTGCGGGTGAGAAGATAAATAAAAACCGCAAATAACAGCGCGTAAATCACCGTGAACATGATGAGCGAGGCAAGAACTTGATTTGCCGTAACCACAGCGGAAAGCCCTTGAGTCGTGCGCATGATGCCATAGACAATCCAAGGCTGACGCCCAATCTCCGCCGTCATCCATCCGACTTGATTGGCAATTTGAGGGCCAAGCACGGAGAGAACAAGAACGCCATAATAGAGCCGCACCATTGGAGACGTGAGATCGAAGAGACGTCCGCGCCACCATAAAAAAATTCCAAACCACGCAATGCCAATGAGAGCCATCCCAATGCCAATCATGAGGTGATAGCATTGAAAAACCGGCTGTACGGATGGCCAATCCTCACGAGGGAAAGCGTCCAAACCCTTCACCACAGTCGAAGGAGAACGTCCTACCAACATGCTAAGCATCCCGGGAATTTTTAGTCCTCTCACCGTCTGATTTTTTACATCTACCCACCCCACGATCCCCATGGGTGCATAACTTTGCGTTTTAAAAATACCTTCCATCGCCGCGAGCTTTGCCGGTTGATTGCGAGTGACGCCATCCGCAGATTTTGCACCGGAAGCAAGTTGGAGAAGTGAAGCAATTGCCGCTACCACAAGACCGACTTTTAGCGAGGAAGTCGCAAACTCCCGATGCCTTCCACGTAGGAGATAAAAGGCACTGATGCTAATGACAAGGAACGCTCCCGTCTGCCATGCACCCACAAGAACATGCGTCAGACGATCTAGCGTGGAATGATTAATCACCATGGCCCAAAAATCGTGAATGACCGCACGGGCATGGAGAATTTGATCGCCTGCGGGCACAAAATCAGGCGGCATAATTTTTCCATCATACTCGATGGAAAATCCCGCAGGCGTCTGCATCCAGGAATTTGCTGCCACGATCCAAACCGCGCTGAAATGCGCTCCAAGACAAACCATGATCGTCGAAAAAAAATGCAACTTCGGCCCCACCCGATTCCACCCAAATAGCAAAATCGCCAAGAATCCCGATTCGAGAAAAAATGCAAAAATTCCCTCCGCTGCCAAGGCACTCCCAAACACATCGCCCACAAATCGTGAATATGTCGCCCAATTGGTTCCAAACTCAAACTCCATCACAATCCCCGTCGCCACACCCAGCGCAAACGTCAGCCCAAACACCCGCGTCCAATACCGCGCCATGTTGTGATAACGAATGTTGCCCGTCTTAAGCCACATCCCTTCCATGATGACGAGAATCACTCCCAAGCCGATGCTCATCGGCGGGTAGATGTAATGAAACATGATCGTGAACGCGAATTGAACCCGCGAAAGAATTTCAACGTTCATCATGTCAAAAATAATCGCTACTTCCCGCCGAGCATCTTTTCAAAGAGTTTATTGAGGGCCGATGCAGGTAAACGCAAGGGCGTTACGCCTTCCTCGGGTTGCCATGCGCCGGTGGGTAATTGGTCTGCAAATGTGAGTTTCTCAATTGTTATATCGAGAGAGCCACCGGGCGCGGAAAATGTGAGATGTGACGGCTGAAAGTTTTCACCAATCCATGCGCGTCCGATAAATTCTTCCGCTTTCATCGCTTCTCGAAGTTCACGAAGCAGCGCAAATTCCAGCACGCGCCGTGGTGGTGTTCCCTCCGTTCCCAAATCTTTGACATCAAAAACAACCGGCAAAAATGTGAGCATCTGCGCATCGAGAGCAAGGGGCAACAATGGCACCGCCGTGGTATCCGGTGTGTTCTTGGAAAGATCAAACCCTGCCGCTTGTGCCAAGACACGCATGGGTGCTTCCGGCACCGCCCACAATTCTCGCTCATTGCGGCACGCTGTCAGCTTCGCCTTATCCCGAACAACATCCACCCGCAAATGATTCGGCCCCTGCACCGCAAGACGAAAACGAGTTCCTTGCGCAGCGGTAAATGGCCCCGTTCCTGACGTCACAAGGCACTCGGCCACCATGGCGCCCGGCTGTCCATTGCCGCCTCCAAAAATGGAGGATGCAAAAGGCGCGAGCACTTTGGCAAAAACATCATAAACCGCTTGCGGCTCAGCGTGGAGTGGGAGAGCGCAAACGACGAATAGGGTTGCGATCATGGCCTTAATCTTGCACGTGACGCTCGGCGTTCTAATATGGAAGTTCAATCGTATGCCGCTTTTGTTTCTGCCTCGATTCCTCGCCGCTGATGGACTGATGTTTGCCTTCCAAGAATCCACAGTGGCCGGTCGCGCTGTGGTTCTCGCGCTCTTCATTGCCTCGATTTTCAGTTGGTCGGTCATCATCACAAAGTTTCGTATGATCCGCTTTGCCAAAAAGCAAACCCAGCGTTTTTTTGCCATTTTTCGCCGCGATCGTCATCCCATGCGACTTTATGAAATGGGGCTTTCGTTTGAAGGCTCGCCAGCCTTCGAAGTCTATCGCGCAGGCTGTGCCGAGTTGGCTTTGCAAATGCTAGGCTCCTCGGAAGTGGATGACACTTTTTCCGATCGCTTAGAGGTGTCGGATAAAATTTCCGCTTCGCAAATGCGTGCCGTAAGCGTGGCTATGGAACGCGCGGTCGGGGAGTCGGGGCTACGTATGGAATCTCAAATGATCATTCTCGCCACCGCCGTGAGCGGTTCGCCATTTTTGGGTCTCCTCGGAACCGTTTGGGGCGTGATGGACGCCTTTGCCGGCATTGCCATTGCCGGAACACCCAATCTTGCCGCCATGGCACCAGGCGTCGCCGGTGCTCTTGTCACCACAGTGATCGGCCTCCTCGTCGCTATCCCGGCGATGTTTGGCTATAACTTTCTCATCACGAGTCTGCGCTCTCTCATTGTGCAAACGGACAACTTTGCTGCCGAACTTTCGTCGGAGTTCGAGCATCGTTTTGTTAATTTTAACAAGAACCACTAACTGCTCATGCGCCGGTATTCGGATAAACAGCCGCTTTCGACGCTCTCGGAAATCAACATCACGCCCCTGCTCGATTTGGCGTTTGTGTTGCTCATTATTTTTATGATCACGACGCCGCTATTGGAAAATAGCATGGATCTCGTGGTGCCTTCGAGTGCCGCAGCAGATAAACCCGTGGACACGCAGAAAGTACAAACCGTTTCGATTGACCGCAATGACGTGCTTAAACTCAACATGCGCGTCGTTACTCCCCTTGCACTCGAACAAGAACTCCTTACCTTGCGGCATAAAGACCCCGCCGTTGCCGTCGTCGTGCGTGCTCATCGCGAGCTGCCGGTGCAGAAATTTATTTCCGTCATGGATGTCATTCAACGATCCGGCATCACAAAAGTGGGTGTGATGACACGTCCCGAGGAAGATTAAATCATGGGCCGTCCTCGCTTCCGGCGCACGGTGATCGTCGTGGCGTTACTCCACATTGCCGCCATTGGCGCACTCGTTTGGTGGAGCACGCGCACCGTTCGCGTGCAGCAAGCCAAGTCGGAAATTAGTTGGTTTAGCCCAGCTCAATTTGCGGCTCCACCGGCCATCGAGGAAGAAGTCGAAGAGGAAGAAATGGAGCAGTCGGAAGAAATTCCCGAACCCGAACCGACTCCGCCTCCGCTACCCGAAGCCACGCCGGAATTAGTTCCCACCGCTGAGAAAAGCGATCTTGCACTTCCCTCTGCAACCCCAACTCCCACACCGACGCCAACTCCAACGCCAACTCCGAAACCTACACCTACACCGACGCCCAAGCCGACTCCCACTCCCACACCAAAATCCACGCCAAAGCCAACTCCTAAGCCCACGCCCAAAGCAACGCCTAAGCCGAGTCCCAAAGCGACGCCGAAAGCTTCACCTAAGCCGTCTCCGAAGGCATCACCAAAACCGAGCCCTAAAGCGAGTCCTGCGGCATCTCCTAAGTCTTCGCCTAAATCATCGTCCGATGCTTCCGCAGAAACTTCCAACAAAAATGATTCAGAGGCACCAACAGGCGGAGAAGTTCGCAAAGCTGAGGCGGTCGGCTCTTCCACAGGCGCAGGCTCTGCAGGTGCAGGAACGGCTGGGAAAGCGGGTTCCGGGCCAGGAGGCGGGTCAGGTGGAGGCGGTGGCACGGCGGATTTTGGAGGCTATCACGATCAAATTCACGATCGCTTTTTTGGGCTCTGGGATCAACCAACCAGCATTGCGAATACTGCAAAGTTTGTGACAGCCTTGCGTATTCGGATCGAATCGGATGGACGCATTTCCAACTACAAAATCGTGCGTTCGTCGGGAAATGTGATTATGGACGAGAGTGTTCTCGCCGCTGCGGCACGAGTCCTAAAAATAGACAGCCCACCTGCCGCCTTACTCTCCGGAGGTGCTTACGAGGTGACGATTAATTTTGAACTCGAGTAATCCGGCATGAACGAAACCGCCCTTTTTGGAATCACCCTGCTCATCGCCGGGCTCGGCGGAACTTTGCTCGTTTTGAGCCTCATGGCCGTAGTGATTTACCTGCTCACAATCATTTTCCCCTCAAAAAAATCTCATGATCGGGAGACGCCATTATGATGGAAGGAATTCTAGCCGGTCTCAGCTCTCTCGGAGAAGGAGCGCAGTATCTGCTCACTCAAGGCGGTCCCAATCTCATCATGATTGGCGTAGCCATGATCATGTTTTACCTCGCGATCCGCAAAGGTGTAGAGCCATTGCTTCTCCTGCCAATTGCCTTTGGCTGCCTCTTGGTAAATCTTCCCCTGAGCGAAGTGTCACATGCCGGTGGCATTCTAAAAACGCTCTACGATTTCGGAATTAGCAATGAGCTTTTTCCGCTGTTGATTTTCGTGGGAATTGGAGCCATGACGGATTTTTCACCGCTCCTCGCCAGTCCGCGCCTCTTGCTTTTTGGTGCCGCAGGGCAAGCGGGAATTTTTTTGGCGCTGCTGTTGGCTCTGGCCCTTGGCTTTTCAAAATCCGAAGCAGTTTCCATTGCCATGATTGGCGCGTGTGATGGCCCGACGGTGATCTATGTTGCCAATCTTTTTGCAGGGAGAGGTCAAATTTCCACCACCATGGTCGGTGCCCTCGCCGTCGCTGCGTATTCCTACATGGCACTCGTTCCCGTAATCCAACCACCGCTCATGCGCCTACTCACCACACGTCGGGAGCGCGAAATTAAAATGACCAGCCCCAAAGGAAAGGTTTCTCACACGGCTTTAATGGCCTTTCCCGTGGTGGTCGTCATCCTCACCGGTATCGTCGCCCCCATGGGCCTGCCTCTCATGGGTATGATTATGCTGGGTAATTTCATGAAGGTCAGTGGCGTGGTACAACGTCTCACGGGTGCTGCTGAAAACGAAATCACCAACATCGCCACACTTTTTCTCGGCCTTGCTATCGGCGGCACCATGATTGGCCCGCAATTTCTGACGAAGGGAACCTTGCTTATTTTTGCTCTCGGACTCGTCGCCATTGTCACCGACACCATAGCCGGCGTTCTCCTCGGTAAACTCTGGTGCTGGCTCTCCGGTGGCAAAGTGAATCCACTTGTCGGTGCTGCTGGAATTTCGGCCTATCCTATCGCGGCGCGCCTCGTCCAATCCGAAGGCCAACGCTGGAACAAACACAACTTCCTCCTCATGCACGCCATGGCCGCTAACACCGGCGGACAAATCGGCTCCGCCATGGCCGCCGCCATCATGCTCTCCGTGCTCAAGGGGCTCGGAATTCTTTAATCGTTCAGATGCGTAACGCCCCACGAAAACCGCGTGCGGCGTAATACGTGTCCCTTTTGGGGTGACATAGCAGAGCATCGCACAGCCAAGCAGATCATCGCGGCACCGATGCCACTGGCGATGTAGTCGTGGTGGCGACTCCGCAAGCTCCGGAGGGTGAGGCCGGGGATGGTGGAGAGGTTTTGGGGAGGGAAGGTCATTTTTTGTAATCCCAGAAGCCGAGGCTGATTTCGGTCATACCGGATTTTTTTAGGCATTCGTCGTAGAAGACGATGCCTTCTTCGTGGGTGAAGCCGAGTTTTTTGCACCTATCGGGATCAGGCGGATCGTAGGCAATTGGGCCATACATTAGGGAATTTCGCCAATACCAAAGGAGATTGTCGCGCAGTCTTGCCGCAGTATCTTTGGGGATCATGGTTCCTCCCTCAAGTGAATGTAGAGACGTTCGTCTGGCAAGTGTTTCTTCTCAAGCACAGTGAAAACGCGATCGGTAGGCCGAGTTGGCGAGGGAACAACAAACACAGGCCAAAAACTAAAAGAAAAATACAAAGATGAAAAAAACCATCATTACACTATTGGGCCTCGTGCTTGCTGTTTCAGCGAGTGTCGGGGCAGAACCCAAAATTACGCTCGAATCGCTGGTGTCGAAGCTGCCGGAAGTGTCACAGACATCGACGCAGCAACAAGCTATCGTCGCCGAGTCTTACAAGAATCCTGACTTCTATCAGGCCCTCAAGGGTGCTGATTAGACATTTGGGGGAGTGAAGCTCGCCGAAGGCTATATCGTCACTAGCAAATGTATAAACAAAGACTGGGAAGCTATCTCCAGCGACGACGCTGCACAGCGGCTGAACATCTCTAACTACAAAGCATGGGCAGCCTATCATGTGGGGCAGAAGGGTGACGCGATTGCGGCCTATGACTGGCTGCAAGCGCAACGCCTCGTCTTGCTCGGAGTGAACAATGTGAACACGCCTGCGAAGGTCGAGTTCGTGGATGCGCTCGCCGCGCAAATCTTGGCCGCTGCGAAAGCGAAGGGGAACTAACTGTCCCGTCTCATCAAGGGGCTACATTACGTCACTCCGACCGTGTAGCCCCTTACCCTTTTCAGGATTACCCAATTACCCTTTTCATTATTTTCGCTTGGTTACATCGGCGGCGCGTTCAAGCAGGATGCGATATATGGTCACTTGCGATTGCGCTCGGCGAGGTAATCTTCCAACGGACGGTAGTGGAGCGGCTTGCTGCGGGCACGCTTGAGCCAGACCACGTCGTCAGAATCTTCCACTCGCTCCAAGAGTTCTTGGTAGTCCTTGATGGGGATGATGACGGAGACGGGTTTGCCTTTGCGCGTCACGATTTCGGGTTCGGGCAGCGCTGCTTTCATAGCTCGTAATTTATCACAGTTCACGCTTTCGCGTAAATCTCGTTTCCCTTTTCCGCGAACTCCCGCGCTTTCTGTTTCATCCCGGATTGAATTGCCTTTTCCTCGTTAAGACCCTGCTCTGCTGCAAACTTCCGCACGTCTTCGGTGATCTTCATGCTGCAAAATTGCGGGCCGCACATAGAACAGAAGTGGGCGGATTTTGCGCCGTCTTGCGGCAGGGTTTCGTCGTGGAATTCGCGGGCTGTCACCGGATCAAGCGACAGGTTGAACTGGTCTTCCCAGCGGAATTCGAAGCGGGCTTTGCTTACGGCGTTGTCGCGGAGTTGGGCGCCGGGGTGGCCTTTCGCTAGGTCGGCGGCGTGCGCGGCGATTTTGTAGGCGATGACGCCGTCTTTCACGTCTTTCTTGTTCGGGAGGCCGAGGTG
>JBDHQL010000023.1:0-12291 GCA_039807035.1 Chthoniobacterales bacterium
CGGGATCGCGCCCTGTGGAAAACATTTCGTCAAAAACTTCTTTGGCTTGTTTGCCATTGATTTTCCCGTCGGCCACAAGTGCCACTAAGGCGTCGAGATGCGAGGGTAAAATGGCGCATGTAGCGATGGATTGCCCTGCGGCTGACAAGGCACTTTGCAAATCGTTGAGAATCCAATTGGCAATTTGTTTGCCACGAGGAGAGTCGGTAGCCGCACGCTCAAAATAGGAACCCAAATCAAGATTATCCGCCAATACGGCGGCGTCATAGGAGCTCACGCCAAAGTCATTTTCATAACGTGTGCGTTTCTGCGCTGGAGTTTCGGGCAACACGGATTTGGCAGCGACCAACAATTCCGTGGTCTCTACCGGCATGAGGTCAGGGTCGGGGAAATACCGGTAGTCATGCGCCGATTCTTTCACGCGCATGAGTTGCGTTTCACCGAGGTCATCATCCCAACGCCGTGTTTCTTGCTGCAAGGTTCCTCCAGTGCTGACAATTCCAATTTGTCGCTCAATTTCATAAGCCAGCGCACGGCGAACGCCGCTGATGGTATTGAGATTCTTGAGTTCAATTTTCGTGCCGAATTTTTCCGTACCTATGGGGCGAACAGACACATTGACGTCGCAGCGCATTTGACCTTTTTCCATGTCGGCATCACTCACGCCGGCATAAAGCAAATGCTGTTTGAGCGATGTCAGGCAGGCAAAAGCTTCCTCGGGACTATCAATATCGGCCTCGGTGACAATTTCCATAAGCGGCGTACCGGAGCGGTTAAAATCAATGCCCGACGTCGTTTCGAGGTGAAAACTTTTTGCCACATCTTCTTCGAGGTGAATGCGTGTGAGGCGGACAACTTTGTCTTTGTTCGCGATCGTTTTTTGCGCGTCCTTGGGATAGGCCAAATCATGCAAGGGAATACCGCCCCCGAGGCAAAGTGGCATGTCGTATTGTGAAATCTGATAATTTTTCGCAACGTCTGGATAGTAATAGCTCTTACGATCGAATTTGCAGATATTGGCGATTTTGCAATGGAGCATAAGCCCCGCAAGGATCGTCAGTCTCAACGCTTCTTCGTTCATCACGGGCAATGCGCCGGGCAAGCCAAGGCACACCGGGCACGTGTGGGTGTTGGGAGTTGCGCCAAATTCCACGGGGCAGGCGCAAAACATTTTGCTGTGAGTTTTTAACTGGACGTGAATTTCAAGTCCGACGGTGGCGATGTAGTCACTACTCATGTTTAGAAGGATGCGGCGAAGATGCTGGGGGATGAAGTGCGAAATCCAGCGCTTTTTGCAAGTCAAAGGACGTGAATGCTTCCTGCACGTCGGGATCGGAAGCCACGGTGATGATTTTCGGATTGCTTAAAAGCACGATGAAATTCCCATTTGTTACCGCATCCGCCAAGGTTGGGTCTTTGAGAAGTTGCTGAATTTTCGGTTGTGTGAGAAGTTTCTGCGTTTCGGGATAGGAAAAAAAGCGCATGACGGCATCGGGTGATCCGGAAAGTGCCATGAGCTGTGAAATAATTTGGTAAGCTTGCGGAGGAACGATGTCTATTTTATCCACGAATGTTCCCCGCGCCTCTTGCGTCTTTGGTGCCGCTTCAGCAGAAGCTGCTCCATGTGCGTCCGCATGGATGGTCTGCGCTGACGTTGCGGCTTTTTGCCCAGACATCATGGCCTCAACCATCCGCACGAGGGAAACGCCTCCCCACAAAACAAGAAGGCCAAATATGACTCCGAAAAATGCGCCGCCAATTCCGTAAACCAAGCGAACAAGTCCGCCACTTTGTTGCGATGTTTTTTTGAAAAGCAGGGAAGAAAGCACGACGGCGGCAATGTAAAAGGCCATGCCTGCTGCAAAGCCAAACAGCACGCGCCCGACAGGAAATGGGAGTGGGATGACATTGTCGGAGATAAATCCTGTCGCCCATCCAAACACCCACGCCACGCCTCCCGCCGTTAGTAAGGCCACGACGCTGATACCATGACGCACAATGCCGCGCCGCCAACCACGCCATATCTCGAAGAGCAGATACAGTGCCGCAAGAATCCAAAGCCAGGGAGCGGAAAGCATCTCGATCAAGAATTACCGGCAGGCTCTACGGACGGAATCGGGATGGTAATTTCCACGGGGCGATGATCGCTGGATTCTTCGGAAAGATCGAGAATGTGTGCCCGTGGACGACCAAGACCTTTGGTGAAAATATGATCAAAAGTTACCGGCTCAAATTGATCCCCTCCCCGCCATGTTTGACGCTGCTCCCGAGGGACCCCGCTCCAGGAATGATGAAAACCGGCATCCTTCATCAGCTTAATAACATTGTCTCCAAATTGTCCGTCTTGGTTGGTATTGAGATCGCCCCCCACGATGACGCCGACAATGCTGCCTTTGAAAACCGTTTCTTCCATCGTGCGGATGTGTTCGAGGAGCTGACGAATACTTTCATCACGATCGCGAAAATTAAGAAGCGTTTCTCCCTCGGAGTTGGAGAGATTGCTTTTGAGGTGCAGCGAATAGACGAGCAAATAACGCGGGGCGCCTTTCCCCGGGAGGCGAAGGACCGCCGCTGAAAAACCGCGTGGAGGCTGAAGTCCATTTTGTTCGTTCCATGGCTGCGACCATGCGGCTGTCACGGGGAGCTTCGAACCAATGGCCGTTTGCTGACGCCAGTACTCGCCGGTGCGTCGGCTGGGAAAGGCCGAAACAACGGCGGGGCGCATTCCGGGCAATGTTTCGCACAACTGCGCAAAAGATTCCCAATCGCGAATTTCCTGAGCCAAAATAATATCAGGATTAATCTCCTTAATGGCCGCTGTCACCGCTTCCCTTTGCTTCTGCATTTCCTTGGCACGCGCAAAGTTTTTCTTTCCCGGATACCATTCGATATTCCAGGAAATCACCTTGAGTTCCCCCGCGCTCTCCGGTGTGGGTGAAGGCGTGGAAGCATCTTCCGCTTGTAAAACGCAAGGAACAACGAACAACGTCAACCACAACAGAACCGGCAAATAATTACGGAGCGTAAAAATTTTCACGGCGTAAAACATAAGCTGGCGCAACGTTCCCTCGCAAATACGGATTTGTGACGCAGGCTAAACCTTAAACAGCTCCGCCTCGGTGGCCGCATCCAAAATGAGGAATTTCTCGCGGTGCATCGTCGGGTCCGCCTTAAAGGTCAAGCGTCCGCCATAACGTCGCTCAATATCAATGAGCAAATCCTCATCTTCCTCGCGCAAGCGTTGAAGCAGCTCGGGATTCACGATGACTTTGAGTTCATGAATGGTGTCAATGTGCTTGCGCATCACTCCATGCAATGCACGTTGCAGCTCGACGCTCATGGTCATGGTGTTTTTAAGCGTGCCACGACCTTCGCAATACGGGCATGGATCAAACTGCGACATCTTCATGCTTTCGCCCGCACGTTGCCGCGTCATTTCCATCAGCCCAAACTGCGAAATAGGCAGGACATGCGTGCGTGATTTGTCGCGTTTGAGACGCTGCCGCATCCGTTGATACACCGCCTGCTGGTCTTTGCGCGATTTCATGTCAATGAGGTCAGCGACAATGAGGCCCCCGATATTGCGCAGGCGCATTTGACGCGCAATTTCATCCACGGCTTCCAAATTGGTTTGCAGGATGGTCTTTTCGATTTCCTTGCTGCTGCGATTGCGACCGCTATTGACGTCAACCGCGATGAGTGCCTCGGTTTCATCAATGACAATATAGCCGCCGCATTTAAGCCAGACTTGGCGATGAAAGGCTTTTTCGATCTGTTTATTAACGTCGAATTTGTCGAAAATATGCTGTCCTTCGTTGTAAAATTGGATGCGCTTTTTCGAGCGTGGCGAGACTTGAGCCACAAGTTTTTGCATTCGTTCGACAGACGGAAGGTCATCGCAAATGACGGCTTCAACATCTTCGGTAAGAAAGTCACGCACGGTTCGCTCCACGAGATCGGGCTCCTCAAAAAGCTGCGTCGCAGCCTTTTGCTCCTTCATTCCTTTTTCGATGGCGTTCCATTGTTCGAGGAGGAGATGCAAATCGCGGACAAAAAATCGTGCCCGCTGTCCTGCACCCACGGTGCGAATGATAACGCCCATACCCTCGGGAATTTCTAATTCGTTAAGGATTTTGCGCAGGCGCTCACGCTCTTTAGGGTCGTCAATTTTACGCGAAATTCCGCATTGCGGGCTGTAAGGCATGAGCACGAGGTAACGTCCGGCGAGACTGATGTTGGTGGTAATGCGTGGACCTTTGGTTCCAATGGGGCCCTTGCTCACTTGCACCATGATATCCGAGCCCGGGGGATAGATGGTAGGAATGTCTTTGGCGGTGATTTTTTTGGGAAGTTTCTTTCCAGTGTTACGGCGAACCTCCTCAATGCCATTGTCCAAGGCTGCGGGAATGGCATCCCAAAAATGCAAAAAGGCATTTTTATCGATGCCAATATCCACAAACATGGCTTTGAGGCCTTGCTCAATGTTTTTGACGCGCCCTTTGTAAATACCGCCCGCGATATTGCGCTCAGAGGAACGTTCCACATTGTATTCTTCGAGCTGCCCGTCTTCGAGAACAGCCACACGTTGTTCGAGTTTTTCGGCGTTGACGATGAGCTTTGCGCTACCGGACTTTGGGCCGAGGCCAAGAAGTCTTTTGACTTTTTCGATCATGATTTTGAATGAGTTGATATGAATAAATGAGTGATAAAAATTTTAACGACTTTCGGGTTTTTCCTTTTTCTTTCCTCCGCCAAAAATGCGTTGGAAAAGTCCGGGGTTTTTCTTTTCCACCGTGCCCTCAGCATCCGCTTCGGGGCGCACATTAGGTTGCGTCACGGGCGGCGGGCCTTCGGAAGCCACTGCTTCAGCAGGTGGAGCGTCGGCGAGAGCCGCAGGGATGGGTCGTCCAAAATCTACGTTGTGGACGAATTGAAAGCTGCCCTTGGCGGGCTCAAGCGCGGCAACTTCCACTTTCTCGCCTTCCTCCATTTTAAAAATGTCGGATAAAATTTTCGCCGCAATGGGTGCGGCAACACCGCCGCCGGAATGGGCACCCTGCACGATCACCGCCACCACATAGCGCGGTGCGTCGAAAGGCGCGAAGGCAACAAACCATGTGTGATTGTCTTTCACCGTTCCACGCCAAAATTGTGCCGTGCCCGTTTTTCCCGCAACTTCGTGATTTTTAATGCGTGCCGCACGCGCCGTCCCTCCATCGCGATTGACGACGTCCCACATGCCACGGCGAACGATGTCAATCTTCTCCGGAGGGAGTCCGCCTTCGCTAAGATTCGAGCGAACTTTTACGGACTCCTGACGCACCACCGTTCCATCCGGCGCGATCACTTTATCCACGAGGCGCGGATAGTAGGCCGTGCCGCGATTGGCTACGGCGGCCACGACCATCGCCATTTGCAGCGGCGTGGCGAGAACATAGCCCTGGCCTATCGAAACGTTTGCCGTTTGACCGCTTGTCCAACGTTCACGCGGACGTGCTGTGGCCATCCATTCCGGGCCCGGGAGAATGCCCGGGGATTCTCCCGTGAGTGGGATGCCGGTTTTTTGGCCAAGACCGAGCAGTTGTCCTACGGAAACAATATGATCAATGCCTGCAGCATTTCCGTATTGATAGAAGAACCCATTGCAGGAAACGCAAATGGCATTTTCGAGGTCCAGCATTCCATGCGAGCCACCCTTCTGCGTGCCGATCCAACAGGCCATAAATTTATCGCCGTACTGCACCCCGCCGCCGCAATTAAAACGTCGGTCTTCCACGCCGGCTTGAATTCCTGCGAGGGCGGTTGGAATTTTATAGGTCGAACCCGGGGCATAAGCACCGAGGGCACGATTCACGAGAGGATCGGTAGGGTCTTTTGTAAGAGCTGTCCAATCTGTCGATGAAATGGCGGGAATAAAAGAATTCGGATCGTAAGACGGCACGCTCGCCATCGCGAGAATGTCGCCATTGTTGGGGTCCACCACCACAGCAGCGGCACGACCTACAGCACGCAGAGCTTGCTCCGTGATGTACTGGATGGGGGCATCAAGCGTAAGCTGCACATTATTGCCACGCTTGGGCGGACGAATTCCTGCTTCACCTTCGATGACACCCTTGGCGTTACGTTGAAGGATACGAGCACCTGCTTGGCCACGAAGATCGCTATCAAACATCATTTCGATCTGCGCCTTTCCCTCGGTATCCGGCTGGTAAAAATTAAAACGCGCCGCGTCTTCCTTATCTATCTCCTCGGGATTGCCGACATAGCCAAGAATGTGTGCGGCCAGCGCACCATAAACATAGCGACGGACAGGACGCACCGTCACATTCACACCCGCAAGGCCAATGTCGTGCTCCGCAAATTTTGCCATCGTCTCAAAATCGAGGTCTTCCAAATAAGTGAAAGGCACCTCGATGTTATTGCGAAAATGCAAGCGTAGTTGGTTGGCATTGTAATCGCGCTCCAAACCCAATTCACGCAGACGCGGGATGACTGTCTCGTTGACGATTTTGACAATGTCCGCCTCGGATTTTTCTACCATCATTCCTCGCACCGTGGTGCGATAGGTATGCTGCGGCACCGATCCATAGCGGGTGCGGTAATCACGCACCATATCGGGAAGATAAAACTCCACCGCATTGCTCACGCGATTTTGAGCCAAAGGATGGCCATGCCGATCGAGGATTTCTCCGCGCACCGCCGGGAGTCGCACACTCACCTGCGAGGCACTGCGAATGCGCGAGGTGTATTCCGCACCGCGTGCAACTTGCACGTACCACAAGCGGCCAATGAGCAGACAAAAACCTGCGAGTACAATGATGGCTAGCACCGCAATACGAAATTGATGAGAGCGGCGAATCATGAGGTCAGCTCATCCTGAGAGCGTCGCCACGCGATGCCTCCGGGAAATAGCTTGAGAAAGAAGTAAATGGGAATGGCGATAAACAGTGCCATAAGAGCAGGGCCGAAAATTTGCCAAAAAACAGTGCCATCCACGAAGAATGCTTCGCGCCGCAAACACACCATAAGATATTGCGCAAGGAGCAAGAGCAGCGTAACGGAACCCGAGGCAAGCGAGTGAATTTCCCACCGTAACGTCGGAAAAGTTTGACGCAAGATATGCAGCACACTCCCGATAAAGACATAAAAGAGCATAGTCCAGCCCAGCCCAATTTCAACTTGGTTGCCATCCACCTGCAGGAGAGAAAAATCGCTCAGCAAACCCGTGTACAGTGCCAATAGCAGCACGCCGGGGAAAGGCAACCACAGGGCGCCATAACAAAACAACGCCGGAACCAACAGCAGCCGCGCTCCATCCAAAAACGGTGCAGGAGGAATGAATTCTTGGGCGAACAGCGCAAGATAAATGGTAATAAAAAGAACCAGCGTACGAATCATTGGCTTCCAAGGACAACAAAGACATCTTCGAGTCTGGAGAAGTCTGCCGCCGGTTCGATGATCGCTTGACCATCAAGTTCGCGAGCTTGGAATTCTTTCACCGTCCCCAACGGAATACCCGCAGGAAATACGGCACCGCTAACACCTGCGGTGAAGACTTTCATGCCGGGCTGCAACTTTGCATCCCGTGTGAGAAAATTGAGCACCAATTCCGGCGCAGCATTTCCATTCACCCGACGCCCGCTTAAAATCCCCTGTTCGTTTGTACCTTCCACCCGTGCGGCCACGCGGCAGCTTTCATCGGTGAGCAATAGCACGATGGAAACATCTTTCGCCACAGTCGTTGTACGCCCAACCAATCCCTCGGCGGTTAGCACAGGCTGACTCGAATTTACATTCGAAGAAAATCCGCGATTGATCGTCATGGTATTCCACCAACTCGAAGCGTCACGGCTGATGATTTTTGCCAGAAGAAGTTTAAACGCCGAGCGGTCGCGATAATCCAATGCGGCACGCAGACGTTTATTTTCCTCCTCGGCTTCGCTGAGAAGTTGATTGGTAGCGCGAAGCTGATTATTTTGCGCGACGAGCGCGGCATTGTCAGCTTCTAATTCATCGAGCGTTTTGAGTCCGGTATTGAGTTTAGAAATCCGATCGCTCAACGCCGAACCCGCTTCGAGCGCGGGTGTGGAAACATCGAGAAAACGTGCTTGCCAGGATTTCATCACGCTCGTTGGGAGAGCAAGAAATCCCACCGCAATGGCGATGGCGATGGCCAACAATATCAAATGCAGCTTGCTCATGTATGATCGTAACCGGCCTTAAAGGCGAGGAGTGTCCTCAAGGGGAAGCAACGAAGCGTGTGCTATTTTGAGCAATGCTGCGGAGAACTTCAATTTCGCTAAGAACGCGCCCTGTTCCCTCCGCCACAGCACTCAGCGGATCATCTGCGATGTGAACCGGCAATCCCGTTTCATCCCTCAACAATTGATCAAGACCGCGCAGGAGCGCGCCGCCACCCGCAAGCACCATGCCACGGTCCACGAGGTCGGAGGACAACTCGGGAGGACAACGTTCGAGCGTCGAACGCACGGCATCCACAATGCTTTTGAGGGGCTCGGACAACGCGTCACGCACCTCGGGTGACGTGAGGGTGATTGTTTTTGGCAGACCGGCCGCAAGATCGCGACCTTTCACTTCCATGCTAGTTTCCTTGGGCAGCTTATTTGCCGAGCCCAGTTTAATTTTGATCTCCTCGGCAGTGCGCTCACCGATCGCCAGGTTAAAGTTACGTCTCAGGTACTGAATGATGGCCTCATCCAATTCGTCTCCCGCCACGCGCACACTGCGTGCGAAAACGATACCTGCCAAAGAAATGAGAGCGACCTCCGTGGTGCCACCGCCGATGTCAATGATCATATTGCCCGCCGCTTCTTGGATGGGCAATCCAACCCCAATCGCCGCCGCCATCGGCTCCTCGATAAGATAAACTTCCCGCGCTCCCGCGTGCGTTGCGGAATCTTTCACCGCACGCTTCTCCACTTCGGTGATGCCCGAGGGCACGGCAATGACAACACGCGGACGCACCACGCGGCGGCCTCCGTGCGCTTTGCTAATGAGGTGCGAAAGCATTGCCTCGGTGATTTCAAAATCCGCAATCACGCCGTCCTTCAACGGACGTATCGCCACGATATTCCCGGGCGTACGCCCGAGCATTCGCTTCGCTTCGTTGCCGACGGCAAGGACTTTATTTGTCCCCGCTTGTACCGCAACGACGGATGGTTCGCGTAAAACGACACCATGATCGCGCACAAAAACCAAGGTGTTGGCCGTACCGAGATCAATTCCGATGTCGCTGGAAAGAAGCCCAAAAAGTTTTCTAAACATGGATGTGTACCTTAAAAAGAGGCTAACCCTCTTCAGCGGTTGAAATTGTTGGATCGTGCCCCCCGCCGAGATGGAAAGAACCACAATTAAGTCATTTTTGCCTCTCATAGTCAAGAAAATTGCCGCAGAAAAAAAATTGCATATCTCCGCATTTTTCCCTTGCACCCATGAACTATTTGAGACACTGTCTCAATAGCTTTGAAAGTACGCGTCATCGAGATATTCGGCGGCTGCCCCTGCGTCTTCCTGCTAAAAACTCAAGCCGACGGGCTTTGTGTTTGAACTTTTACACATTCATTATCAAGATCACCAATTCTGCCAACGTATGAAATCCGCCATTAAGACATTCATCCTACAACTCACCCTTAAAAAGCTCCTGCCGCTAGTCGCCACTGTGACCTTACTTCCTGCGCAAGGGCAGTTGATTGACACATGGAGCTATGAGACTAATAACAATCCGGGATGGGGGCTTAATCCGGCAACGTATGGGGGAAATTTTCAACCTGCGGCTTTGACGCCCGACACGGGGTCCACCGGAGGAGGGAGCATTGCTATTACGGGAATGGGAGGCGGGGGAGGATTAGGCTCGACAAATAACCCTAATGGATACGCAGGGTATTATACCTTCTTCAATTCCAATGTGCAGTTTACACTGTCAACAAGCACGATCCTAACGAATCTCGGCACCTTTTCCGTCACGTTCTACATTGGCGGAGGAAGTCCTGTGGCCGTCTCCTACACAAATTCGTCCCTCGTACTGAATTACAATGTCACCAACACAAACGTCGCAAGTTCCACCTTTTTGGCAGGCACTCCTCTTGTCACCAATACTCCCATTGGCCCCCAAACGCTCACGCCCTATACTTGGACGTGGACTAACCTTTCCGTGCTGGGAACGTCCACCAACCTATCAACATCTTGGGACACACAAGGCAACCAACACGTCTTCCAAAGCACGGTAAGCACCATGCAAGCCGTTCCTGAAGCTTCGACCCTTTGGCTTCTCGCCTTGGGAGGCCCTTTGCTTTTCTTTCTTCGGCGGAAGTTTCGTTACCTCTTAGGCATCCATTAAAATCACATCCACAGAGTCCTTTCCTAAGCAATTTTACTCAGGGAAACATTGCTCCATTGTCAAAAAAAACCTTAAAACCTTTCATCCTCTGCACGTCAAAGTTTTGTCCGTGAAAACACCCACACACCAACACGCTTTTACCCTCCTTGAGCTACTCGTCGTCATCGCTATCCTTGGAGCCCTCATTGGTGCCGGCAGCGCAGCCCTCTCCACCGCCATGGGTAAAGGGAAGCTCGTCGCAGAAATGACGGCTGCCAAAACATTGATTACAGCTTACCAAGCCGCAGCGATGGAAAATGGAGAACGCTTCCTGCCAGCCCACAATTCCGCAGCGGGCGATATCCGCAATGCCCAAGGGCAATCGTTACCCCTTTTAACAAAGACCCGCTATCCCTTTCGCCTCGCGCCTTATTTTAACTACGCCATCGAAGGGACGTTACTTGTAGGCGACAACGAAAGGCAATTTAAGGTGCGTCAGGACGCGGCTAATGATGATTACTGGATCAGTGCCTATCCGGCCTTTGGAATAAATCTGTCCTTTGTTGGTGGGAAACGGCTCAGCGACAACTCCAACGGAAATGAACGTTGGGACACATTCAATACCGCACCCGACTGCATTCGCTCCATGGCCAATGGCGGACAATCGGTGATTGCCTTCATTACCGCCGGCGGCGGAAATATTGCCGGTTACGAATATGTCAAAGCTCCGGGAGGGCCGGGAAGTTCTTGGTCTCCCGCATCGTGGAGTGACAATTCCCGCCCCGAAGACTACGGCAATGTACATCCTCGTCACGATGGCAAGGCGGTAGCGGCTTTTCTTGATGGGTCGGTGAAAATGCTAAGCCTTGAGGAATTGCGTGATATGCGGCTGTGGAGTCGTGAGGCGAAACTGCACGACGATCCGAATTATACGGTGGAAAGTAACTAAGCGGCAGCAGAGTGCCACTGCTACAGCTTCATTCTCCCTCTACTCCGACTTCGAGGCGAGCTATGGGTGAGCGACTAGTTCTTTAATGAGATTCGGTAATTCTTCCCCGATGGTGACGACTTCATCGGCGTTCATCGTACGCGTATAGACGGAGGCATCTTCGGTGGTGTGGCCTAATTCCACTTGGGCGAGAGTTTGCCCTCCGGCGGTATCTTCAGGTGTGTTTTCTGAAAGCCAGGCGAGGAAAGTGACGCTTGCTGTAGGCGTGTTAAGACCAGTTTCTTCAATCGCTGTTGAGGTGCGAAATTTGACAATGCGGGCCTTATTGAAAGCTTCAATTAGCCGAGTCACATCGGTGGCCTTGAGGATGTGCCCGCTCTCATGATCTACCCACTCCTCGCCTCGACGTTGCAACAACAAGGTGCGCTCTCCCGCTTGGAGGCGAATACGATCTACGGTGTCGGCTTCGACATAACCAAGCGAACGATCACGCAACGCTTCCGGCGATACGTCAAAGAGGCGCAATGCCTCCGCATCCACCTGCAATTCCTTCCCTCGCGATTTCATTCGCGCCATAACCGCTTTCCCGCCGTCCATCTCCGAACGCGTCACTTCCAATTGCAATGCCTCACCCCCACCACGCGGAGTGAGGCTAATTGTCGCCGCCTCTCCGGGCAGCAACGGAGCAGCACTCGGCGTCGTCCCCTCCGCGCCAAATCCCGTGATTCGCAGCCCGAGCAAGGGGTCAAGAAATTCACGGACAGCGCGGGGATCCGCAGGAGCACGTACGGGTTTATCAATCATCCATCGTCCACGCTCGCGCCGTACGGTCATTTCCCCATCCGCACGGCGTACGGTGAACTTTTCAACATCGTCGGGAAGGAGGTTGGTTAAACGCGGATCACGAAAAGAGGCGGCGGGTGCCATGGCCGGGGCGAGGATGGAATCCGGGACACGAAGAATGGATTTCTTCCCGCTTACCCGTGCAAAAATTTCGCCTTTCACG
>JBDHQL010000024.1:0-12070 GCA_039807035.1 Chthoniobacterales bacterium
AGGCTGAAAGGCGGTACCAATTTTGTCAAAAAATACGCTATGCGAGCTAATTCGTTCGCGCAGATTTTCAACATGTTCAGTCATCAATTCCGCAAACTTTTCTTTGGAATAATCGAGGCCCTCCCAGCGCAAATCTTCGTAAGCGGGAACGATTCCTAACGGACTTTCATGTCCCTGAACCGCGTTATGACAACGGGCGACGATCCAGTCGAGAGCGCGCAGATTTTCGCCAAAGCCGGGCCAGAGAAATTTCCCGTCCTTGTTTTTGCGGAACCAATTGACGTGAAAAACCCGCGGTTTTTTATCGCCAAATTTTTCACCCATCTCGAGCCAGTGACGAAAATAATCACCGATATTGTAACCGCAGAATGGGAGCATCGCCATGGGATCCCGACGCAACGCTCCGACTTTACCTTCGGCGGCAGCGGTTTGTTCGGAGCTTAATGTGGCGCCCACAAAGGTTCCATGCGTCCAATCCCGTGTTTCAAAAACAAGCGGGATGTTGTTCATACGACGTCCGCCAAACACGAATGCATCCACAGGAACGCCCTCGGGATTTTCCCACTCGGGGTCAATGCACGGGCAGTTGCGGGCAGGCGCCGTAAAGCGAGCGTTGGGATGCGAAGACAATTTACCGCCATTCGGCGTCCAGTCCTCCCCAAGCCAGCTCACGAGGTGCTCCGGGGGCACCTCGGTCATTCCTTCCCACCACACATCGCCATCATCCGTGAGAGCGCAGTTGGTGAAAATGCTATCGCGGCGGCACGAGTCCATGGCGTTGGGATTTGTTTGGTAAGACGTGCCGGGTGCCACGCCGAACCATCCGGCTTCGGGATTGATGGCACGAGGTTTTCCATCGGGCCCGGGCTGAATCCATGCAATGTCGTCGCCGACGGTGGTGACTTTGTAATTTTTGAGTGCCTCGGGGGGCACAAGCATGGCGAAGTTCGTTTTTCCGCAAGCGCTCGGGAAGGCCGCGGTGACATAGCTTTTTCTACCATCGGGCGTTTCTAGCCCGAGTATGAGCATGTGTTCTGCCATCCATCCTTCATCGCGCCCCATCGCCGAAGCGATACGAAGCGCGAGGCATTTTTTACCAAGCAGCGCATTGCCGCCGTAGCCGCTGCCATAGCTCATAATGAGCCGCTCCTCGGGAAAATGCGTGATGTAGGTATTCTCCGGATTGCATGGCCACGGAATATCGGAACGACCTTCGAGCGGGTAGCCGACGGAGTGGAGGCATTTCACGAAAAAGCCATCCTTGCCGAGGACATCGAGGACTTCCTGTCCCATACGCGTCATAATGCGCATGTTGACGACGACATAGGGCGAGTCGGTAATCTCCACGCCAATGCGTGCAATCTTCGATCCCACCGGGCCCATGCTAAACGGAATCACGTACATCGTACGTCCGCGCATGCAGCCTTTGTAGAGCCCCGCCATTTTTTCTTTCATCACCGCCGGGTCTTCCCAGTTGTTTGTTGGCCCTACCTTCTCGCGGGTCTTGGTGCAAATGAAAGTACGTTTTTCAACACGAGCGACATCCCGAGGATCGGAACGAACAAGCAAACTATTGGGCCGCTTTTCCTCATTAAGCCGAATTGCGGAACCGGAGTTCACCATGAGCTGACGGAGATGTTGGTCTTCCGTTTCCGAGCCATCGCACCAAACAACATTGTCCGGTTGGCAGAGTTGGCGGACTTCCTCGACCCACGCGAGCAGGTCTTTGTGCTGGGTGTTAGGTTGTTTCATGAGACGCGGAAAAGTTATCATGCTTGCAAAATATAAGCAAGGCTAATAGTTGATTTGCGCGGCAAATGAAGGGGATGCGGATTGCTTTCCTAGAGCGTACGGAGTTCACTGCTCGTTCGCATGGCTAAGGAAGAATCCATTCCCGCAGAAGGTGTCGTTATCGAGGTGCTCCCCGGTACGATGTTCCGCGTGAAGCTGTCCAACGACAAAGTGGTTCTCGCCCATATCGGCGGCAAAATGCGCAAACACTTTGTCCGGATTGTACCGGGCGACAAAGTGCAGATCGAAATTTCTCCCTACGATCTCTCGAAAGCGCGGATTGTTTTTCGCGAAAAATAAACCGTCATCCGTGCGGGTTACGGAATATCAAATGGCACGGAGCCATGACGCAAAGATTCCGCGCCGAGAACCCCAACAGCTACCGCAATGCGGGCATCATTGGGAGTTGCGCCCCCGGGCTCTTCTCCGCGCAAGAAGCGAATGAAGTCATCAATCATCACGGGGTCGGCACCGCCATGCGAGCCTTCGATATTAGGGATGCGAAAGACTTCGTTGCCTTGCCATTGAAACGGCTCTTCCATGCGACGATTCCATAAATGAACCGTTGCCCATTGGGCGGCGGAAGAATGATCGCCATAATTTTCAATACGGCCCTCCGTGCCAATCACCGTGTAATTGCGCGAGCTATCCGGCGTGTAATGGCATTGCATGTAGGACGCCTGTACGCCATTGGCCAGCTGCATCATGATCATGCTGTGGTCTTCGACATCAATGATAGGGCTCAATTTTTTCTGACTCAGCGGCGGCCAATGTTCTGCGATGAACGTGAACACTCCGGGCTCATCCGGTGCGCGACGATCAGTGACTTCATTATAGACGCTCAGCTTACCCATGCCGATCACGCGTTTGGTATGACTTCCGGCGAGGTAGTGAATGATGTCAATGTCGTGCGCTCCTTTTTGCAGCAGGAGGCTCGTCGTGTAGCGACGCTCCGAATGCCAATCTTTGAAATAAGCGTCGCCGCCATAGTTGACAAAATGACGGCACCAAATTGCCTCCACGCGCCCAATGCGTCCTTGCTCAATCAGCTCGCGCATCTTCTGCATCACCGGGAAGTAACGCATATTGTGGCCGACAAAAAGTCTGCCTTTGCTTTTTTTCGCTGCTGCAAGAATGCGATCGCAGTCCTCAATCGTAATCGCCATGGGCTTTTCGAGAAAAACATGCTTCCCCGCTTCGAGAGCCGCTACGGCGTGCTCGGCATGAAGATAATCCGGCGTACAAACAAACACGGCGTCCACCTTGGGATTAGCCATGATCTCGCGGTAATCCGTCGTCATGATCAAATCCGGCCCGCATTTTTCCTTATATTTTTCCAGTTTCTCCAAATTGGTTGCACAAAGCGCAATCAAGTTGAGACCTTCTTCCGGACGATGGGCGTGAAGCGCAATCGTACCGCGATTGTGGGGGCCGAGTACCGCAAAGTTAATAGGAGTCATGAATCGAATGAAGTTTGTAAAAGGAAAGTTTTTTAGCTAAGGGCGCGGATAGTAGCACTTTTGATTTTCCGGCGCGAGAAAAGGTTATTTTTTAGCAACCTCCTGCTCAACGAACGCGTTCATTGCCGCCTCCTGCTCCTCAATACTCCGCACTAAGGCCAACTGCGTTCGGCAGCGATCCAAATTATGCTCCGGTCGCTTAATTTTGAAATACGTGTCGCCCGATAAATAATCCGCCAAAAATCGAATCCCGATTTCCAAGGTGATGAGCTTGCCTGAAAAGGCGAGATGCGCAATTTCGGTTTCGGTAAGAAATCCCTTGGCACCGCACAAATACCCGCGAACCAACGCCTCAAACATCGGCATTTGCATTCGCACCTTCGATAAATCCTTTTCATCTTCCAAGGCCGGACTCGTCGCCGTGCGCACCATATCGCCAAAGTCATAAAGTGCCAAACCCGGCATCACCGTATCGAGATCAATCACGCAAATGCCGGTTTCCGTGGTGTCATCAATCATCACATTGTTCAGCTTCGTGTCATTGTGCGTGATGCGCTCGGGAATATTTCCCTGCGCTTGAAGATCAATCAGCACATCCACCAGCGATTCATGAGCGCGAATAAAATCCCACTCCGCACCAACATCCTTCAGCCGCCCTCGCGAGTCCGCTTCCACCGCAGATTGCAACGCATCAAAGCGCGACCGCGTGTTATGAAAATTCGGAATCGTTTCGTGCAATCGCCCACCGGGAAGCGCAGAAACCATCCCTTGAAATTCTCCAAACGCCCGCGCCGCCTCGTAAGCCTGGGTCGCATTTTGAATGATGTCGTAAGTCTTCGCGCCCTCAATAAAAGCATAACACCGCCAAAAATTTCCTTCCTTGTCATTGGCAAAAGGCACCCCTTTCCGAGATGGAATCACCCGCAACGCACGGCGCGAGGTGTCGGGAACTTGGTCCTCTTCCAAACGACGATGCAATTCCTCGGTCACGCGGAGGATATTTTCCATCACCGCTTTCGGGTTCCGAAATACCAGATGATTGATGCGTTGCATGATGTAGCGAACGCGTGTGCCAGCTTGACTGAAACTCACGACGTAGGTGTCGTTGATATGACCCGAGCCGTAAGGACGGCTATCAAGATAGGAGCCGGGAATTTGAAATTCCTCAAAAATAGCGTGGTAATGCAGGGCATCCATGACACTCATCCGCGTCGGGCCAGCAGACGGAATGAACCCGACAGTCAAAACTTGTTCGCCCTTTTTTGCAATTCCTCATTCTTGCTAATTTCTGCAGTGTCCTTCCTACCAAAGTAGAGGGCTCTGCGATAAATTACCGCAGGGATTTTTGAGTTCTTCGATTCAGCGTAAGACTAAGTTGCCCGGATGGCGCAAGCGGAAAGGGATTAAAACTCGCGGTGTTCTAAGTAGCCATCAAGTTGGCGGAGGCGGGTGGGGTGACGCATTTTGCGGAGGGCTTTGGCTTCAATTTGACGGATGCGTTCGCGGGTGACTTTGAATTGTTTGCCGACTTCTTCGAGCGTTCGCGGGTAACCATCCACGAGACCAAAGCGCTGTTCCAACACAGAACGTTCGCGTCCGGTGAGGGTCTCCAGCACGTCTTTAATTTTGTCCTTGAGCAAAATAATGGCGGCACTATCCGCAGGATTCTCAGCGGATTTATCTTCGATGAAATCGCCGAAACTTGTGTCGTCACTATCGCCCACGGGCATTTGCAGGGAAATAGGCGTCTGCGCCATTTTAAGAACGGCACGTACGCGCTCGACGGGGAGCTGGATTTCATCCGCAATTTCGTCGGAGGAAGGTTCGCGTCCGTATTCTTGCACAAGCTGTTTTTGCACGCGGATGAGCTTGTTGATGGTTTCGATCATGTGAACCGGAATGCGGATAGTTCGGGCTTGATCAGCGATGGAGCGAGTAATGGCTTGGCGAATCCACCATGTGGCATAGGTGGAGAATTTATAACCGCGGCGGTATTCAAATTTTTCCACCGCTTTCATAAGTCCCATGTTTCCTTCTTGGATGAGATCGAGGAAGGAGAGGCCACGGTTGGTGTATTTTTTGGCAATGGAAATGACGAGGCGCAGGTTAGCTTCGACCATTTCGGTTTTGGCTTTGTGCGCGGCGCGGTGCCAGCGGCGAAGATCGCTGTAGGAAGAGCGAAACGTGTCGGGCTGCATCCATGTACGATGACTAATTTCGACAATGCGTGTGTGGAGTTCTGCCGTTTTCTTTTTGGCTTCGGCACTGCGCTTGGCACGGGCGGCGTGTTTGGTGTGCTCCCCATGCAAGTGGAGCAAGGTGCGATGTGTGTCCTCTGCTGTTTGCACGAAATCGTCGGTGATTTTCTGCTTGTAGAAAAACTTGGGATAATGGGAGCGAATGACAACGAGTGTCTTTTCAAAAGTTTTCACCTGAGTGCCGGAAGGTTTCTTGAGTTTGGCCATGCCGGAAAAGAGGCGGTCCAATTTTTGCGCGAGAGTTTTTACGGCGGCGCAGAGGCGAGGGAGAGCTTTCATGTAGCGGTCACGACTCTCAATTTTTTTATCCATGATCACGCGGTCAAAACGCTCACGTTGTTCGAGAAGTTTTTGGGCGAGATCAAGGTGCCCGCGTGCCACAAATCCCATGCGACACACAATCTCCTGCACTTTGATTTCCGCATCTTCGATACGTTTGGAAATTTCAACTTCTTGCTCGCGTGTCAGCAGCGGCACTTGCCCCATTTGCTTGAGATACATGCGTACGGGGTCATCGAGAATGTCGAGGCGCCCATCGGCCTTGTCGTCCTTCTCCGCCTTTTCGTCCTTATCGTCTTTGTCATCCTTGTCGTCTTCCTTGCGAGGTGCTTTGTCGGTATCAATATCGCTCTGCTCGATGAGCTCAATTTCTACTTCACGCAGGCGAACGATGATTTTTTCGATGACTTCGGCATCATTGATATGATTGGGAAGGCTTTCTTCGAGGTCATCGAAGGTTAGGTAGCCTTGGTCTTTGCGAAGTTTGATAAGCTCACGCGTTTTCTCGGCGATAAATTGCTCGGTGTTTTGTGGGGGGTGTTCCGCAACTTGGAGCTTAGATAGGTCACTTTTTTCCGGAGTGTCGGTTGCCGGCTTTTTGCGCGACTTAGGTGCTTTGGGTTCCGATTTTTCAGGAGGGGTGGCTGTTGGCTTTAGTTTCGCGGCTTTCGTGCTCTTCTTTGAGATTTTACCGGCGGGCTTGGCCTTCTCTTTGGGAGATTTTTTGACCGGAGCAGGCTTTTTAGCAGAGACGGATTTTTTAACTGCGGCAGCCTTTTTAGAGGGAATGATCTTTTTTTTGGGAGCAGGCTTTCTAGTAGCGGTCGCTTTTTTAGCGGGAGCAGATTTTTTAACTGCAGTGCTTTTTTTGGTAGCGGGCTTTTTTTTGGTAGCGGATTTTTTGCTAACGGCCTTCTTTGTTGTGACCGTTTTTTTAGCGACCGATTTTTTGGATGCGGAAGCTTTGCGTGGCGCGGGCTTTTTGGTCTTGGATGCAAAAGCCGGTGATGGCTTTTTGGCGGCCTTTTTCTGCTTGGTGGCAGGTGTTTTTTTAACTTTCGCGATTACGGATTTTTTTGCAGGCTTTTTGCTCGATTTGGTGGCCATAGAAGACAGTTAATTGGTTTGCGGGCCGCGCACCCATGTTTCACTAAACGGCAAAACTCCCCGAAACAGGTGGCGCAGAGTCAAGATGACCCTGCATTATCTCTTATCTTCCTCGTGATGTCAACTATTGCAGCCTGAAGCCGGACAACTTCCTCTGTTGATAATCCTGATTGTCGAATTTTTGCGGTCAGTGCTTCTCGTTGAGATTGCATTTGGCGAAGGCGCAGGGTTTGGAGACTTTGTTGGGCAATGGAAAGGGGTACACTTGGTGGACGCGCCAGCAAGAGAGCCGCGAAAACCGATTGCGCATCCAAGGGTTGTGCGGCCATGAAGGCATGACTTGCTGTCGAATCTTGAGGATCGAAGGTGGCATGTAGGCAGCTTTCGAGCATGGAGAAGCCTACGCGGCCCGCAAGGAGGCTTATATCCTGGGAGGCGAGCCATTGACGCGTTTCTAAATCGGACAGCGCCGCATGAAGTAATAGGCGCAAGGTGGGGTCAGGCTCTGTTTGTTGCGGCGCAGCGTTTTCTTCCTCGTCTAAATCATCTACCGGCACAGGTTTTTTGGGGATGGATGCGAGGAATGCTTTGGGAGAAATAGCCAGCCGAGGCGCAAGGCGCGAAGCAAGCGATTCGCGGGCGACGGCATCGGTGAGGGAGGCGGCGAAAGTGGCGAGTTTGCGAGCGAGAGTTGCTTTGGCTGAAGCATCGTCAAGCACACCGAGGGCGAGAGCTTCCTCGAGCGCAAAATCGAAATAATCGGGCGCAGTATCTATTAAAGCGCGAAAATTTTCCGCCCCATGATTGCGGATGAGCGAATCGGGGTCTTCCTCCGGCGGCAATGCCGCCACACGCACACCGAATCCTGCGGCGAGCAATATGGGAAGGGAGCGTTCGACGGCGGTGCGTCCGGCGCGGTCGGAATCAAAGCACAAAATAATTGTCTCGACGTAGCGTTTGAGCAGACGCGCTTGCGCGGGGGTAAAGGCCGTGCCTTGCGGCGCCACGACGTTACGGAGTCCGCTTTCTGCAATGCGAATGAGGTCGAGTTGCCCCTCGCAAACAATGGCTTTTCCCGCGTCTGCTAAAGGCCGTCGTGCTAAGTGCAGACCAAAGAGCGTTCGTCCCTTGGAAAAAATCGGCGTTTCGGGGGAATTAACGTATTTTGCCGGGTCTTCCGAGGGCGGGAGCACACGCCCGCTGAAGCCAATGATTTCGCCATAATCATTGCAAATAGGAAACATGAGTCTTTGCCGAAAACGATCGGAAAGTGCTTGGCCTTCCTCGCCGTAAAAAAGACCACTTGCCCGCAATTCTTCCGTTCCATATCCCGCGTCACGAGCGTGATTCAGCAAGCCATCGCGCTGATCGGGAGCATAACCGAGCTTCCAAGTGCGAGCGATTTCGGCGGTAAGTGCCCGTGACTTGAGGTAATCACGCGCCCCTTTTCCAAGGGGTAAACGAAGGAGATTATTTTGAAACCATTCGGCAGCGACGCGGTGAAGATCAAGCAGACGATCGCGCAGGTGTCGTCGTTGATCATCACCGGGTTGCGCGGTATCTTCCATGACGGTTACGCCGGCTTTTTGAGCGAGGCGGCGAACGGCGGTGACGAAATCCACACGCTCGTACTCCATGACAAATTTGAATACGCTTCCGCCGGCACCGCAGCCGAAGCAGTAGTATGCTTGCTTTTGCGGACTGACGTGAAATGACGGCGTTTTTTCGCGGTGAAATGGACAACGCGCCCGCCAACTACTCCCTGCTCGCTTTAGCGGAAAATATGCACTGATGACCTCCACGATGTCATTCGCGGCGGCAACACGTTCAATGGTTTCTTCGGAAATGCGGGGCATTGGTCATTGGTATTGTAGCGCGGCGGCCAAATTTGCACGCGGATTTTCACAAAGCACTTGAGCACCTGTTCGACACGGGGAAGAGTGGCAGCACGATGAAATTTATTTTGACGGTTTTATTTTTCCTGTCGGGAGTTTTTTTCATGTCCTCCGCCAATGCCGCAGAGGACAAGCCTCTTTCTGTGGTGACGCCTTTAACGGGCAACATTCCGGAAGGTGCGGTCGTGGTGCTGCCGCTCAAGGGCGAAGTTTCCAAGGCGCAGTTTTATTTTATCCGACGGATTCTCAAAATGGGGGAAGCTGCGAAGGCGTCTGCTTTTATTCTCGATATGGACACGCCGGGCGGAGAGTTGGGCGCGGGGGTAGATATTTTGCAGGCATTACTCAAAGTAGAGGTGCCGACATTGACCTATGTGAATCCCAATGCGGGTTCCGCGGGAGCACTGATTGCGCTGGGAACAAAACAAATTTGGATGGCGCCCGTGAGTGCTATTGGTGCCGCGGCACCTGTCATGAGCGAAGGTCAAGAAATTCCTGAAACCCTCAATGCTAAAATTGTGTCTTACTACTCGGGCTATTTTCGAAGTGCCGCCGAGCGCAATCAACACAATCCGGAAATTGCCGAGGGGTTTATCAACAAGGACAAAGAAGTTAAAATTGGGAATCAGGTGTTGAGCAAGCCGGGAGAACTTCTGACCCTCAGTGCTCAGGAAGCTGTTAAAAAAATCGGGGGAAAGTCTGTGTTGGCAGCAGGAATTGCGCCGAATATTGCGGCATTGGTTCGAGATGCCGGCCTTACGGGAACCGTTGTGGAAGCTCAACCAAGTGGTTTTGAGCGCTTGGCATTAATCGTAACGATGCTGGCACCGCTGTTTTTGCTGGGTGGTATTATTGGCACTTACATTGAATTCAAATCCTCCGGATTCGGCATTTCCGGTGTGTTGGCGGCGATGTGTTTTCTTTTATTTTTTACGGGGCATTACATTGCCGGGCTTACGGGTTTGGAAGTAATTGCTGTGTTTACCCTCGGCGTGATTTTGGTGCTTGTTGAGTTGTTGCTTTTTCCGGGAGTCGTGGTGGTGGCACTTGCGGGTGCCGTGTTGATGGTTGGATCGTTGCTGTGGGCGATGGTGGATTATTATCCCAATGCGCCGGAGTGGCCGTCCTTCGGCGTTTTTCTCCAACCCATCGCCAACCTCGGTACGGCTCTAGGATTCTCGGGAATTATCCTCTATTTTCTCGCACAATTTTTTCCACAGCTTCCGTTTTTCCGTCGCTTAGTACTAACGACGAGTCAGCCTGAAGGAGATTCTTTAGGGAGTGGAGCGTCATTGCCGAAAGAATCCGGTATTCGTGCCGGTGATCGCGGAAAAGCACTCTCGATGCTACGTCCCGTCGGACGCGCAGAGTTTCACGGCGTAGTGCTTGATGCGCGTGCCGAGGGCGAATTCCTCGCGGCCGGAACCTCTGTTGTCGTGTTACGCGTCGAGGGCAGCGAGGCCATCGTCCAAAAAGCCTCCTAGGGGGTCAGACCTACTTATTATGAAATCGCTCAGAGTAGCGTGCTGTTGAAATATCATGATTCTGCTCGTAGCCCTCATCCAACTGCCTCGCATACGCCGTCTGTTTTTTTGGAGGCTTGTTTAATAGCGCTTGTTGATGAATACGCTGCCGCAGCGCAGGTTTGTGCCGGTTACATTCGCGATTATCCACCAGCCACCATGCGGATGATTTCTAAACGATCGCCTTCGCGCAGACGCGTTGTTGCCCATTCGGAGCGAAAGAGTGCAGTGCCATTATGCTCCACGAGAGCGGCGGCAAGTGGGAGAGCCAATTCTTTTACTAAGTTTTCTACTTGCGTGGCGCAGACATCGCGCTCGGTGCCGTTGAGAATTAGTTTCATGAATTAAGAATAGCATGATCCCAGTCTTTCCACACGGGATCGAGTCCGAGTTCTCGCAAGCGTGTGGCAACTTCCGCAGGTGATCGGTGGTCGGCTGCGGAAAATTGCTCTGTGGCTAAGGCATCATCCGGCGTATCGCATGCGAGGGCGCGTCCGCGCACGGTGAGATGTAAATTTTCACGGCCTTGACCGGTGTAGCCGCCGGGTTCGGTGTGGCTGCCGGCGCTTATCACGGTGATGCCGAGTGGTGCAATGGCATCGCGGAGGGTGGCAGGTTCGCGGGTGCTGAGAACAAGTCCCACGCGGGGAAAATGGAGGCGGAAGGCGCAAATCAATTGTACAAAATCACGATCGCTGAGGGGATGTTCCGGTTGAAAGCCTCCTGCGGCGGGGCGGATGCGCGGAAGACTCACGGTAAGGTGGGCCTTCCAACAAGTGCGGAGCAAATGTTCGAGATGCGCGGCGAGCGCAATCGCTTCCTCTCGCCAATCCCACAACCCAAACAAAGCACCGATGCCGATGCGGCGGAACCCGGCATCATGGCCGCGTTGCGGGCACGCTAAGCGCCAATCGAAATCTTTTTTTGGCCCTGCCACATGGAGCTTCGCATAGGTCGGGCGGTGGTAGGTTTCTTGATAAACGGTCAACCCTTCCGCGCCTGCTTGTACGAGGGGAATGTAGTCTTCGGTTTCCATCGGCGCGACTTCGAGGGAGAGGGCGGGAACGTCCGGCGCGAGGGCGCGAATCACATGTTGAAGGTAGCCATTGGAAACGAACTTCGGATGTTCGCCAGCGACGAGCAGGATGTTGCGAAATCCCTGAGCCGTGAGATGTCGCGCTTCGGCTCGAACTTGCTCTGCTTCAAGCGTAACGCGCAGGATGGGATTCTCGCGGGAGAAGCCGCAGTAAGTGCAGCTATTGATGCATTCGTTGGAAAGATAGAGCGGTGCAAAAAGCCGGAGTGTGCGCCCAAAATGGCGCCGTGTGAGTGCCTGTGCGTGACGCGCCATGGTTTCGAGGCGTTTGTCATCAACAGGCGCAATGTCTCGCGCAAAAGCGGAGACTTTTGACGTTAAAGGCAGCCCCAGAGGTGCCAAAATGTCTTGCGGCGTGGAGCGGGATACGACTTGTAAACTCACAAAGCGGATTATTTCACGGGCTGCGGGGTTTTTGCAATTGCAAGACGCCCCCAAGGTCGCCGAACCTATCAGCCTCATGCCCCGCGAAAAATTTGAAATGAAATTACTCACCGGGTCCGCCCACCCGAAGTTAGCTCAAGAAATTGCCGACTACATTGGCGTCTCTCTCGTGGATACCACCGTCACGACGTTTCCCGATGGTGAGAGCTTTGTGCGCATCAATGAGAACATCCGTGGACGCGATGTGTTCATCATTCAGCCGACGTGTCCGCCGACG
>JBDHQL010000025.1:0-11993 GCA_039807035.1 Chthoniobacterales bacterium
TGGATACCGCCCGCTGCTGACGAGGATAATTTAACCGGGCCAGTCTTCCCAAGAACTGCCTTCAATTCTGGCAAAATCTCCGGCGTTCAACGTGGCGACCGTCAAGTGGTGAATCCGCGCCGTGGCTGCGATTAGCAAATCCAAATCCGCCACAGCAAGCCCCAGCCGCCGCTGCCGAGCTTTCATTTGAGCGAATTGTCGCCAGACATCTTCGTCGGTGTTGAGGCATTCTAGGCGACCCTGCAACAGGTGCGTATACCTTTGCCATCGTTGCTTACGATTCTCAAAATGAAGTCCCCATTCCACTTCCGCAACCGTAACGATCGAGACGCGGCACGCTGAGTCGCCACGTTCTTTCCAGTGCCAAAGCGCGGCTTCCACCGGTTTCCGACGCAACGGCTGTGAAAAAACCGACGTGTCCAGCAGATACTTCATCTCAAATCAACAGGGCAGCGTTGTCTTGTCCGTCCGCATTTTCCACACTTCAGGAAAGTCCGTGGTACTCCTAGTTTCCCGTTTTTGCCAGCGTTTCCATGCGGTGTAAATGTCTTCCCGCCCCGAATTCTGTTCGGCAGGCGGTGGCGCGATCAATACCACCGGCTTCCCCCGACGTTGCACCAGAACCGGATTCCCACTTGCCACCACCGCGTCGCAAAGCTGGGAAAAGCAGGTTTTGGCTTCGAATATCCCGATGGTTTTCATTTAATCACCCAACCATCTGGTTGGTTGGTTGTCAATATCGTGCGCCGGTGTCTCCGTCCGCTACTCCCTTGAAAACCTCGGAGGCGCGTGTTCTTATTCCTCATTCCCACCATGAATCGCCTCCTTTCTCTCATCGCTCTTACGCTGGTAATTTTGACAACGGAAGTTTTTGCACAAACGGCAACTCGTGCAGAAGGCCTTCGTGTTCCGGCACCACTACAACCATGGGAGACATGGGCGACATGGAATGACGAGGCTCTACTTCACAGCCCCACGCTTTTTTCCAACGCTTCGGCACCTCTCACTTTCTGGCCCTCCGAGCTTGTCTTATCTGCCGATGACCAAGGACTGACGTTTCGACAAAACGTCACCGTTTACAGCCCGTCGTGGGTTTCGCTTCCGCAAAGCGTGAAGCTTTGGCCGACAACCGTGACATCCTCCGCACGCTCTCTCGCCGTCTTATCACGCGAGAATGTTCCCAGCGTTTTTCTTTTACCTGGCACTCATGAAATCACCGGGCATCTCGCTTGGAACGCCATGCCGCAATATATTTCTATTCCTCAAGAAACAGGAATTATCCGTCTTGAAATCAACGGACAAGCTATTCCTGCACCGCTGTGGGACGCGAGCGGACGTCTCTGGCTTAAACGTGATGCGGCACCCGAAGAAGCTACCGGGCCGGATTCGCTCACGGTAAATTTTTATGCCATTTTGGAGGACAACATTCCGCTGTGGTTTCATGCCAACATCGAACTGGTCGTCTCCGGTGCCAGTCGTGAAGCCGATCTCGGAACGATTGTGCCTCAGGGGTGGAGTGTTTCTTCCGTGAATTGTCCGCTGCCCGTGGCCGTGGATGAAGCTGGGCACACACGCGTACAAGTGCGAGCCGGTCGTTGGTCTCTGCATGTTTCTGCTTTCATGAATCGCAACATTCACGAAATGCGTTTTGCTCCCGAAGCACAACCCGCCTCGGCGTCCATGCTGCTTGGCTTTCGTGCCAACCCCACGCTTCGCCTCGCGGAAATTCTCGGTGCTTCGCAAGTAGATGTCACCATGACAACCTTCCCCGACGATTGGCGTAATCTTCCCGTGTATCAATGGAACACGGCAACGCCCTTGGAAATTAAGGAACGCCTTCGCGGCACGGGCGAGCAAACACCGGAAGGTCTTCAAATCACGCGGGCACTCTGGCTCGACGAAAACGGCGGCGGCTTGACTTTTCGCGACACGATCCAAGGGCAAAGGCAAAAAATTTGGCGACTTGATATTGCACCTGAGCAAGAACTTGGTTCTGTCAGCAGCGACCACATAGGCCAACTCATTACACGCAATCCTGCGACCGGGGCACCTGGTGTGGAGATTCGTTCGCGCGATATTTCTCTCGTCGCCACGGGGCGCATTCCCGAAACGACAAAGCTCTCGGCGAGTGGCTGGCAAACGGATGCCAACTCCCTTTCTTCCACCTTAAACCTCCCATCCGGCTGGAGGCTATTCGCGCTCTTTGGGGCGGATTGGACAAAGGGAGACTGGCTGACGTCTTGGTCACTGCTCGATATTTTCCTCGTCCTTATTTTTATTCTCGCCATCTACCGCATGGCGGGATGGAGCGCGGCGTTAATTGCCGCCATCGCGTTGATTCTTTCCTTCCGCGAGCCGAATGCACCCCAACTTTGGTGGCTTGCGCTGCTCGCACCCATTGCCATTCTGCGCGTCGTTCCTGCCGGACGCCTTCGGGCTGTCGTCAATGTTTGGAAATGGGCAACCGTTACCGCTTTTATTTTTGTCATCGTTCCCTTCCTCGCCGCACAAATTCAGCAAGCGATTTACCCTCAATTAGACATCAGGCAAAAGGAAACGAGAGTGGATATTCCGCTCAGTGAAGCGAGTGTTCTCATGGACGAATCCGCAACCGTGGCAGCTGCACCACCACAACGTACCCGCGCAAAAACCGCAGGGACGGGGAGCCGTCAGGCACCCCAACCCAACAAAGCCGTAGAGTCCGCTCAAAATCAAAATCTCCTCTATGATGCTAAAGCCCGCATACAAACCGGCCCGGGCATCCCTAACCGCTTGGGCCAGCAAATTCGTTTTGGGTGGAACGGGCCGGTTTCGGAATCACAACAAATCCGACTCATCCTCATTCCCGCCGTAGCCGAACGTCTGCTCAGCCTCCTACGCGTTGCCACGATTATCATGCTCATTCTTACAATGCTTGGGATGCGCCGCCTCCGCACCCCTTCTCTCCACGGCCCCGCTACCCTACTTCTTTCCCTCTTTCTCATGGCCCCAACATCCCGCGCGGAATTCCCCGATCACGCGACGCTCACAACTCTTCGAGAACGCCTTCTCGAAAAAGACCTGCCTGCATTAACCGCCGATATTCCGCAGGCCACCCTGACAATCACCAATAACCTCCTTGTCATCGAATCTCAAATTCACACCGCAACCTTCGCCGCCGTTCCGCTTCCAGGGCGGTTCCCGACATGGTCACCGGTTTCTGTCACGGTGGATGGCAAGCCCGCCACGGCACTGCGCCGAAGCGACAACTACCTCTGGGTTGCCCTTTCGCCCGGAGTCCATGCCATCAAAACCCAAGGTCTCCTCGGTGATGCCGCGCAGTGGGAATGGACGTTTCTCCTGAAACCTCATCATGTCCAAATTAACGCGCCAGGCTGGAGCATCGGCGGCGTGGATTCCAATGGTGCCCCTGACGACCAAGTTTTCTTCTCGCGCCAACAAAACAGCGTTGCGACTCATGATGTGGAAGTCGGCTATGACCGTCAGAATTTCGACACCCTCGCTGTCGTCGAACGTCAAATAGAACTCGGTCTCGTCTGGCAAGTTCGCACGACGGTGCGTCGCCTTACTCCGCTTGGCAAAGCCATCGCCCTCCGCATCCCACTCCTCGCCGGAGAAAAAATGCTTTCGTCAAATATCCCCATCATCGCCGGTGCGGCAGATGTTCGATTCCGTGCCAATGACGCACAAATTACATGGGAAAGTGAGCTGACACATTCCGATCGCATTGCCCTCCATTCTCGCAGCGACGACACATGGGTGGAGCAATGGTCCCTCCTTGCCTCTCCGATTTGGAATATCAAACTCGAGGGCGTTCCACCCCTGCTTCAAGAAGGCACACCACAACTCACGCCACTTTGGCGTCCGTGGCCGGGCGAATCGGCAAACATTGCTATCAGTCGCCTTTCCCCCGTGCCCGGCCCAACCATTACCATTCATCGCGTGCAACACGATGTGGCCCTGGGTGACCGTCAGCTTTTATCAACCCTCAATCTGGACCTCACCAGCAGCCTCGGCGAAGATTTTCTAGTCTCTCTCCCCGTCAATGCGCAAATTAACGCCCTACGAATTTCCGGAAAGTCCATCCCACCCCGCCTTGAAAATGGACGCCTCACCATTCCTCTCCATCCGGGGAAGCAAGGCATTCTTATCGAATGGCGAACGCCACAAACTCTCACCTCCCGCTCTTCGGTGGATGCCCTCGCTCTGCCCCTCGAAAGTGCCAATGTGGAAACCAGTCTTACCGTGCCGCCAAATCGCTGGGTTCTTTGGGCAAGCGGCCCGCAGCAAGGTCCGGCGGTACGTTTTTGGAGCATTCTTGCGGTGTCACTTCTTGCGGCTCTTTTTCTTGGACGTTTGAAATTTAGTCCGCTGCGCACATTCACGTGGGTTCTTCTCGGGTTGGGGCTCACCCAAATTTCCCTACCCGAAGCTCTCGGCGTGATTGCCTGGCTTTTCCTCCTTTTGGTGTGGCGTAGGCATTCCTCATTCCAAAAACTCCAGCCATTCTTTTACAATTTGGTGCAAATTTTCCTAATTCTGGCAACGGTTGTTGCCCTTGGCTTTTTAATTCACGCCGTGGGTGCCGGGCTCCTTGGCTCGCCCGAAATGTTCATCACCGGCAATGGTTCCACAAGCGAACGCCTCCAATGGTATCTCGCACGCAGCGGGAGAGAACTCCCACAACCCTCCATCTACTCGGTCTCCATTTGGTGGTATCGCCTCGCCATGCTCGCATGGGCACTTTGGCTCGCCGTTGCAACGCTTCGCTGGCTTGTTGCCGGATGGTCCGCGTTCACCACCGGAGGTGTTTTTCATTCCATGCGCCGCCAAGCGACGCCGCCACCTCTTGCGAAATCGAAGTAAAATGACAATCTCACGGCGCGAGGCGTTCGATGCTCCAGTCTGCAATGCCCATTTTCCGCGAGTAACGAAAGCGATCATGGAGGCGATTTTCACGGCCCTGCCAAAATTCAACCTCATGCGGCACCACGCGAAAACCGCCCCAAAATGAAGGTAGCGGAATTTCTCCACGCTGAAACTTGTGCTTTATTTCCTGCCATTTCATTTCCAAAAGTTTTCGCGAGGAAATGATGGAACTTTGATGCGACACCCATGCACCCAGGCGGCTGCCCTGCGGACGCGAAGCAAAATCAGCTAGAGACTCTGCGGCACTAATGCGCTCCGCAACGCCAAGAATGCCGACCTGACGTTCCAGCGGATACCATGGAAAAAGCAAACTCACGTGGGGATTGATCGCGATGTCATGTGCTTTACGACTCTCGTAATTGGTAAAAAAAACGAAGCCCCGCTCGTCAAAAGCTTTCAGCAAAACCGTGCGCGAGCTGGGACGCGTACCGTCTGTCGTCGCCAATACCATCGCATTTGGTTCGAGAAGTTCGGCTTTAACGGCTTCCTCAAACCATTGACGAAATTGCGCAACGGGTTCCGGCGTGAGGTTGCCTCGTCGCAAACCATCCCGCGTATAATTGCGCCGCATCTCGGCAACGTCGGGAGATAAAATGGTCGCATCCATTTGTACAATTTACGGTAAGTAGCGCGTGCGGCCACGCAAATTCGCCAATGAAGCGGCAGCAGAGTGCCGCTGCTACAAACTCAGATAGCTGCCGGCAATGGACATTGGGATATTTTGAAGTTCGTTTTGAAGTACAAAAGACTTGCAGAGCTCTGGGAAACTCCACTAAAGTATCGCAACTGTGAAATTTACACCATCCGTTCCCTATTGGATGGTTGCCGCCGCTACTCTAACGTGGATGCCTATTGCCCAAAGCCAAGAGTCACCAGCAACCGTCGCACCGACCACTCCACCTCCCGTCGGAATTCTCGAGCAACAAGCCGCCTCGGCTACGCCCTCCGCAGAAACGCCGAAACCTTCTAACTTTCGGTATTCCTATCCCGTGCGCGATAGTGGATCAGCGCAAGTTTATACAGAGAAAAAAGCACCGGTGCAAACACCTGTGAAGACCCATGCTCCCACAGGCAACCAGGCCAATATGCCTGTCTTTGAGACAGTAGGCGGCGATGACGTTCTCCCCGCACCTGATATCGGAGAAGGAATTTTTTCCAAGCGTCCTTATCGCATTAGCTTTGCGATTTACGAAGGCTACAACAGCAACGTGAACACGCAGCAAGACAATGGCGTAGCGAGTATGTACACGCAGATTTCGGGCGGCATTTCTTATGACTTTGGCTCGCCGCGCTTGGAATTAAACACCTCCCTCTCAGCAGGGTTGACCTACTATTACAATAAAGAAGGGCTGAGTAATGATGGCCTCTTCCCAACAGTTTATCTCGTCATCGGTGCAAATTATGCGGCAACTCCCAAGCTTGATCTTTCCTTTTCCACAAGTACCGGATTGCTATCAGCAGGCGATTACGCCACACCCGGCGCACCCAATTCCTTTCAAGGAAGCTACATCCTGAGCGACTCCGTTTTTGGAGCCACTTACCGATGGATGCCCAAGTTCTCCACGGTGACTTCCTACAACCCGCGCATCTACTACTTTGCGGATCAGGATTACAATGATAGCCAAGGCCGTGTGGAGCAAACGGTTTCCCAGCAGTTCCAATTCCTCTGGAAACCAACCACCAAGTTGGTCGCAGAATATCGCTTTGATACCCGAAGCTATTACCAGCCCAACAACCTTAACAGCATCGGCAACTACGCACTCCTCGGCTTTGACCACACCTTAAATCCCCGAGCGAGTGTGATGCTCCGAGCGGGCGCGGAACAACGCTTCAATCAGAATCCGGTCACCGGTGCCCAGGGGAGCAGCTCTGACAACACTTATATCGGCCCCTTTGCACAATTAAGTGCCAACTACGCCGTCGGCAAAGGAACGACAGTCGGCCTCCAATCCCGCTATGGAACTACGGCTTCCGGATTGAGCAATTACAACCAAGGTCAGCAATTTTTACTGGGCTTAAATGCCGCCCATCAATTTACGCGCCGCATCAGTGCCAGCTTGTTTTTCAATTACCAAAACAATTTCTACGACCAACCGGATAGCGTCGTAAATGGTGTTGAGGTTTCCCCGGATTTCACCGCGAATGTCTTCAACACCGGACTCAACGCCACATTTGCCATCAATCGCATGTGGTCGTTACTAGCCGGCTATACCTTCACCACCAGCATGTCCAGCGACACCGTGCAAATGCGCGATTACACACAAAACATCGCCTACATCGGCACGCAGGTGACCTTCTAATAAAGGGAAAAATATAGCAGGAGATAGTCCCTCCAAACACCTCCGCCAAGTCTGTCCTATCCGTCCTGTCCGTCCCCACCCCTCCCTTCGCCCCCCTATTTAATAAAAAGCATCTCCTGATAAGTTGGCAACGGCCACAATTCATCCGGAAGCAGCCCTTCCAATTCATCCACTGTCACACGCACTTTCGCCATGGCGGGTAAAACCTTAAAGGTCCAATCTTCCACTTCCGCCGCTGCCTTATGCGCTTCATAAAGTGCCGAAAGATCGCCTTCCAGTTGCGCCACAAGTGACGCCACTTTTTCCAAAGTCACCCGCCCCGATGCAACACCCGCCGCATTGAGCCGACTCTCACCCTCCGCCAGACTGGACGCATACGCTGCTGCAACGGGAAAAATTTTAGTCTGCGCAATCTCTTCGACGAGCTTCGCCTCAACATTGACGTGCTTTACATATTGATCGCATTGCACGAGATAGCGGCCTTTAAGTTCGGCTTCCGTGAGAACGCCATATTTTTCAAATAAATCCACAACCTCCGGTGCAATTAAGGCTGGAAGAGCATCCGCCGTCGTTTTGAGATTCGGTAATCCACGATCCGCCGCTTCCGCATGCCACGCTTCGGAATACCCATCCCCGCCAAAAATAATTTGCCCGTGTTTATCTACGATTTCTTTAAGAACTTCTTGGATGGCGCGGTTGAGGTCCGTGGCTCCTTCAAGTCGGCCCGCGAGATAATCGAGCGACTCCGCAAGAATCGTGTTCAAGACAGTTATGGGAGCCGCGACAGATTGATTTGCTCCCACGGCGCGAAATTCAAAACGATTGCCATTAAAAGCAAACGACGAGGTGCGATTGCGATCCCCGGCGTCCTTGGGAAGCTCCGGCAAAATATCCACACCGATTTTAAGCGTTCCACGTTGTTTCGAGGTTGTCGCTCCTCCGGCACGAATTTGCTCAAAGACATCCGCAAGCTGATCGCCGAGATGTATGGAAACGATGGCGGGCGGTGCTTCGTTGGCACCAAGGCGATGATCGTTTCCTGCGGTGGCGACACTCGCACGCAGTAAGGCGGAAAATTTATGCACGGCGCGAAGCACAGCACCTGCAAAGACTAAAAATTGCGCGTTTTCATGCGGAGTTTCACCGGGGTCAAGGAGATTGCCTTGCGTGGAATTGCCGAGGGACCAGTTGACATGTTTGCCCGAGCCATTGACTCCCGCAAAAGGCTTCTCATGCAAGAGACAAGCAAGACCATGTTTATCCGCCGTCTTTTTAAGCACCGCCATTGTGGTCTGTTGATGGTCCGCAGCGAGATTGGCGGATTCAAAAAGCGGGGCAATTTCAAATTGCCCGGGCGCCACTTCGTTGTGCCGCGTCTTAGCCGGAATCCCGAGCTTAAATAACTCGCGATCCACCTCGAACATAAACGCCATGACACGATCGGGAATGAGTCCGAAATAATGATCCTCAAACTCCTGACCCTTAGGCGGAGGTGCACCAAAAAGAGTGCGCCCTGCCGAAAGCAAATCGGGTCGCGCATAGAAAAATATTTTATCAATAAGAAAATACTCCTGCTCGGGCCCTGCCGTGGCATGCACTTGGGCAATTTCTTTATGCCCGAAAAGCTTCAAAATTCGCTGCGCCTGTTTATCCAACGCCTGACGCGATTTTAACAACGGCGTTTTGGTGTCGAGGGCTTCTCCCGTCCATGACACAAAAGACGTGGGAATGCACAGGGTGATGCCATTGGCACTCTCGACAATGTAGGCCGGACTCGTGGCATCCCACGCCGTATAACCACGGGCGGAATGTGTGGCACGCAGGCCACCGGATGGAAAAGAAGAGGCATCCGGCTCGCCTTGAATGAGAGTCTTGCCCTTAAACTTGGAAATGGCCGCCCCCCCATCCTCACTCGGATCGTAAAAGGAATCATGCTTCTCCGCCGTGGCACCGGTAAGCGGATAAAACACATGCGCATAATGCGTCGCCCCTCGGCTCACCGCCCAATTTTTCATGGCCTCCGCCACTTCATCCGCCACACCCAATGGAAGCCGCTCTCCCTCGTGAATCGTGCTTTCAACCGCCGCAAACGTTTCGGGCTTCAGCATGGCTTTCATCACCGCAAGGCTGAACGTGTTTGACCCGAAAACAGTCTCCGGCGTTTCTTCGACGAAATTAACGGAAGCATGTTCCGTTTTTCGCGCAGCAATGGCGGCTACGGCGGACGCACGAGGTGAAGAATTGCTCATAGAATATGTGAGAAGAAATTGTGTCCGCCGAAAACGCTTACCAGTCGTAGGCTCCCATCGCCACACAATAACGCAAAAATTTTGCGAACAGTCTCAAGATTTCCTGACTTTAACTTCGGAAGTCGGATACGACGGACGCAACCAAGCCGCGATCCAAAACGCCACGCCAATCACGACGAGGAAAATGGAGAGGAACTGCCCGCGTGTGAAGGCGCCAATATAGCCGGAGTCCGGATGACGAAAAATTTCTCCTAAGCTCCGCAACACTCCATAGCCGACAAAAAACACGCCTGTCAGCACTCCGTTAGCCACACGCACCTTCGTTCGTAAAAGCCACAACACCGCAAAAAGAAAAAGTCCCTCCAAGAGTCCTTCGTAAATTTGCGAAGGATGTCGTGGCGTGAGAAATGGCGTCACCGCATCTTTAACAGCCGGAGAATGGGGCACGACCGCAAGGATGCCCTCAATATCTATCGGCCTTCCTGCCGCTTCCTGCGCCGCTTGGAGAACATTCCGCTGCGTTTCCAAAGGAAGCTCATAAATTTCCTTGGGGAATTTCATCGCCCACGGCACAGACGTAAGACGTCCGTAAAGTTCCCCATTGATAAAATTTGCCATGCGGCCGAAGAACAATCCCAAAGGCGCACCCACCACGAGATTGTCACCGAGACCAGGCCAATTGACATTGTGTTTCCACGCATACCAAAGGGTGTAAAGCACCACGCCGAGAATTCCTCCGTGTGCCGACATGCCGCCTTCCCAAACGCGAAAAAACAAGAGCGGATTATGAAGGAATCCTTCAAAATCGTAGAACAGCATGTAGCCAAGACGTCCTCCCAAGAGCACGCCAAAGACCGCACAGCCCGTGATAAAATCACCAACTTTCGCTGCCGGAATCACCGAGAACCCGCGCTTTGCCAGCCGCAAATAGACAAAATATGCCGCCGCAAATGCCGCGAGATAGGCCACCCCATACCAACGAATCCCAAACGTTTCGCCTAGGCGAAGAGCAAATGGATCAAGGTTGTGAACCCAGTAAGCGAGCATGGAAAAGGACGTATCTTCCTCGAGGACGCCCCGTCAGGTCAAACCCGACGCCTTACGGTTTAATCGCGACAAGCATGATGGCGGAAAGATGCTGACGGTGCCGACGAAAGACGTTTCGCATGGACAACACTCGATGGCGGGCATCGGGCGTTCGCATGATATTAAAAATAAACCGCAGCGTGCGAAGCAATCCTTCGTCTTCAATCAGACGTCCAAGCTTCAGCAAGTGCATGGGAGTTCTCGACTCAAATTGCACCCGAAAACCCGCTTCTTTTAGTACCTCACGCCAATCCCGTATGGTAAGCGGACGCGCTCCCACGTGAATACTCCGTGACATTTCGCGGCTGATTTCGTCCTGAATGTCATTCGACAAATCATCCGGCACAACGGCCAGCTCGTGAATCCCGTAACGTCCACCCGGTTTCAACAAACGAAAGGCTTCGCGGGCAATGCCAAGCTTTTGCTGAGGCCCGTGCATGGTGAGCATCGCCTCGCCATAAACCACCGTCGCACAGCGGTCAGGCAATCCTGTACTCTCCGCACTGCCAACCTGAATGCGCTGCGTTGGCCCGCGTAAATAACTTTGCACCTGCGCTGCCGCTTCTTCATCACGCTCGACGGCTGTGTAGCTTGCAGGCCGACGCTCGAGGGTCATCCTCGCCGTTACCCCCAGCCCGGGCGCAAATTCCACCACCGCATCATCCGGCTTCACATCCAAACGCTCCAACATCGCACGCGTAAGTTCCAATCCACCCGGACGTAGAACGCGCTTTCCCATTTTTGCCAAAAGCCAATGCCCGGGCATTTTTTGCATCGCACTGCGCGGAGGTGCATGGGCCTCCAAACTTTCTGTCGCTGTTTCCATTTTATTCATCATGAAATTTAAGGCTCTCGGAGGTTCAAAACTTCTCGAAGTGCCGTGGATTTTTCCATCAAATCCGCAAGAGTGTAACGATCTAAAACATCAAAAAATGCCACGGCAGCCTCATCCAAAATGCCCTTAAGGCGGCACGCGGGTGATAAGCGGCAGATGTGATTCGGGCCATCCATGCAGTTAATCACCGTTTCCTCCTCGCCCAGACGAATCACGTCCCCCAGCAAAATCGCATGAGGAGGTAACGCCAAGGTAAATCCCCCACCCACGCCGCGTTGCGTCACGAGATAACCATGACGCCCAAGATCGTGAACGACCTTCACGAGATGATGACGCGATATGTCGAACGCTTCCGCAACTTCATTCACCGTGACCCGCTCCGGACTACGCAGGGACGCGTGAATTAAAACACGAACCAAATAATCGGAATAACGACTCAATCGCATGAGGACTTAACAATGACCAAAATATCACCGCCCCGCAAGTCAAAGATGTTCTTGAAATACATATTTGAAGGGTTTAGCCTCGCTCCCGATTATGCAAAACATCACGTCAGAAACAACCGTCGGGGAACTCGTAAAAGACGTTCCCGCT